>JAHEBA010000252.1 GCA_024642465.1 Alphaproteobacteria bacterium
TCCCGAAGTTTGTTGAACTTCGTTTAGCGGCGATGCCGGGTTG
Organism: Alphaproteobacteria bacterium; assembly: GCA_024642465.1. GTDB lineage: Bacteria > Pseudomonadota > Alphaproteobacteria > Rhizobiales > Aestuariivirgaceae > Anderseniella. The sequence goes on from JAHEBA010000252.1 coordinate 44, forward strand.
AACGTTACGCGGCCCTCGATGCAGGGGCAATGAACTTTTCGGCATTTTGGCGCTGATGGGCAATGAGTGTGAATCCCGGAGACAAAATACCCACGGAATCGGTTGGATGATCTGACCGTCGCGGAGGAATATTCCGCACCGTGAGGCCCGAGGCGAACAAGCTGAGGGCGGGAGATGTATTCTGTGGAGCTTTATGGTCGGGTGCGGCATGCGTGCCATGTGAAGGGAATGAGCAAGAGCGCGGCGGCGCGGCATTTCGGGATCGACCGCAAGACGGTCGCGAAGATGCTGATCCATGCGGTTCCGCCTGGATATCGTCGGGAAGGCCCGCCGGTCCGCCCCAAGCTTGACCCGTTCGTGGCGATCATCGACCAGATCCTGGAAGAGGATAAGTTCCGGCTCAAGAAGCAGCGCCACACCGCCAGGCGCATCCATGAACGGCTCAGAGAAGAGCATGGCTTTACCGGCGGTATCACGATCGTCACCGATTATGTGCGGGAGAAGAAGCGCCGGACCCGTGAGGTCTTCGTACCGCTGTCGCATACGCCGGGCCATGCCCAGGTGGATTTTGGCGAAGCGCTTGGGGTGATCGGCGGCGCTGAATGCAAGCTGCACTATCTTGCGATGTCGCTGCCGCATTCGGACGCGTTCTTCATCAAAGCCTATCCGGCGGAGACGACTGAGGCGTTCTGCGATGGGCACAATGCGGCGTTCACGTTTTTCGGCGGCGTGCCGCTATCGATTCTATATGACAACACCTCGATCGCTGTTGCCAGGATTTGCGGCGACGGGAAGCGGGAGAGGACCAGAACCTTTGCCGAGTTGCAGTCGCATTACCTGTTCGAAGACAAGTTTGGCCGCCCCGCCAAGGGCAATGACAAAGGCAATGTCGAGGGTGTGATCGGTTATGGGCGGCGGAACTTCCTCGTGCCCGCCCCTCGGTTCAAAAGCTTCGATGAGTTGAATGCCTGGCTGGAGGGACGGTGCCTGAAGCGCCAGGACGACACCGTACGTGGTCATTCAGAGCCGATCGGCGAACGCCTGTTGCATGACTTAGACGCGCTGATGGTTTTGCCGCCCGCGCCTTATGACGCCTGTGACAAGGTCAGCACCCGAGCCACGTCGATCTCGATGGTCCGGTACCGCAACAACGATTATTCCGTGCCGGTCGCCTATGCCCATCAGGAGGTTCAGGTCCGGGGCTACATCCATGAGGTGGTCATCGGCTGCGGCGCAGAGGTGATCGCCCGCCACCCCCGGTCCTATGAGAAGGCCGACATGGTGTTCGACCCTATGCACTACCTGCCGCTGCTGGAGCAGAAGGTGGGAGCCTTGGACCAGGCCGCTCCCTTGCAAGGCTGGGACCTGCCCGCCGAGTTCGCCGCCCTGCACCGGTTGCTGGAAGCGCGGATGGGCAAGAAAGGCAAACGCGAGTACGTTCAGGTCCTGCGCCTGCTGGAGACCTTCGAGATGGCCCATGTCCATGGCGCTATCAAACACGCTCTCGGCCACGGCACCATTGGCTACGACGCGGTCAAGCATCTGGTATTGTGCCGGATCGAGAAGCGCCCACCGCGGCTTGATCTCGACGTCTATCCCTACCTGCCCAAGGCACAGGTCGAGACGACGGACCCGGCCAGTTACAAGGTGCTGATGTCCGGGGAAGCGGCATGACCGAAGCGCCGCAGGTCCTGCTGCAGCATCATCTCAAGAAGCTGCGTCTGCCGACCTTCCACAGCGAATACGACAAGCTGGCCCGGCAGTGTGCGGCCGAGAACAAAGACCATGTGCAGTATCTGCTGCGGCTCTGCGAACTGGAGCTGATCGAGCGCGAACGCCGGATGATCGAACGTCGGATCAAGGCAGCGAAGTTCCCGGCCACCAAGAGCCTGGACAGCTTCGACTTCAAGGTGATTGCATCACTGAACAAGCTCCTGACCATGGAGCTTGCCCGCTGCGCCTTCGTGGACCGTCGAGAGAACGTCATCGCACTCGGCCCCTCTGGAACAGGCAAGACCCACGTCGCCTTGGGGCTGGGACTGGCGGCTTGCCAGAGAGGCCAGAAAGTCCGCTTCACGACCGCCGCCGCTCTGGTCCACGAACTGATCGAGGCTGCCGATGAACGGCGCTTGCAGCGTCTGCAAAAGCTGCTGGTCAGCCAAGATCTGCTAATCATCGATGAACTCGGTTTCGTTCCGCTCAGCAAGACCGGCGCCGAGTTGCTGTTCGAAGTCATCTCGCAGCGCTACGAGCGCGGGTCCATCATCATCACCTCCAACCTGCCGTTCGATGAATGGACCGAGGTTTTCGGCTCAGAGCGCCTGACTGGCGCCATTCTCGACCGTCTGACCCATCACGTGCATATCCTGGAGATGAACGGTGAAAGCTTCCGGCTGCGCGAGAGCCGAAAAGCCCAAACCTGAAACCACTAATCAGGATCGGAAATGCTGGCCTCCGGCCAGCCCGCCTTGGCACACGTTAGCTATCTGGAAAGCACGCGCGCCAAGGCGCTGCTAACTCCCAACCAAACTGTCCAATTTTACACCGGGAACCTGACCCATTTTGCGCCGGGATTGACAAAGCGAAGCCTTCCAGTGTCCTGATGTAGGTGATGTAGGTGATGTCGGTGACCCAGACCCGGTCTGGCGCGCCCACGTCGAACTGCCGGTCCAGCGTGTTGTCCACCAC
>JAHEBA010000101.1 GCA_024642465.1 Alphaproteobacteria bacterium
CTGTGCCTCGATGCGCTTTTCACCACCACCGAGGCGCGCAACCTCGCGGCGCTGCTTCAACTGCTCGAGAATTTCCTGCATGAGATGCGCTCCCTGCCCTGTCTTCGAATTGTTACAGGACGTTCTAGCAGCATTGAGCAAAGCGGCAAGTCAGACGTTTGGGTGGCGCGCGCAATCCGCCCGCCTGCTTACCGCTGCACCGGGTCAATGGAAAGGCTGAACAGCCGGACCGGTCCGGCGACGCCCTTCAAGCCATGCGTGCCTTCGTCGGTCGCCTCAACGCCTTCTGGCAGTTCAATCCGCTCGCGGGCTGCTTGCGAGACCAGGATGACCCGCTTGAGAACCTTGGCCAGCGCTTCGATCCGCGCCGCAATGTTGACGGTTTCGCCCGGGTAGGTGATTTGCCGTTTGCTGTCGCCGGTCTGACCGGCCACGACGGAACCGCAATGCACCGCCGCCCTCAGCCGTGGTTGCAGCCCGAATTCGCTTTCATAATAGCTTCGCCTACGTGCAATCGTGTCCCATACCGCCATGAGGGCGTGCACCACATCGCTTCGCCCCTGTGGCCCTGGCAGAGGTCAAACGGCGAACACTGCATCTCCAACGTACGAATGGATGTCTCCGCCGAAGTCCACAATCGGCTGATCGATGTCGAAGAAGATCGACGAAAGGAACTGGTGAAATCTTTCATCGCCGAGACGGGTTGCAGCCTCGCTTGATCCGGCCACATCGAAAATGACGAAAATCCGTTCTTCCCGGATCGGCCGGCGGTACTGGCCGGTGAATATCCGCAGCATGTTGCGGGCGCCCAGATGGCGGGCCAGTTCGACGCTCAGCATCGCAAACGTCATTGCCACCAATGAAAACGCCGTATCGTCTGCCAGGTCTTCCAGATGGTATCCGGGAAGCGGGTCGGCAGACATAATGTTCGAGATGAAATAGTTGAGTGCGAGACAGCCAACCACAAGCGACGTCTGGATCAGCACCCGCAGGCTGAAACCTGCCATGTAGGGCAATCGCCGCAACCAGATGCCCAGGGCGGAACGCATGGCAAACAGCTCGAAGCCGCCTGCCAGGGCTGCTATCAGGGCACCGGCGCGCGCGCCCCTCCACGGGTGCACGGCCACGTCCTCACTGCCGGTGTAGAACGCTGCGGTGTAAAAGTAGCCGGCAACCGTGCCAAACATGACAACGGCCAGTCAGACGATCAGCCGCCGCTTTTGCGAAGCTCTCAACTGCCCTCAACCCATCTTCAGGAACCGTACGGTCGCATCGAAGTCAGCTTTCCTCAACGCGCGGCGGGCCTGGGCTTCCTCGTCCTCGCCCCATTGCTCGATCTGCCAATCCTCATCGACATGGGCGGCGAGCCATGCGGCTTCCGGCTCGAGTGCGCCGGCAGCGACCTTCATGGCGATCAGCGCGGACCCGGTCAGCGAGGTCAGATTATGAATGGCGGTGAGCCGGTACGGACCTTCCCCGGACAACGCCGCGCGCAATGTTTCCAGCGACACTGAGGGCTGTTCGGCGTGCATGATGCCGGCGACGCAGACGAACTTGCAGCCGTGGGTATCGCCTATCCAGCCGAGCACCGGATCCCAATGTTGCACCTGCCGCGCCACGAGACCTTCGGGCCGGTCTGCCCGGTAGCAGATCAGGTCTGAACCCGCGAAATCCACGATCTCGCCAATGATGCGCGCCTCGTCGCCCGCCACCCGGTCGATTGCCGTGTTGGCGAGCTTGGTCATGATCATGGCCGCCGGGTTGATGTGGGTGCCCTGCGCATCCCACTCAGACGCAACGGCGTCGGCCATCGTCTCGCCCGGCATCACCAGCGGTTGCTTGAGCGGAGTCTTCACTTGCCTGCCATCCAGCAGCACGGCGAAGCCCCCGTCCGCCGGCTCCACCGATACCTGCTTGTAGAACCGCTCTGGAAGGTTGAGTTGCTCCTGACGTGTCAGCAGCCGCCGGGCGCGCTCGTCTTCAGTCTCGTCGCTCATGCCGGCACCCCGAACCACGTCTCAAGAAAGTATTCCACCTCATTGTAATGATTGACTATGTGGTGTGCACCAGCACCCTTCAGCAGGTCGTCGTGGTGATAGCCCCAGGACACGCCCAGCGCGCCCACTCGCGCATTCCGGGCCATCTCCATGTCGTAGCTGGTGTCGCCGATCATGACGGTTGCATCGGCCCGCCCACCGGTATCGGCCAGCGCCTGCAGGATCATCGCCGGGTGCGGCTTGGACGGCGCGTCGTCCGCCGTCTGGATCGACTGGAAATAGCCTTCGAGCCCTTCCCGTTCCAGCAATGCGCGCACGCCGCGCTGGGACTTGCCTGTCGCCATCGCCATCAGCACGTCATCGCGCGCGTGCAGCCGGTCCAGCACCTCGCGGCAACCATCATACAGCGGCTCCTCGTGAAGCCGGTCTGCGCGCATCTTCTGGAACGAGCCCTTGTAGGCTTCCGCCAGTCTGACGTGCGTGGCGTGATCCCGGTGTGGCTCCAGAATGCGGAACGCCTCGATCAGTGACAGCCCGACGATGGAAAGCGCGCGATCGCGGCCCGGAAACTCGAGGCCCGCCTCGCCATAGGCATGTTGCATGGAGTGGACGACGCCGTGCTGGCTGTCGACCAGCGTGCCGTCGCAATCGAAGATGACGAGTTTCATGCCTGCTCGTCCTCCTCGCCTGCCTCCGGAATGTCGAACCGGTCCGGATCGAAGCCGCAGGTTTCGAAGGACTGGCGCATGTGGCCCGGGATCAGCGCCGAAATGTCCACCGTACCGCCCTTGGGATGCGGGAAGGTAATGCGCCGGGCGTGCAGGTGCAGCTTCCTCGACATGCCGTCGGGCATTTCGGCCAGGTCGCCATACTTGCCGTCGCCGACGATGGGGTGACCGATCATCGCCATGTGGGCGCGCAGCTGGTGCTGGCGGCCGGTGACCGGCTTGAGGCTCACCCAGGCCACCGCAGGCGGCGCCTTGTCGATCACGGCATAGTGCGTGACCGCGCGCTGGGCGCCATCGTCGTGCGGGTTGTGGGCCTCGTGCATGCGCTCTTCGCCCGCGCCACCACCCTTGATCAGCGGCTTGTCCACCTTGCCTTGTTCCGGCTTCGGCACGCCGTTGACGAGCGCCCAGTAGATCTTGCGCACCGAGCGCGTCTGCCACAGTTTGCCCAGCGCGGTTGCCATCTGGCGGGTCTTGGCGATGACCAGGATGCCGGACGTGTCGCGGTCGAGCCGGTGTACGAGGCGCGGACGGTCGTACATCTCTGTCGCAAGCCCCATCAGCAACCCGTCCACGTGGCGGGTGGTGCGCGAGCCGCCCTGCACGGCAAGGCCCGCCGGCTTGTTCAGCACGTAGAGATGCTTGTCCTCGAACAGGATCATCGACTCGAAATAGGCCTTGTCCGCCGCACTCAAGGGCTTCGGCTTGGCCTCTTCGCCTGTCTCGTCCGGCGTATCCGCATCGAGGTTCAGCGGTGGCACGCGGATCATCTGGCCCGACTCAAGCCGCGCATTGGATTTCACCCGTGCCCCGTTCACCCGCACTTGTCCGGTGCGCAACAGTTTCGACAGCTTGCCGTGGCCGAGCGTGGGAAAATGCACCTTGAACCAGCGGTCCAGGCGCATGCCTTCCTCGGTACGTTTTACGTGTATCTGCTGCACGCCGCTCATTGCAAAACCGTCCTTGCCAGCCACAGGCCGGCGAATACCGCGAGCAGTGACAGCACCACGGAACCGCCTGCATAGGCAAAGGCGAGTCCATAGTCCTTGCGCTCGTACATGGCGGCGAAATCGATCGAGAACGCCGAGAATGTGGTGAAACCACCCAGCACGCCGGTGGTCAGGAAAACCCGCATCTCGTAGCTGGCATTCCAGGCCTGGGCCATCAGCCCGATGAGCACGCCCATCACCAGCGAGCCGGCTATGTTGACGATCATCGTCGCCCATGGAAAGCCGTGGCCGAGCAATTTCGGCGCCGTCACGTTGACGCCGTAACGCAGGCTCGCGCCGATGGCGCCGCCAAGTGCTGCATAGAGGACTGAAGTCATGGTGGGCGAGATATAGACAGCATATCCCTGCCCCGCAATGTGCAATGCTGGCGCGGTATCAGGCGGCGTCGCTGGTGCGGGCCACGGCAGCCAGAAAATCCTTCACGAACGCGTCCAGTGCCGGCCAGTCGGTCAGTTCAAGGTCCTTGCTGGTGTCGGCGTCGATGCCCTTCTGTGCGGCGATCAGCTTCATCGCCCAGCGCTTGAAGAAATCGTAGCGGGTGAAGCGGAACGCACCGGCGGCAAGGTGTTCGTAGAGCGGGGTGAAGCCGGTCTGCTTGTAGAAGTCGTCCGTCACCTCGCGCAGGCCGTCCACGTCGTCCTGATCCGTGCTCGCCGCCGACAGGGACACCGAAATGAAGGCATTGGGTATGGCCGTGAGGTCGTCCTTGTAGTCGTTCAGGAAGGTCGACATTGCGGCCTGGTAGTGGCCGACGTGCACCGATGAAAGGAGCACCGCAGCTTCATAGGGTGCCATGATGAAGTCTGCCGGAACGGCGACGGCATTCAGAAGCTCTGCTTCGTAGCCTGCGGCCTGGCACAATTCGGCCGTTCGCCGGGCAATCTTCAGCGTCTGGCCTTCGGTGGTGGCATAGATGATGGCGATCCGCATGGCTGGCGTCCTCCCCGAAACTGGATGCAAACTCCCTAATGAACAGTTAACCACGCCGTTTGCGCAGGCTGCCTTGCGTCAGATCAAACTGGACGCCATGACCCCGGACAATGTAAAAGCCATTCACATGAACTGGCACAAACCTGGCAGCCGCCGAGGCTATCATCACGGCAACCTGCGTGAAGCACTGATCGAGGCAGCACTTGACCTGATCGGGTCCAAGGGCCCAGGCGGCTTTACCTTTGCCGAAGCGGCGCGCCATGCCGGCGTCAGCCCCGCCGCACCCTACCGGCACTATGAGAACCGTGAGGCACTCATGGCTGAGGTAGCCGCGAAAGGATTTGCCACCTTTACCCAGACACTTGAAAAGGCGCGCAATGGCGGCAAGCCTGATCCGTTGTCAGCCTTGAAGAACTGCGGCGCGGCCTACCTGGAGTTCGCACGTTCCCAACCTGCATACTACTCCGCCATGTTCGAGAGCGGGCTCAGTATCTCGGCGTACCCGGAGCTTCGCAAGGCGGCGGACGAGGCCTTTGCGTCGCTGAAGTCTGCAGTTGGCGACCTGATCGAGACGTTGCCACAGGCTGGCAGGCCACCGGTCCTGATGGTCGCCCTCCACATCTGGTCGGTTAGCCACGGCATCGCCTCGCTGTTCGGGCGCGGCGACGGAGCAGCATTCAAGCAGCCCAATTCCGCTGAAGAACTGCTGGAAGCCCACACGCTGATCTACCTGCAGGGCCTCGGCATCAAGGCCTGAAGTCACTTGTGAAAATTTTTTGCAGCCTGCCTTGACTCTGCCACAGCTCGAGTCCAACTATGTAAATGTGAATAACATTAACATAGCTTGAAAGGCGAGACATGACTGCAATCGTTGAACGCATGGACAGCTACGGCAAGGGCGCGTGGATTGCGCTCATGGTGGTGTCCTTCGTGGTCTTCTGGCCACTCGGATTGGCAATTCTCGGATACATGATGTGGAGCGGAAGAATGGGATGCTGGAGCAAGGGCAAGGTCGCAGGCCTCAACAGCGGCAAGTTTGGCATGGACATGCGTGATCGCGGCCCAGGCCGGTGGTATCGTGGTGGATCGGCTTTCAGGTCCTCAGGCAACCGCGCCTTCGACGACTACCGCGAAGAAACGCTGCGCCGCCTGGAAGACGAGTACGAGGAGTTTCAGAGCTTCCTCGAAAAGCTGCGCCATGCCCGCGACAAGGCCGAGTTCGACCAGTTCATGGCCGACCGCGCCAAGCGCGCCGATGCCACCGACGTTGAGGACGGCAACGGCAAGGATGCCGGCAAGGACGACGGCAAGCCGACTGCTTGATCTGGCCTGACCTTCATCAAGACTGTTACCCTCGGCCTCGTGCCGAGGGTCCATCTTTTGCGGCCCTGGATCCTCGGGACAGGCCCTGGGATGACAATTGAGAGCACCGCGCAGCTCTCACTCCCCCGATTGACTTCCACCACACTTCTGCTAATTGAATTTCCGGGCCGGAGCGGCGATGGCGTCGTCCGCATTCAATCCGGCACCAGGACCCGAAAAGTCCGATTGTAGCGCCCTGTACGCCGGGGCGTTGCGTTCGGGCATCAGGTCAAGATCTCCAATGCCCGGACACCACATTGGAGACGCCACATGCTCAAGAATACCCCGAAATCCGTCCTCGCCGCCACATCGCGGCCTGAGTTCTTCCGCTTCCACAATGGCGAGAAGGCACCCCTGCCCTTCAGCCGGAAGGAATATGACCGCCGTCTGAAGGGCCTGCGCGCCATCATGAGCCGGATGGACATTCCCGCCATCGTCATGACGTCGATGCACAACATTGCCTACTATTCCGGCTTTCTGTGCTGCAGTTTCGGCCGCCCCTATGCTTGCGTCGTCACCCATGACGCCTGCATCACCGTGTCGGCCAACATTGACGCCGGCCAACCCTGGCGGCGCAGCCATGGCGACAACATCACCTACACCGACTGGCAGCGCGACAACTTCTGGCGCGCGGTCAAGGAAGCCTGCGGCAAGGATTGTGGCCGCGTCGGCATCGAGGCCGATCACCTGACGCTCGCCCAGCGCGACAAGGCAACCGCCTTCCTCGGCTGCCCGGACTTCGTGGACATCGCCAAGGAAACCATGAAGCAGCGCATGGTGAAGTCTGTCGAAGAGATCAAGCTCATCACCTCCGGCGCCAACGTGGCTGATATCGGCGGCTATGCCATCCGCGACGCGATTCATTTGGGCGCGCGCGAGATCGACATCGCCATGGCCGGCCGCGATGCGATGGAGCTCGCCATTGCCGAGCGCCACCCGGACTCGGAGATGCGCGACAGCTGGGTGTGGTTCCAGTCGGGCCTAAACACCGACGGCGCCCACAACCCGGTCACCATGCGCAAGCTCGAGAAGGGCGATATCCTGTCGCTCAACACCTTCCCGATGATCTCCGGCTATTACACGGCGCTGGAACGCACGCTGTTCATCGGCGAACCAACCAAGGCCGAACGCCGCCTGTGGGAAGTGAACGTCACCGCGCACGAGCTCGGCATTTCGCTGATCAAGCCGGGCGCCACCTGCTCCGGCATCACTGCCGAGATCAACCGCTTCTTCGCGGAAGAAAAGGTGCTGCAGTACCGCACCTTCGGATACGGCCACTCGTTCGGCATCCTGTCGCACTATTACGGCCGCGAGGCGGGTCTTGAACTGCGCGAGGACATCGACACGGTGCTGGAACCCGGCATGGTCGTGTCGATGGAACCGATGCTGACGGTGCCGGAAGGCAAGCCGGGCGCAGGCGGATACCGCGAGCACGACGTTCTCGTCGTCGGCAAGGACGGCGCCAAGAACATCACCGGCTTCCCGTACGGGCCGGAACACAACATCGTCGCCGCGTAAGCGGCGTTGCTGGGGGGACCGGCAATGGCCCGCTGCCAGTTAGCTGGCGGCGGGCTCCACCAGTTTCTGATAGAGGTGCCAGGTGGCATGGCCCAGCACCGGCAGCACGACGAGCAGGCCGAGAAATGCCGGGATCATGGCCACCGCGGTCAGGGCAAGCACCACCAGCGCCCAGCCAAGCATGACCACCGGGTTCTTCAGCACCGCCTTGAAGCTGGTGATGATTGCGGTGACGAAATCTACCTCGCGGTCCAGCAGCAAGGGGATCGAAACGACGGTAACAGTGAACAGCACTGCGTAGAGCGCAGCGCCCACCACGTGACCTACGGCGAGAAACCTCATGCCCTCCGGCGTGTGCAGCACGATGTCGATGAAGCCCGCCAGCGTCGAGAATGACTTTAGGCCAAGGAACAGGGCCACCAGCAGGCGGACCTGGTACATCCATACCCACATGATGAACAAGGTGACGAAGGCCATGATCGACAGTTCGCGCCCCTTTTGCTCCCATACCTTGGCCAGTACCGACTTCCACGTCAGGACCTCACCACGCTGGATGCACCGGCTGACCTCGTAAAGGCCAACGGCTATGAACGGTCCCACGAGCGGAAATCCGATCGCCAGCGGATAGATCATGTAGTGCATGTCGAGCCGGGCGATGAACAGCACCATTGCCAGGCCACCAAGCGCATAAAACGCTCCAAAGAACAGGCCGAACAGCGGCGCGGCAAGAAAGTCCTTCATGCCCGCACTGAACGCGGCTTTCACATCGTCAAACCCGATTGTGCGCACAACCGGCATGGCTGGCGGCATTTGTGCACCGGCATTCGCATCGCTCGTCATGACTGTTCCCTCCGCCCGGATATGCCTAGCCGGTTTTCCGGCTGTTGCCCGAATTTGCAGGACGTTGTCGATGGGTCAAATGATCTGGATCAACTGCCGCCTCGGCGGTGGTTCAGCCTTCACCTCGTTTCGCCCGCAAGTCCGACCACCATGCCAACCGCTTGCGGATCTCGCGCTCGAAACCGCGGTCTGGTGGATCGTAGTAGTGTTCGCGGCCCAGGTCGGGCGGAAAATAGTTCTGGCCGGAAAAGCTGTCAGGCTGGTCGGGGTCGTACTTGTAGCCGGCGCCGTACTCCTGCTCCTTCATCATCTTCGTAGGCGCGTTTAGGATGATCTTGGGCGGCATTACGGAACCCGTCTCCTTCGCCCGGCGCATGGCAGCCTTCCAGGCGGTGTAGATGCCAATGCTTTTTGGCGCCGTGGCCAGATACACGCACGCCTGGGCCAGTGCCAGTTCACCTTCCGGAGAGCCCAGGAAATCGTAGGTGTCCTTCGCAGCGATGGCCTGCACGATGGCCTGTGGATCTGCCAGGCCAATGTCCTCGTTGGCCATCCGTACCAGCCGCCGGGTGATGAACAGCGGGTCCTCGCCTGCGACCAGCATGCGCGCCAGCCAGTAGAGCGCTGCATCCGGGTCGGACCCGCGTACCGACTTGTGCAACGCGGAGATGAGGTTGTAATGCCCGTCTGCCGACTTGTCGTAGACCGGCACGCGGCGCTGGATCGTCTCGGACAGTTCCGCCGGCCTCAGCGGCGTTGCGTCCACATCAACAACTGCAAGCAAGTCCTCGACAAGATTCAGGAAATAGCGCCCGTCGCCGTCAGCCATGACGAACAGCTGCTCGCGCGCCTCGCCCGTTATCGGCAATGGCCGGCCCGCAAGCTTTTCTGCCCGCTCGAGCAATCCGGCCATTGCGTGCGGGTCGAGGCGGTTGAGGGTCAGAACCTTGGCCCGCGACAGCACGGCGGCATTGAGCTCGAACGACGGGTTCTCCGTGGTGGCGCCCACCAACGTTATGGTGCCGTCCTCCATCCAGGGCAGAAACGAGTCCTGCTGCGCCTTGTTGAAGCGGTGTATCTCGTCGACGAACAGAAGCGTTCCCTGCCCCTGGTCCTTGCGCCGCACGCGCGCGGCCTCGAATACCTTCTTCAGATCGGCCACGCCGGAATGGATCGCCGATATCTGCTCGAAGTGCAGACCCGCCTCACCCGCGAGCAGGCGCGCGATGGTGGTCTTGCCGGTACCGGGAGGCCCCCACAGGATCATCGAGGTGATCCGGCCCGACGCGATCATGCGCGAAATCAGGCCGGTGGACCCGGTCAGGTGCTCCTGCCCCGCAACCTCCGCAAGCGTCTTCGGCCGTAGCCGGTCTGCCAGCGGGCGCGGCGCGCTGTCTTCAACTCCGGCAACCTCGAACAGCGAACTCATGGGCTTGCCGGTCAGCCTCCGAAACTGCGGCGGATGAGCCGGCCCTTGCGGATGATTCCCACATCCCAGTAGCCCGCGCGGCTGCCGAGCGCGGTTTCCAGTTCCGCAACCGACTTTGGCCTGTAGTCGTTCACCTTCGCGATGATGTCGCCCCGCCGGAAGCCGAAGCGGCGCGCGATGGACTGTCCCTCGT
>JAHEBA010000102.1 GCA_024642465.1 Alphaproteobacteria bacterium
GGCCGTGCGCACCATGCTCGCAGCCGCCAGAAACGTGGCGCCCGGCGAGCGCGATCCGCTGCAGCTGTGGACCAGAGGCTTTGCCGCGACATACGGCACGGAGCTGCGGGTCGAGACGGCGTCGCGCGCCCGGTCCATCGTGATGGCCGAGCCCACCTACTACGCCGAGGCGGCCGATGCCGCAGGCGAGGTTGCGCCGATGGCCGGCAGCTGGGCCCTGCGGCGTCTGAAGGGAAAGCTCTGGTCTGTGGCGCGGCTTTCCAAGGCTGCCTTCACCTTCTCCGGCGGGGCTGAATACCTGGCCTGGAAGATCGAGCGTCATTCTGGCCACAAGGTCGAGCTCTCGGACTGGCAGAAACGGCATCCGGTGATCGCCGGTCTTGTCCTGCTGCCACAGCTGTTGTGGCGCGGCACGGTGCGCTAGGCCTCACGCCTCCTGGCGCTGATTGTCCAGCTCTGCGCGAAACTCGGCCACATACAGCCGCAGCGTTTGCGCAAGATCGAAGGCGCTTGCGTAATTCTTCAGCCGCTGCGGGTCTCGTGGGCCGTCGAGAGTATCAATGATCGCTGCGGCAAATGCGGCAACGTCTCCCGGCGCAACCGTCCGTCCGGCGCCGGATGTCTCTACCACCTCGGCAATGCCTGTCGGGCATCTGTAGGTCACCACGGGAGTGCCGCAGGCAAGTCCCTCGATGACCACGTTGCTGGAGCCCTCCCAGAGCGAGGGAACCGCCAGCACGGTTGCGCGCGCAATCCAGCAGAACGGATTGGGATCGAAGCCTTCGACGCGCACCTGATCCGTCACGCCAAGGCCTTTGGCAAGGCCAGTGAGTTCGGCGACTGCCGCGTCATTGCCGGGCCCCAGCACGACCAGCCGCGCCTGCCGCTGTTTGAGCACGTGTGGCAGCGCCCGGATCAGGTCGGGAAAGTTCTTCTGCCGTGACAGGCGCCCGACGCACAGGATGACAGGCACGGCCTCATCCAGCATCCAGGGGTGGTTAAGCGGTTCGTCTGCCTGTTGCGTTATGCTTGCCAGGGCCACGCCGTTGGGGATCACCGTGACCCGCCCGGCGGGCAGGCCGAGTTCGCCGGTCAGGTTCCGGCCCAACTCGTGCGAGACCGCGATGATTCTCGCGAAGGTCGAGTATTGCGACCGGTTGATGCTGTCGATGGCGCGCCCCATGCCTGCCGGCAAGGGCCGGCCTAGATAGGCGCCGAGAGGATGCTTGAGCGTGGCATTGCTGGCGCGCGCCCACAGCGCCACGTCCGCAGGGCGCCCCGCCAGACGGTAGGCCAGCGAGGCTGCAAAGTGCATGTGGTTTCCCGACGATAGCGCGATCCGCGGCCGGACCGATTTGAGCTGGGCTGCAAGGGCCGGGATGGAGCGGGCAAGGCCGATGGTGCGACCCCGGTCGGTGCTGCCGCCGGAGATTTCGCGCAACTTGACCCCAGTTGGCAGCTCGTTCCTGAGCGGACCGTCGCCGCGCGCGACCCAGAGCTCGGTTCGCATGCCCGCATCGGCTGCCGCGCCGGCAATGCGCAAGGCATTGCGCACGACCCCGCTCATCCGAAGGTCGTAGCCCAGTACGGCAATGTCAGGCCTGTCATCAGGCATGATTGTCTAACTTTTTGACTTTAGGGCGAGAAGAGGCGCCAGAGCTATGGGACATGTGGAGATTGCCTGAGATTATCCTAATCGGGAATAACTGGCTTTGTCTCTCTCCAAGATTTGGCTCCACTGCAGGCCAATGACAATTTGCGCTTCAATCGCGCCCAAAAAAAGGATCGAGGAAACATCGTGGCGTCTGCAAAATAAAATGACATCAATAAATTCTAATCGTAAAAAATGAAGTCTTCTTTATAATTTATCCTTATAAATTTCAATGTCGATTCGGAAATATTTATTTTTTCGGAATCTGTTTTCTTTTCATGGGGTATTTGATCTGGTTTTGGCAATTCAAGTTTTGAAGAAACGTCAAATATTATGTTATCTATCCCATCTTCGAAGTGGTACACATCTGCATCAAAGCACCGGAAATTGGCCTGCGGCAAAAAATGGTTGTTTCTGAAGTGTGGTTCCCATCTTGCAATCCGAAGAACCAACTGAGCCCAGGCGTTGAATGGCAGGCGGGAGTCCAGACGGCCATGGGTTCTGGAGTGCCGGTATTCGGAAATGAGCCGGTCAACCGGATGGCGGACAATCATGAAAGCGTAGTCAATGAAGTTGTTGGGGAACATAGCCTCAAGCAGCTTCCGGTCAAAGTGCTGCATCGCGAGTGACGGGGCCAGCCATCCGCTACTAAAATCCCGAAGCAGCTTTCGACTTTGGTTGTGCAACCCAGGTTCAGCAACTGTCTCCAGAAACTTTTCGACGCTTGTCCCGCCTGTCTTGGGTACGTGAATGAAGAGTATGTTTCGATTGTGGATGCGATAGATCGGCATGATGTGGATCTGGATCGGAAACAAAACCAGTCGCAGTCAAAAATTCTAGACGTGACGCTGGGGCGGAGGGGCTGGAATCCTCCGGCGTTCCGTTCTCCTATCGAAAGACCTGAGTTCGGATGCAACATCAAGACCCGATGGCGTGTTGTCAATATTGAGCGCGGCAAGTCGCGGAGTTGGCGGAACCTCGACGAACCTGTGTCGCATCAATGTAAGCAGCCTTCGATCGTGATTGCGATTTCCAGGTTCTCTAGCAGCCGCATATGCGAAATGCCAGTCAGTCGGAGGCGGATATGCGCCCCTTGACTGCCTCACCGTTGCGAATGTTGTAAAGCTGGTCGGCGATGCTGGCCCAGCTTTCATGGTGCGTTATCACTATGATGGTGTAGCGGGGCGAAAGTTCGGCGATGTTGCGGATGATCTCGGCTTCAGTTGCAGGGTCGAGTGCGCTCGTGACCTCGTCGAGAATCAGCATGGCCGGCCGGCGCACTAGCGCGCGGGCTAGGGAAATCCGCTGGCGCTGGCCACCGGAGAGTTTGCCGCCCATCTCGCCGACGTTGGTGTCGAGCCCTGCCGGCAGCCCAGCTATGAATTCCGCAGCACCTGCAAGCTCAAGTGCCTCCATTACCGCGTCGTCGGGAATCGACTGATCGCCCATCGTGATGTTGTGGCGGACCGTTGAGTGCAGCAGATTCAGTTCCTGCGGCACATATCCGATGCGGCTTCTGAAGGTCAGAAGGTCGATCTCGGACAATGGCGTGGTGCCCAGCATGATGCGGCCGGAAGTCGGTCGGTGTAGGCCGATTAGAAGATCGACGATGGTGGTCTTGCCCGAACCCGAGGGCCCCTTCAACACGGTGATGTTGCGGGCCGGGATGACAAGATTCACCGCGTTCAGTATAAGCTTATCCCCGAAAGCGATGCTTACATCTTCGAAATGTATATTGGCTTTAAGGTCAGGTTCGGACTTGCCTAATAGCTCCTCTTTATGTGATTCAGTCAGCACAACCAATTCCGTCAGGCGTTCATAGGAGTTCTCGACCTGGACCGCCTGTTGAAGCGAGCGTTGCAGCCTCATGGCATTGGAAACCACTTTGAGAAACAGGATACCACTGACCACGAGTTCGGAAATGGGTGTCTGCCAGACCGTGTGAACGACATAGATGATACCGGTGACTGAGATCACCAAAAACGCGTCGCCAGCCTGGTTCAACGCCTGACGAGATATCTCTCTGATGTTAAGGTTCTTCTGTAGCTTATCGATGCTACGCTGAAAGGAATTGTAAAGTGGTGCATACCGGTTCATCGACTTAAGCGGCTTGATGTTTGCCAGCATATCGACGACTTCGACGGTCAGGTCGTTGATGCGGTCACGCTGCCTTCTGCCTGCTCGGCGCGACATGCGGATCAATACGCTGAGGATCTGTGCCATCAGAGCGCTAACGGCAAAGCCCATCAGCGCAAGCCGCCAGTCGATAAGAAGGGCGACGACAGCGTAAACGACCGACTGCACCAAGTTGGCCAGGAATTGGGCCGCGAGGAGATATGCTTCGCCGGCGCGCGTGGCGTCGTTGCTAACAGCATTGGCCAAGTTGCCGCTCTTCTGATCTGAATAAAAGCTCCAGTTCGCATTGAGAAGGCCATTGATGAGGCGCTGGCGCAGACGCACTGCAACCCTCGATGCGACAATGCCTGCATAGGTAAGGGAAACGAAGCTAATGAGCGACTTGAGGGTAAAAGCCAGCGCAATGATCAGCAGTAGCACCCCGAGGGTAGGTTGAACGCCAAACTGCTCCATTCCCGCTGTGAGCCATTTGCCAAAAGATGATGACAGATTGCTCGATCCCGTCTGGTCCGACAAGATCGCGATAGCTGGTACCAGCATGCTGATGCCCACTGCTTCGCAAAGGGACGCCACCAACAAACTGAAAAGCACGATGAACGGGCGAGTGTCGTCCGCTTTGAAGTAGATGGAAAAGATTTTCTTCACGTGCGAGGGCTACTCGGAGGACCGTTGGCTGAACTAGGATTGGCAGCTTCTCTTATATAGATGGCACTGAGACTTCAAGCTGAGTGGACCAGAGTTTTTTAATCATCCTTTCAGGCCTTGGCATAGCACGTCACCTCCGATATTGATCGGATGAGGAGAGCCAGTTCTGACGTTAGAAAGCTAGCATTCTTTTATGGGTTTGCACTGCATTTGCGGGCACTCTCATTCATCAAGCGAGATGATGTTGTCAGCTCAAGCCTTGCGCGGCGACTGGTCGCGTGCCTTGGCAATGGCGAAATTGATCGTGTCGAGGCGACGGAGGTATCATTTCATGAGCAAAACAGGACCGGTCTGGCTTGAGGATGCAGTTCTGATATACGGGCCGCGCAAGGGGGGAACCACGCTTTACCAGAATTTGCTCGATGGCACGCCAGGGCTCGCCGCATATCCTGTCGAAATGAAGATCAAGATCTTTTGCCGCCAGCCGCTTTCCACGCCCATTCCGGTAAAGAGCTACCTGGACCGTTCAAGGCTCAAGGACCTCAAGCGCGACGGCTTTTCGCAGTCCAGGTATATGGCGGCATGGGCACCCGTCGAGGGCGATGCGCTGCCCTTGAAGGCCCTCATCACCAGGGATCTTGCTGCCATGATCGAGGCTCGGCCGCAGATGGCGGAGGCGCGATGCTGGAGCGCAAAGGAAGTGGGAGGCCATACACGCAGGATTATTGCGGCCTGGCGCGCGATGTTTCCAAAAGGGAAGGTCTTGTCAATTGTGCGAACCCCATTGATGGTCACGCGTGCAGTTCTTAACGACCGGCGCCGCAAAGGTCAGCGCTTGCCGTTCTGGGGCATTATGCGCCAGACCATTGATCCAATGCGTGTTGTGAACGTTCAGCTGTCTCTTGCCGGTGATCCCGACATCATGACGGTGAGCTATGAGGAGCTTGTGCGCGACACTGAACCAGTGATGCGTGCAGTTGCTCGTTTTGTTGGCTTGCCCTTCGATTCCATAATGCTGAAGCCGACCATGCTTGGGACAAGCACGGTGGTGTCTACGGCCTCGCGGCAGAGCAAAGATGTATTTCGCGACGATGCAAAATGGACTGATGGGTTGACGTTGAGAGAGAAGATCATCGTCTCTCTCACGTATGGCCTGTTCAACTTACTCCCGGGCTTTCGGGTCAGCCCGGATCGCTGTCAGTCGATAAGCGCAAGATGATTTTGCGGCTCGGGCTCATTCGAACCGAAAACCTGAGGCTGGTCTGCAACCGGAATGTGATCTGCCCGGAAAATGAAGAGTTTCCACGCGGGGTTGCGAGGGACGGCGCGCTTGGCAAGCAGGTCTGGATCGTCTATGACCTTGCACCTTCAGGATATCTGCCCGCGGTGGTCTGCTGATTGGATCAGCTGGTCGCAAAATGCGGGCTGATCACATGAGAATCCGTTCGGCAGTTTTTGACTGGTCTGCGCGGACAGCTGGCCGCACAACACATGACACTGGCAGATTGTCCGATAAGCCGTTATGTGCCTCAAGGCGGATGAAGAACGCCGAGCACAAGCTGTGCAACGTCAGGACTTGAGAGCCAGATGAGCAACATAAGGATTGGCAAATCCGAAATCGGACGGGGCAATCCTGCGTTCATCATCGCCGAAGTCGCGCAGGCCCATGACGGTTCGCTTGGCCTGGCTCATGCTTTCATTGATGCTGCTGCCTCGGCGGGTGTAGATGCCGTTAAGTTCCAGACCCACATTGCCGATGCCGAATCCACGCTCGATGAGCCTTTCCGGGTAAAGTTCAGCCAGCAGGACGAGACCCGTTATGCCTACTGGAAGCGCATGGAGTTCACCGCAGAGCAGTGGGCCGGTTTGGCCGCCCATGCCCGGGACAAGGGTTTGACTTTTCTAAGTTCTGCCTTCTCGCCTGCGGCGGTGGATCTTCTGGAATGGATAGGCGTGCCAGCTTGGAAGGTGGGATCTGGAGAGTTCAGGTCCACAGATCTGCTTGATGCCATGATCAGCACCGGCAAGCCGCTGTTGTATTCCACCGGCATGAGTTCATGGGCAGAGATCGACGAGGCCGTGACGCACTTCAGGGTACGCGGAGCTGAAGCAGGCCTGTTCCAGTGCACTAGCAAGTATCCCACGCCGCTGGCCGAGGTGGGGCTGAATGTCATTGAAGAGATGGAAAGCCGTTATGGCTGTCCGGTCGGCTTGTCCGATCATTCCGGAACCGTCTGGCCATCAATTGCCGCCCTTGCCCGGGGCGTGTCCATGCTGGAGGCGCACATCACCCTTGACCGGATGATGTTCGGACCGGATGTCCCGGCCTCGCTGACCGTCCAGGAGTTCAGGTCCGTGGTTGAGGCGCGCGATGCCTTTGCCCTGATGGACAGCAATCCGGTCGACAAGGACCGGATGGCTGCGAACATGGAGCGCATGCGGTCCCTGTTCACCAAGAGCCTTGCGCCGGTGCGCCCGCTGGAAAGGGGCACAGTACTGACCGCTGACATGCTGACGGCAAAGAAGCCCGGCACCGGCATCCCCGTCCAACAACTTGCCGCCGTGGTCGGACGGCGCCTGGTCCGTTCCGTCGTTCCGGAACGCGTTTTGACTTTTGAGGACCTCGATGCCTAAGCGCAAAGTTTGTATTGTCGTCAACAGCCGTGCCAACTACGGCCGCGTCAAGTCGGTCATGCGGGCGGTACAGGATCACCCGGACCTCGAGCTCCAGCTGATCCTTGGAGCAAGCGCCCTGCTGTGGCGCTTCGGCGGGGTAAAGGACATCATTCGCCGCGATGGCTTCGAGCCGCAGGCCACCGTTTACACGATCGTGGAAGGCGAAACGCCGACGACCATGGCCAAGTCCACCGGCATGGCCATCATGGAACTGGCAACCCAGTTCGAGAACATCAAGCCGGATGTCGTGCTGACGGTCGCCGACCGGTTCGAGACATTGGCGACCGCCGTGGCGGCTTGCTACATGAACATTCCGCTTGCGCATACCCAGGGCGGTGAGGTCACTGGTTCAATTGACGAGAGCGTGCGCCACGCCATCACCAAGATGGCTCACATTCACTTCCCGGCGACGAAGCTGGCGGCTGAATATCTCGTGCGAATGGGCGAAGATCCCGAAACAGTGCATTTCACCGGTTGCCCGGCGATGGACGTGGTCGCCGAGACCGACCTCACGCTGCCGGCCGACATTTTCGAGAGATACAAGGGCGTCGGTGCGCAGCTTGATCCGTCGAAGCCTTACATCGTTGTCCTGCAACACCCCGTAACGACGGAATATGGTAGCGGTTTCGCCCAGATCAGCGAGACCCTGCAGGCCGTCGAGCGGATCGGGATGCAAACCGTCTGGCTGTGGCCCAATGTCGACGCCGGCTCCGACGATATTTCCAAAGGCTTGCGCATCTACCGTGAGCAGCGTCAGCCACAGAACATGCATTTCTACAAGAATTTTGCGACCGAGGATTATGCCCGCCTGATCAACGGAGCAGCCTGCTGCATTGGGAATTCCTCGAGCTCGCTCCGGGAAGGAGCTTTCCTCGGCGTGCCTGCCGTCAATATCGGCACTCGCCAACAGGGCCGCGAGCGCGGTCCTAACATTGTTGACGTCGGCTACAATGCTGACGAGATCGAGGCTGCCGCACACCGGCAAATTGCCCACGGCAAGTATGAGCGGTCATCATTGTTCGGCGATGGCAAGGCTGGTCAGCGGATTGCCGAAATTCTGGCAAACACGCCAAAGTTCCAGGTTCAGAAACTGCTGCACTACGTGAAGGAAGGTCGCTGACGGTTCGAGAGCCGCGGCATCGGCGATCCGGGTACAGGTTGAAAAATGGCAGAAGCAAAAACGATGATTTATCTCGGTGCGCCCGAGGGGTTCGAGGCCGCGCAAGGGATCATCTCCTCCGTCGGTGTCCTCAAGCACATACCTGCCGAGCAGGATAAGGTGGCTGAAGCCATGCGGTCCGCTTCAGCCCTGCTGGATGCGTCGATGAAGGTACGGATTACCGACGAAATGGTTGAGGCAGCGCCGAACCTGCGCATCATTTCCACCGCCACGACTGGGGCTGACCACGTTTCCCGAAAGGAGCTGGACAGGCGCAGCATCCCGGTGCGCACGCTCAAGGAAGACCCGGACTTGTTGAGCAATTTGACTCCGGCCGCAGAACTGAGCTGGGCACTGCTGATGGCCTGTGCCCGTCGGCTCGTTCCGGCTGTCCAGCATACTCGTTCGGGCCACTGGGTGCGCGAGGAGTTTCCTGGCATCATGCTGAATGGAAGGACGCTTGGAGTCATCGGCTGCGGCCGGATCGGTCAATGGATGGCGCGGTATGCCCGGGCATTTGGTATGGATGTCTTAGGTTACGATCCATTAGTCTCACCCTGGCCTGATGGCATCACTAAGGTTCCGCTGACAGTACTCGCCGAAACGGCGGACTTTGTCAGCGTCCACGTCCATCTGACCGAGGCAACGCGCGGGCTCGTTAGTGCGGACATTTTCACCCGCATGAAGGCGGGTGCGGTGTTCATCAACACGTCCCGGGGCTCTCTGGCAGACGAAGCGGCCTTACTTCTGGCGCTGGAGGAAGGCCGCCTCGGCGCGGCGGGTCTCGATGTGCTCGAAGGCGAGCCGGACATTGGCGACCATCCTCTCGTGCGCTATGCGCGCAGCCACGACAACCTGCTGATCACGCCGCATTGCGGCGGGTTCTCTCCGGATGCCGTCAGGCGGGTCTGTGCGCACGCGGCCGGCAAGATCGTCAACGAGTTGAAGCAGCATCGATGAGTGATATCGAACAACTGGCAGACGGCATTGCGGGCCACGGTGTCCGCGACATGTTCGGTATCACCGGCAGTGGACAAAGCCTGTCGCTGCTCGATGCCCTGCACCGGCGGGGTGTGACATTTCACGGGACTTTTTTCGAAGGATCTGCGGCGGTCATGGCAGGAACTGTCGGCCGCCTTTCGAGGCGGGCAGGCGTTGCACTGAGCATCAAGGGGCCCGGACTGGCAAACATGGTGCCCGGCCTGGCGGCTGCCAAACTCGAGGCCTGGCCCATGGTCGCAATCGCGGAAGCCTATGGACCTGCAGTTGGCCCAGCCAGGGCGCACAAGCGGATGGACCAAGGCGGGCTGTTCGCCGCAGTGGGCAAGGGGCGCCGGTATCTGAGCCCGCATGGCCCGGATTTCGCGGCAATGGCTGGCTGGGCCGAGGCAGAAACCCCCGGCCCGGTGTTGCTGGAACTCGCCGGCGCAGGCATCGATGCTCAGGAGCCGGTGCCGGCAGAAGTGCATGAAGCCGGAGACGTGGAAGCGGTTCTGCTGGCTGTTGTAGGGGCCAAGCGCCCAGTTGTCATAGCGGGCACCCTGGCCGTCAGGCGGGGGTGGTCACGGAAATTGAACAGCATGGGCATCCCTGTGTTTTCAACGGCCGCAGCCAAGGGGGTGGTGGACGAAACCCTCTCCCATGCTGCGGGTGTCTATACCGGGGTTGGACTTGAACTGGTTCCCGAGCAAC
>JAHEBA010000253.1 GCA_024642465.1 Alphaproteobacteria bacterium
GGATTGGTGATGACGTCCTCGTAACGCACGCGGGTGACGTTTTCCGGCGCCTCCCTGAGCCAGTGGGCGACCAGTTCTTCATGGCGCTTGTAGGTGTCGGCCAGGCGCTCGAAGTCGTAGGCGTAGATCAGCGCATCCTCATTGAACAGCTCGGTATAGGCAGACCAGCACACGTCCATCGGATGGCGCTGGCAGTCGATGATGCGGGCATTCGGGAACATGAGCAGAATGGCGCCGATGACTTCCCAGCTCGAAAGCGACTTGTCGATGATGCGGCGTGCGCTGGATTTGCGGATCGGATCGGCATCCAGGTAGCCCTGCGCACACTTTTCCATTCGCTCCTTGCTCAGCGGGTTGAGGGAGTTCACGAGCGATGGCACAAGCTCGAGTTCGCCGGCACCGCTGGCCTGCGAGTGGCTTGCCAGGATCTGTTCGATCAGCGTGGTGCCGGAACGCGGCATGCCGGTGACGAAGACGGGCTTGTCGGACGTGCTGCCCGTCTCGCCCGGATGATTGCGGCGCCACTCAGTGAATTGCTGCGTCTGCAGTTTCACGGTATCGCGGCGCTCGGCGTCCTTCTCCTGCCATTTGTTTACGATGGCATTTCCGTCTGCGAAGGCCTGGAAGGCCGCATCATATTCACCGAGCTTTTCGTTGAGCAGCGCGAAGGCGTTGTACAAGGCGGCGCGATGATATTCGGGCCAGTCAGCCGGAGGCGGCAGGAAGCCGGCAACGAGGTCGCGCTCGGCTTTCACATCGATCTTGCTGGTGTAGAACTTGGACCGCAGCAGCCGGGCATGGCCGTCATTGGGCTGGATCTCCATGGCCTGGTCGAGCGCGGGGGCGGCGGCATCGGGGTTGCCGCGCATCAGGTCAACGAAGGCAATGTGGATGTGGATGCTGGACTGGCCTCGACTTGAGTTGAGAAGACCGGCAAATGTGGCTTTCGCCTCGGCAGGCTTGCCGGCAATGTCCAGGGCGTGCGCCATGGCAATGATGTCGTGTGGATTGTTGGTAGTGCGGGCCATCCACTGGTGGTGCGTCAGCGCCTCGTCGAAGCGCTTCAGGCTGGAAAGGGTGTTGGCCATGTTGTGCCGTATGGCTGGCTCCTTCGGCGCAATCTGGTAAGCCCTGCGGTAAACATCGAGGGCGTCCAGCGGTTGCTTGCCGTCGGCCAGGGCGGCTGCCGAGTTGACCAGGGCAGGCAGGAAATTGGGCTTCAGTTCCAGCACCTTGCGATAGGCGCCGACGGCCTGGGGCATGTTGTCTACGGCTTCACTCAAGACGGCTGCAAGAAAATGGACCTCCGGGTTCCGGGGTTCGACCTGCAGGAGCTGATTGATCAACCCGCCGGCCTGCCGGAAGTCGCGGGCCTGGATGGACTTCTTGACGGCGACTATGGCCTGACGCACCTGCGGGTTATTCGATTGCGGCAGGTGGAGGGCCGAGCTGGTCTTGGGCATGGCCGCTGGTGCGTGTGGTCGGGAGGTCTTGTTTCGGTGCTGCATTCTGGCTGGGTCCATTCTCTGACCGGGCGGGTTGTGCGCAAGGTTCAGGCCGTCGAGGTACTCTAATGCCACGGATGCAAAGGCGGGGGAAGGGTCGAGGGACGGTCCGGAATATGGCGCCACCTGGCATGCGGTGGACCGCGCCTGCCGTTCCGGGTTTCGAATGTCATTGCAAAGCTTGTCATTGCAGCGCTATCCGGCACAAATGGTATTTCAGGCGACGGCTGCGGCAACGGCCCGTGCGGGGCATGCAGACATTGGAGACATGGAAGCGAGATGGACGACAGAACAATTGCACCCAGGGACATGAGCAGGCTTGAGAAAACGTCGGCCCGGTTGCGGAGTCAGATTGCCTGCCTTGGCCTCGTAATTGAACGGATCGCCGGATTGAGCGGGCCGGTATTCGAACTGGGGTTGGGGCGCGGGCGCACCTATGACCATCTGCGCTGGCATATGCCCGGCCGCGACATCTATGCCTTCGACCGCGAGATCGTGCCGATAGAGGATTGTCGCCCGCCGGAGGAATGCATCGTGGCTGGCGACCTTGCTGTGACGCTGTCCCGCTATGCCGCCCGGTTCGCCGGGCAGGTCGCCTTGGCCAATTGTGATCTCGGTTCTTACCGGCAAGCCCACAATGAGCACATGGCGGCATTGATTTCGCCTTATCTGCCGCAAGCCGTGGCGCCTGGCGGGTTCGTCTGTTCCGACCTGCCGCTGGTCCTGGAGGGTTTTGAGCTTCTGCCGCTGCCGGAAGGTGCGGTGGAGGGGCACTACCGGGTGTTCAGGCGAGAGGGCAACTGACAAACTGCCGGACCGGGGAGGGCGCATGGTGGCAAGCAATGACGGCCGCGTGATGGCTTGCGGACCCGCATGACTTGCCTGTGCGTTGCCTGGGAGGCTACAGGTATTCTTATGACCATGACCGACGCCGCAATGGTGTGACGGTCCGCCGGACAAGGATCGAGTTGCCAGATGTCTTCGCCACAACGGGGCGCGCCGCCGCAGCAAGCCATCAACGAACTGGTAGACCTGTTGCAACGGGGCCTGCTTGATGACGTGCACAAGCGGGCCAATCAACTGCTGCGCCTTTATCCGGGTTCGGTCATGTTGTGGAACCTGCTGGGGGCTGCCAGCGCCCAGTCCGGGCAGTTTGAAGCCGCCGAACAGGCGTTCCGCAAGGCGACGGAA
>JAHEBA010000254.1 GCA_024642465.1 Alphaproteobacteria bacterium
GGTTGGCTGCAGCAAAGCATCGCGGCCGGTTTCTGAAAATCTCCGCAACCGGTGTGACTCTGCCCCTGCGTCCCGGAGAGACGATCAACCGGGCGAGGCGTTGGATGCCCGGCTCAATGTCTCAGTTCATCACTCGCATGCCCGTTGGCATGACCGTTGCTGCGGGCTGACGCGACCCGCACGAACGCCACCGGCATCGAGGTCACCGCGGAAGCCGTTGCCTCGAGATCAATCAGCAGCTTGCGCATTGTCTTGATGTCGCGCTTGAGATAGGTCCTGCCACGCTTCACGCTCACCTCATCCAGTTGCTTGGCCTGCAGAAGTGTCACGAGGTGCTTGAGTTCTCCGTCATGGCTTTCAATCAGCGCCTGGTATGCCTCGGCCAGAACGTCGAGTTCCATTTCCCGCGCGGAGATCTGATCCTGGAGACTGGCGATTCTGGCCTCCCTCCGGTCGGCCTCAGCCTGCATCGGCTGCATAGTCGCCTGCAGGTCGGCCACCCGCTTCTCCAGCGCAGCCGTCTCCTTCAGAAGATCCTGGAGCCGGTCAGTCTTCTGCTGAACGTCCTTGCGGAACCGGCAGTTCTCCAGCGACAGGCGGGCAAGTCTCGTCTGGTAGTTGCCCTGCCTTCCGACCGCTTGAACGCCATTCCTGGCAAGCTGCGCCTTGATCTGTAAAAGCTCGGGCGCTTCACCGGCGATGCTGGCCACCGGCTTCGGTGCCATCAACCGCAAAGCCCATGCCCCGAACTGTTCGATCCCGGTCCCGAACCAGTGCAACAGGCTTACCAGTCCGACAACAACCAGTACGGCGACAACCGCATAAAACACATTGAAATAGACGACCTCTGACCAGCCCATGTACGCCACTCACTTGTTGTTCAAAGGACAAGCATCATGGGCAGTCGAACGGCCGCTCACGCACTCATCCGCATGTGCTGAAGCTGTCGCCGGGCCTCATAATTACGATGACACGAGGCTGTGAGAAGAGGCAAGTGTTCAAGAGCCAGAAAAGGCACTTAGCAGAAAATTTTTGCCGATACCCCGCCTTATCCGGCAATTGCCCGGACAAAGATCATTCGCATCTGCGCGCCGACAAGCGGCAATCCGGGCAGGACGGGAGGACCCACCGGAGCCATCGCCTGGGCTGGTTATGCTTGCCTCAAGGTGAGGACCAAGCGTTACGACATCAGTCCGGAAACAGAGAACCCCGGCGCGAGCTGCCCCGGGGTATCCTAGAGTTTGAAACCAGCCTCACGTGCCCGATGGGGTGTCAGGCCAACGGCTTAGGCGGCCTGGTCAGTCGTTTGCTCGATAGCAGCCTTGCTGGCCTCTACCACGTCTTTGGCCGTGGCCTGGCTTTCCGCGGCGGCCTGTTGCACCAGGCTCACCACCTTCTTGCTCTGCTCGGTGTAGTCGCTGAAGGCGGTGCTGTAAAAATCAGCCCACACCGTCATCATGTCGATCGGGTCCTTGCAGTTGGCGAACTTCTGCGGCAGCGCCATGTCTTCCTGCACCCGCTTGGTCACGAAGCTGACCATCTGGGTGGAAGACGCCTTGAATTGCTCGAAGGCCTTGGTGTTGTAGCTAGAGATCATGTCCAGCGGCATGATGAAAAATGCAGTCTCAGGCTTCTTGGTCATCTCGAAACTCCCTCGTTGGTATCGCCAAGCGGCACCAAACTCCTAGCACAGACCAATTGTGCACTGCAACATGAGACGGTGTGTTGAGGCACAATGACACGGCCGGATGCGACATGGCGGGGGATGCCTGTCCGCCCATGCAATCGTCGCAGGATTGCCTGTCAATGCCGCCGGAGACAGTCTGCGTTATCCGGAAGGCGCCCTCAGACATGACCAAGTGGTTCAGCAGACCCCAGGTACCTGGCGCCTACAGATAGGTATCATCGACATCGATGCTCGACTGTTTGCCGATGTGATCGAAGGTACCTTCCAGCCACTTGGCAGCTTCAGCGCGGCCGGCATCGCGCAGTCCCGTCAGGAACTCCCAGTCCGGGTTGAACTTGCCTGCTACGCCCAGGCGCGCCATGTCGGCGTCGTTGCGGACGGCATGAATGCGCATCCGACTGTAGGTATTTGCATCGAGATGGCCGGCATCGATCAACCGGGTTACAAAGGCGATCGCACGCATCTCGCGCATGAGCGACGAGTTGAAGCTGATCTCATTGATGCGGTTGAAGATGTCGGATGCCGTTACAGGCAGTTGCGGGCGCTCTATCGGATTGACGTGGACCAGCACCACATCCTTCGACGCCGAGCTGTAGATGATCGGAAAGATAGCCGGATTCACCATGTAGCCACCATCCCAGTAGTGCTCTCCGTCAACTTCAACTGCCTGGAACAGAAACGGCAGGCAGGCCGATGCGAGCACGGCATCTGCGGTGATTTCCGTGTCCGAAAAGACCCGGATCTTGCCGTTGCGGACATTCGTTGCACTGATATGGAGCTTGATGCCGCTATTGCCCTGCGACAGGGCCTCGAAATCGATGGCGCTGGTCAACACGTCGCGCAACGGGTTGAAGTTGAACGGGTTGAACTGGTAGGGCAAAAAGGTCCGGCTCAACGCCTGGAAGGCATGCTAGGACGGCGAGTAGTCCATGCTCAGCGGCTTGAACCAGCGCTCCCATGGCAAGACGCGCGCTGGACTGTAAAGCTCGCCTGCCACCGAGACCTTCTG
>JAHEBA010000255.1 GCA_024642465.1 Alphaproteobacteria bacterium
GCGGGCATCGTCACAGCCACGCTGCGCGGGTGTGGCATCGCCCAGATACCCTCGATCCTGTGTGCATCGCACCTGCAAGAGGATCGGCTTTCGCGCGTGCTACCCGGCTGGTCGTTCGGAACGGTGACGATATCCGCCGTCATGCCCGGCAACCGCAACATGTCCCGACTCATTCGCCTGTTTCTCGATCATTGCTCCGCGATGCTGCCCAAATCGCTCGCGGATGCGGCGATATCGCCCGACACGGAATAACGGCAAGATCAGAACCAAGACGGGTTCCATCATCCCGTCCATCGGATTTATCATTCCATAATTCCTCGTTAATCCCGGGAGAGATATAGAAATAGATGATGTGTCATCCTTGAAGCATCCAATGAGGAAGACCATGAAACATCTGCTCATGCTGGCTACCGCGGCGGGGCTCGCGCTGCAAATCTCGTCCGCCACCGCGATCTTTCCGAATAGTCACCGGTCGAAACGGGGGCCAATTCACGGTTGGTCTTGTCGCGGTTTAGTTCCGGTCTCTTTCGAGCAATGTTTGCTATGAAGGAGACAAGAAATGGCAACGAACTACACCGACGAGTTTCGCCGTGATGCAGTAAGGATCGCAACGACCAGTGGGCTGACCCGTCCTCAGATTGCGTCAGATTTGGGTGTTGGGCTTTCGACGCTGAACAAGTGGGTTCAGAAGCATCAGCATGATGACCTGATGTCGGGTCCGCACGAAGATGTTGAGAAGGAGAATGAACGCCTGCGCAAGGAAGTCCGACTGCTTCGCGACGAGAGGGAAGTGTTAAAAAACCGTCACGGGTCGCAGCCCGCCTGTGCGCGGTATAAACAGCCTGTGCTACCCTCGGTGGTCTGGAGGGCAGTTGCCGATCGCTTATTGGAGGGTCAGACCCCGTTAAAAAACGTGGCACATGAGCTGATGCGCACTTGAGAGTGGTGACGCTGCGACAGCGGCGATCCCGGTTAGGAAGATGACGGACTTGCATGGCTCACGCCCTCCTTCCTGAACGGAGGAGTTGGCATGACAAAATTAGCATCCGGCGGCCACCCGGAACTCAAGATGGTCAACCCGACGGCGGCCGCCATCGACATCGGATCGACAATGCACATGGCAGCGGTCAATCCCGATGCCTGTGACACGCCAGTGCGTGCATTTGGCACATTCACCCAGGATCTGCATGCTCTGGCTGATTGGTTCAGATCCTGTGGCGTGACCAGCGTGGCCATGGAATCCACTGGGGTCTATTGGATCCCTGCCTTCGAGGTCCTGGAAGGACGCGGGTTCCACGTGATCCTCGTGAATGCGCGCTATGGCAGGCCACGGATGACGGAGGAGTTGAAGGAAATTGGCTTGGACGTTGGGCATCGCTGCGTAGGCCGTTTGATGCGTCAGAACGGGATATCGGTCGTTCGAACGCGCAAACACAAGGTCACGACTGATAGCGACCATAAATTCAATATCGCGCCGAACCTGCTGGATCGTGACTTCAAAGCGGATGCGCCAAACCAGAAGTGGGCCGGTGATATCAGCTATGTCTGGAAGCGTGAGGGCTGGTTATATCTTGCTGGGATCCTGGATCTGCACTCACGTCGGGTCATTGGCTGGGCCGTCAGCAATCGAATGAAGCGTGACCTGGCGATCCGCGCGTTGAAGATGGCCATCGCATTCCGTTCACCGCCCAAAGGCTGCATTCACCACACGGATCGCGGCAGCCAATACTGTTCTCACGACTATCAGAAGATCCTACGCCAACATGGGTTCAAGGTGTCCATGAGCGGAAAGGGAAATTGCTACGACAATGCCGCCGTCGAGACGTTCTTCAAAACGATCAAAGCTGAGCTGATTTGGCGGCGGTCATGGAACACACGGCGGCTGGCCGATCAAGATCCTTGACCACCAGAAGGCCATGGCCATGGTCGAGGCGAAGCTGCTGGGGCGACATCGCGCAGTCGCCACCTTGATCGCCATGACCTGGCAACCTAACTTTGAAGGGCAGGATTGCACAATTCGGGAGGCGCGATGACAGGAGGCGACTGGACCATCTACGTCGACGACAACTTCCACTACATGGAAGAAGACGAGCGGTATTGCCTTGGGACCTTCAACAGTCTCGATGTGGCCGTGGCCGCTTGCCGGAACATCGTGGACAAGTTCTTGCAGGACAATCCCGCCAAGACCGCCGACGAACTCTACGATCAATACACCTCGTTCGGGGCAGACCCATGGATCAAGGGTCCGTCACCCGCGCCCGACACCCCGCCATTCTCGGCCTGGGACTATGCCCGGCAGCGCTGCAATGAACTGCGACCATAAGCTCTGCTCTGGACCAAGATCGGATACCCGTTTTCTCCCGACGGTTTGCGGCTGTTCCGTGCGACACGACGCCGACGTTGCGGCCCCGACAATCGGATAACAAGCTGCAATCAAGGAGTTATTCTGAGATTTGAGGTGACCCTCATAACCTGAAGGTCGCAGGTTCGCCATTGCTGCGCAAGATCGGCGTTGCCTACCCTCGAACTTCCCACCATTCCGGCCACCTGACCTTGTTTGGCGTGCGCGTTGCTTTGAAGACAGGGTGCTGTCAGACGAATGCGAACCGGTCTCAGTTCTCCAGCAACCTCAATCTGTTAGGCTGCGCAGAGACCGCGCCACTCGGTAAGAGCGGC
>JAHEBA010000103.1 GCA_024642465.1 Alphaproteobacteria bacterium
GACATCGCCGTCCATCAGATCGGCATCGGTCAGGTTGACCAGGTTCACGGTCTGCTTGTCGTCCACCTTGTCGATCTGGATGGCGCGGAACGTATCGGACATGAACTGAACTCCTGAATGATTGAGGGGTGGGCCGCTTGAACGTGGCAACCGGCTTACGTAAATCTGGACCGGCAAGCAAGAGCAAGGACGCAAGGAAACATGCCTTTGAACATCGCCAGTCTCAGCCATCGCGCAGTCATCGGCCTGACCGGTGAGGAAACCCTGCCGTTTCTGCAAGACCTGCTTACCTGCAACGTGGAAGCGCTGAAGCCGGGCGAGGCGGCGCACGGCGGCCTGCTGACGCCGCAGGGCAAGATCCTGTTCGATTTCTTCGTACTGGCCACGCCGGATGGCGCTTTGATCGACTGCGATGCCGGCCAGCGAGACGGCCTTTTGCAACGCCTCACCATGTACAAGCTGCGCCGGGCGATCACCCTGGCGGCGCGGGATGATCTTGGCGTGGGGGCCACCTGGGGCGATGGCGCAGTGCCGCAGATCGACGGGGCGATGGCATATGCCGACCCGAGGCTGGACGCGCTTGGGCAGCGCATCATTGCGCCAGCTGACGCCCTTGAACGCATCACCAACACCAGCGCCGAAGACTACGCCGCCATGCGCATGGCGCTTGGCGTGGCTGATAGCGCCGAGATCGATTCGGGCGCGATGTTTCCGCATGAAGCCAACTACGACCAGTTCGGCTCGGTAGACTTCAGGAAGGGCTGCTATGTGGGCCAGGAAGTGGTGTCACGGATGCAGCACCGCGGCACGGCCCGCAGCCGCATCGTGCCGGTGGAGGCGGCTTCGGCCCTACCTGCTGCCGGCACAGCCGTCATGGCGGGCGAGCGCCAGTCGGGCAGCCTCGTGGCGGCAAGCGGTTTGCGCGGTCTTGCGCTGGTGCGGCTGGACCGGGCTGCGACAGCGGTCGCCAATGGCAATGGCCTGTCAGTTGACGGGCTGTCCATCGCCATGCACAAGCCGTCCTGGGCGCGCTGGGCTGATCCGGCAACCGGTGGCGAAGGCGAAGACTGATGGGCTGGGAACATTCGCTGATTACCCATGATGACGGGCTGAACCGGTGCGGCTGGTGCGGCACCGCAGCTGACTATATGGCCTATCACGACACCGAATGGGGCGTGCCCGAATATGACAGCCGGGCGCTGTTCGAGAAGTTGCTTCTGGACGGGTTTCAGGCGGGGCTGTCGTGGATCACCATCCTGCGCAAGCGCGACTCTTATCGCGAGGCATTCGACGGCTTCGATGCAGAGAAGATGGCGCGCTATTCCGCTGAGAAGAAGGCAGAATTGATGCTCAATCCGGGCATAGTTCGCAACCGGCTGAAGATCGACGCGGCGGTGACCAACGCGCAGGCCTATCTGGAAATGGGCGGTGACGAAGCGTTTTCGGATTACCTGTGGGGCTACATGGACGGCCGCCCGCTGGTCAACCGGTTGACACATCTAGACCAGGTTCCGGCCGCCACGCCGCTGGCCGAGGCTATATCGAAGGACCTCAAGAAGCGCGGCTTCCGGTTCGTCGGACCGACCATCGTCTACGCATTCATGCAGGCGGTGGGCATGGTAAATGACCACCTCGTCGACTGCCACAGGCACGGAGCGGTCAGTGGCGAAAGAACCTGAAAAGCCGCGAGCGTGGCAGCGCATGCTGTCGGGCCGGCGGCTTGACCTGCTGGAGCCGTCACCGCTCGACGTGGAGATCGAGGACATCGCCCATGGGCTTGCTCGCGTGGCCCGCTGGAACGGCCAGACGCGCGGGGCGCATGCCTTCTCGGTGGCGCAGCATTGCGTTATCGTCGAGCAGCTTGTCAGCGAGATGTATCCCGCGCTCGACCCGCGCTGGCGGCTGGCCGCCCTTTTGCACGATGCCTCGGAGTACGTCATCGGCGACATGATCTCGCCGTTTAAGGCAGCACTCGGCATCGACTACAAGGCGTTCGAGGCGCGGCTGATGGAGGCCGTGCACCTTCGCTTCGGCTTGCCGTCGGAACTGCCGCAAGCTGTCGAGAAGCAGATCAAGCGGGCAGACAAGGCCTCCGCCTTCTATGAGGCAACGGTGCTGGCGGGCTTCGAGGACGGCGAGGCTGCCCGCTTCTTCGGGCGTCCGCGCGGCCTGGCGCCCGCCACCATATCGCAGATGCAGAAACTTACGCCCCTGCCCGCAGAAGAAGCAGGCGCAGCTTACGTTAAGAAGTTCGCGCAGTTGAAACTGTAGGAGAATTCGCCAGAATTCCCAAAGAAGAAACCGACAAGATAACGCTATGTCAGGTCTTGTTTATTGACTTCTGCAAGAAGATATCGGACACAAAGATCAGCGTTCGGAGGAAGGGACGGCCGCTATAGTAGGGGTGCAGGTTTGATCAAACGGTTTGCTTGGGTGCTGGGCGGAGCAGCGATACCATTGCTGGTATCGCATGGCGCATTTGCGGCCGATCTCGACATCACCGATCCAGGCTGGAGCGGCAACTTCACGGCGAGCCTCGGCGTGAACGAGTACTATACCGACAACGTATTCTACTCCCGGCCAACTTGGCACGAAGGCACCTTCGAACCCCGACGCGGCGACTGGGTCACCGTATTCCTCCCTGCCCTCAATTACCGGCTCGAGCGCGAGGGGCACCGAATCAACTTCGGCGGCAACGCAGAGATTGGTCGCTTCCGCATTTACGACTCGGAAAATTATGAAGATTTCAGGCTCTACTCGAACGGCATCCATCGCCTCGATCCAATGACCATTGCCGCGTGGGGCGTTTCTGTCGCGCGCGATCACGAACCACGCGATTCAACCGAGCCATCCGCACAGATCGCGCCGGTCCCGCCAGTTTACTGGAACACGTCGAACTATGGCGCGATATCCCGGCGCTTTGATGACAACACTGTCAAGCTTGGGTACACGTTCGACCGCTATGACTTCGTCGAATCCGGCGGCGTCAACTACGACTTCCGCGATCGCAACATGGCAACCATCGGCGGCCGCTGGACGCATCGCCAGGATGATGTAACGTCAATCTATACCGAGGGCACATTCGACGTCCGCGACTACGACACGACAAACTTTCGTGATTCGCAGGGCTTACGCGCCAATCTTGGCTGGCAAAAGAAGTTTGGTGATACGGTTGACCTCGAACTGTACGCAGGCCTGATTTTTCAGAATTTCAACAATCCCGATTTTGACAACGTGGTTGCAGCCAACTATGGCGGCGACCTTTCGTGGCGGCCAATGCCGGGCACCTCGGTCACGATCAAGGGTCAGCGCTCACTTGAGGAAACGACGCTCGCGGACACCTCCTCCTACCTGCGCACGGCAGTCAGCCTGCAAGTGCAGCAACTCATCCGTGACGACTTCCGTGTGTACACGGGCGCATCTGCAGCGATGCTCGATTTCCGGGGCACCTCGCGCGAAGACCAGCTGACCAATGCCTGGATAGGATTCCGCAAGTACGTGCACCCGAAAATCTTCTTTGGCGGTGAAATGTCCTACGAGGAGCGGGAATCGAACTCGGCTCTGAACGATTACACCGAGTCTCGCATCATGGCTCGAATCGGCATCGACTCCGATGATGCATTCACGGAGGAAGAACTCGCCAGCGCCCCCGGCATCGACAAAACTGACATCTATCTCGGCATTCGTGGCGGCATGACGTCGCTGATGACCCTGCTCGACGGCGAGCGCCAGCCGGGCCAGGGCGGCAGACTGACCGCAGACTTCGGCGATTTCGGCCTGACCGGGGATATTGTCGGCGGTATCGGCGTCGATATTGCCCGCTGGTACGTGGGCCTTGAGGGCGACGCCAGCCTGTCGGATGCCCGATGGGACCATAGCCGGCTGCCGGGCGGAAGGGTCTTCTCGGTCCGGCGAGAAGAGTCCTATGGCGGCGCGGTGCTTGCCGGTCGGCGTCTTGACAGCGGCGCGCTGGCTTATGGCCGCGCGGGGGTTCGCGCAAGCACCTTCGATACCAGATACGCTTCGAAAAATTCCTCCTCTGCGGACACATCCTCGAGATTTGGATTTGAATATGGCGTCGGGACAAGGGTGCCGGTTTCTGATCATTTCAGCATCGGCATGGAGTACGTTCACGCGGTATTCAATGACTACCTGATGGCGCCGGGCAATGGCGAGCCGGACGCTTTCGGAAACTCCGAAAGTACGGCACGCATATCTGCGGCATGGCACTTCAATCCCATTCCGCGCGGCACGGATACGCCCGCCGCCTACAGTTTTGCGGGCACCTACTGGGGCCTGCAGGTGGGCCACGGCGGGCTATCCTCGTTCACCACCGGCAACCGGCAAGAAGAAACCATACCGCCTGATCCTCCCGTAACCAGTGTCCTGAACGCAGACTTCGGTGACACCGGCTTCACCGCCGGCTTGCTGGTTGGACACAACTTGCAGATGGGCAGCTTCGTGATTGGGGGCGAAGCCGATGCCGAGTTTGCCCAGCAGGAATGGAACCATGAGCGTGAGCCATCCGGGAAAGACTTCTCCATGGAGAAGGTGGCTTCAGCCTCGGCTTCGATACGTGCAGGCGTCGTGCTCAACGATGCTGC
The DNA here is from genome assembly GCA_024642465.1 of Alphaproteobacteria bacterium. Lineage (GTDB taxonomy): Bacteria > Pseudomonadota > Alphaproteobacteria > Rhizobiales > Aestuariivirgaceae > Anderseniella. Next base: position 4,605 of record JAHEBA010000103.1, read on the forward strand.
CTTGGCCTATGCACGGGTCGGCGTAACTGGCAGCTACTTTAACATCGATTTCGTTGACAAGGATCCGCCGGGCGCCACTGCTGCAAGCCAACAATGGCGTGCAGGCCTGCGCTACGGCGGCGGCCTTGAAGTACCGATTGATGAAAGCATCGCCCTGCGTTTCGACTATACCTTTACGGACTATGGCACCTTGTCGTTGCAGACCTCGCCAGGTCTCGAGACGTATGACACGCGAGAAAGCCTGTTCCGCTTGGGCGCAATTCTCAAACTGTAGAGTCTGATTGGTGACGGCGTGCCTGAAAGTGCCTTAAGCACATTTTGATGGGCAGATTTTTTCCGGCACATCAAACACATATAAAGTTTTGCATGTGATTTGATCAGGATCAATTCTGTATGCGGACGAAGAATTAGCATAGCTGCCACCTTCTCTCCTAGGGAGAGCAATACCAACAGCGAGGACTGTTATGCGGACGAAATCACTGTGCATTCTGAACAAATTTGCCCTTCTCGCTGGGACCGCGGGTTTGGCACTGACGCTTGCCCTTGGCGGCCATTCGATGGCCCAGACCAACAGTGGTAGCAGTGGCGCAGGCCATGATTCCGGCACCAGCCACGAAAGCGGTGCAGGCCATGATTCCGGCAGCAGTCATGAAGGCGGCTCCGGCGGCAAAAAGATGCGTAAGGGCGCAAGCGGCGAGCGCGGCGGTGGTCACGGCGGATCGCTACGTGACGTTTTCAAGCAAATGGAAGTCGAAGAAGCCCTCGATGAAGTTCGCGGTCAGCGTCGCGGCCAATCTGACCAAAGCCAGCGCGGAGGTCAGGCAGCAGCAGATAAGGGCCAGCAGGGCGCCAAGAAGTCAGAACCGCAAGACGCTGCAGAAGCGCCAGAGGATCCAGGCAGCAAGCCCGGGCAGGCTGGTGGACATGGCGGTGGGGAAAAACAGGATTACGGTGATCTCTATATCGTAGTTCGTGACGCAGATGGCGTACCAATCCTTGTTCCGCCGGTAGACGCAAATGGTGATCCGATCATGATCGACACCAACGAGGATGGCGTGCCAGACGCACCTGCTCCCGATCAGAAACAGGTTTACTACATCGACGCGAATGGTGACTTGCAGTGCTGTCTGCCTTACACGGTAGATACGGAAGGTGACCTGGAACTGGATACTGCTTTGGGTGAACCTTCTGAGGCTATATTCAGTCGCACGAGCGTTGTGCGTTCGCCGGATTGGGTTTTGGAGGCTCAATACCTTGAGTTCATCAAGTTGCTCGAGGCAGCGGATAGTGTAGAGGTTGATCAGACTGACCGGATTGTCCTGAAGACCGAGGAGGCGGACGGGACCACTACCGAAACATCAATCGATTCGCCGCTGATCTATTTGGCCTTGTACCTGGAAACCTTGACAGAAGGTACACTTGACGTTGCTAAGGAACGAAATGATGATCCGTATGATACCGACTATGCGGCTCTCCTGGAAAAACTACCGGTAGAACTGGCTGCCCTCAAGGATGGCATCTACACGGTAGATGACAGAACCCTAAGCGCCATCTTCCTCGCTGCTGCCATGGACAAAGGCGGCACGGCAACGGCAGACATGATCGTTTATCTGAATGCTCAGCTGGATGTTGCCACTGCCGACAATTACGTATCTGCAGATGAAAGTGAGTATGTGAAGTACTCGGATTACACATATGATCGTGCAGAGGTTTACGCTGATAGCCAAATCACGGTTCTTGTTCCCGATGGTGTCGATGGCGAGGGAAATCCGCAGTATGTGACGAAGACGGTTGATGTCTTGGGGACGGTGTTCCCGGATGACTTGGAAGAGCTTACAGGCATAGCCGCTTATACCCAGGCAGTTGACGATGCACGCGCGGTGATCGACTACGTCCACACCTTTTCGCCGCCGGAAACGAACTGAGCTACTGGCTTAGAGAAATCAGAGAGCAAAACATGTAAGGGAGGCAACCAGCCTCCCTTTCTCTTTGAAGCCTCCTCCAGCCCCTGTGCTGGCAGAGGTCCCAGTCACCAACTGCCCCTCGCAGCGTGCCGTCCTGACATGCAAAGCCGGCAACCCTCATGGGGCTGCCGGTTTTCATTTCAGCACCGGAATTCTGCAAGATCTCAGACAAGCCTGCCCGTTGAGCGGGCATAATCCCAGTATAATTCGCGAGCCTTGTTGTACATCGGGCCGGGTTGCAGGGCGCGGTCCTCGACGCGGGTGATGGGCGCGACCTTGGCCCAATTGCCGGTCGAGAACACCTCGTCGGCCTCGAGGAAATCCTTCCAACGCAAGGACCGTTCGTGCACCTTCACGCCAGCCTCGCGCAGCAGGTTGACCACCCGCTGGCGGGTGATGCCATTGAGGAACGTGCCGTTGGGCACCGGCGTGAATACCTCGCCGTCCTTGGCGTACCAGATGTTGGCGGTGGCCAGCTCCGAGACGTTCGATAGCGGGTCGAGCATCACCGCATTGTCGAAGCCGCGGGCGCGGGCCTCGCGCATGGCACGGGCGGAGTTCGGGTAGTGGCAGGCGGCCTTGGCGTCAGTGGGCGAGTATTCGACCGAGGGGCGTCGAAACGGCGAGCATGTCACCGAAAAGCCGTTCGGTGCCGGCATGGGAGCGTCATAGACGGCAAGTGCAAAACGGGTGGTTTCCGGATCGACATCCACGAAGCCTTCGTCGGCCCAGTACATCGGGCGGATGTAAAGCTCGGCGCGGGGACCGAACTTCGCGATGCCCTCGCGCGCCAGGGCTTCGATCCCGGCGGCATCATATTGCGGCTTCAGGCCGAAGGTCTTTGCCGAGTTGACCACGCGCTGGCAGTGCTGACCGAGGTCGGGCGCGGTGTCTTCAAAGGCGCGCGCACCGTCGAACACGCACGAACCCAGCCACATGGCATGGGTCATCGGGTTTGCAACCGCGGGCGGGGTGTCGTGCCACTTGCCGTCCCAGTACGTCCAGATCGCCATCGCGTTACCTCACCAACATGATTTGATTTCGCGCGGATGGTGCCCGATTGCCGGGCTCGAAGTCCAGCCCTGCCGAGTGCAGCCCGGACATGCAGATTTAGCGCAAGGGACCGCGGCTGCGGTCAGGCCTCATGGCGAGGGCCGCGACGGCGCAAAGCGCTGCCGCCGTCATGTAGAGGGCTGGCGCCGTGGCAATGCCGGACAGCGAGATCAGGCTGGTTGCGATCATCGGCGTCAGGCCACCGAAGACGCCCAGCCCGATATTGAAGGCAACGGAGTAGCCGGACAGCCGGTCGCGCTGGGGAAACATCTCGGCGAAAAGGGCCGGACCCGATCCCAGCGGCACCGACATCAGAACGAAGAAGGCAAGGTGCGAAACCATGACCGACGTCAGCGACCCGCCGCTTGCCAGCATCCAGGCATGCAGCGGCCACGCGCACAGCCCGATTCCGAACACCGCCAGGGCGATCCAGGTGCGCCGCGCCAGCCAGCGGTCACCGACGATGGCGGCCAGCGGCATCAGCGGAATGAGCAATGCCATCATGCCGGTGTTGATGGCGAGCGCCGTGCCGCGATCCATCAGACCTTGCCCGGACAGCCATTCCGGCAGATAGACGAAAGCAATGTAGAAACAGGTGCCGTAGCTGGTCGCGAACGCCAGCGCCAGAAGGGTTTCACGGCGGTTGGTGGTGAAGGCCTGCAACAGCGGCGAGGTGTCGTAGCGCTGCGCATCATGCTGTTCGAAATGCCGAGATTCGTGCGGGTTCCAGCGCAGCAAGATGGCGATGCCCCCGAGCACGGCGCCGCCGATAAACCGCAGCCGCCAGGCCCAGTTCTCCACCGTCGCGTGCGAGAAGACATTGGTAACCAGCGCCGCCGCGCCCACGCCAAGCAGCGAACCCGGCTGCGAAGATGCCATAGGTGGCAATCAACCCCGCAGCGCGCGAAGCCTCGGGGAAGAACACCGGCGAGATGACGCCCGCGAGATATCCGTAGAGGGCGAAGTCGTACCATTCGACCACATTGCCGATGAAGCCGGCCATGACACGATGGTGCAGTTCGGCGGGGCTCGTATTGCTCATGAGGGCATCTGGCCATCAGGGGCGGGCAAGGCTTACGCAAACATCAATTAAGTCTGGGTCAGATTCGAGCATAACGTCTTGATGCGGAACAACGCATCATTACCACAGCCGGGCACAATGAAAAGATGCAACAAGCGGACATCGGAGGCTCACGTGGCTGACAACAACATTCACGCCCGGCTGCAGCAGATCGAGGAGCAGATTGGCAAGTTCAGGCACAAGCTTGAACTGCAAGGCATCATGAACCGCGATCACGAGGTGACCGAAAACGAACTGATCGAGCGGCTGCAGGTGCTGCGCGGGCGGCTGGCAAAACAGGACAGCGAGCATGGCATCCACAAGGAAGCCGACGCGCTGGAACTGGCGCTCAACCGCTGGTTTGACGGCACCGATCTGGAGTACAAGGCCTGAGGCCGGACGGGTTCAGGTTTCGATCCATTCGCGCGCGTCGGCCAGTTCGCCGGTGGAAAACACCATGACCTCGGTGGGCATCAAGGCACCGAACAGCTTCGCTGCCTGACGCAGCCATTCGTGATCGGTCACCAGCGCCAGTTTCGAAAAGGTGGTCAGGTGGCTGAAGCCGAACCGGGCGTCGTCCCAGAGCGCGCCGGCCGAATAGCCGTCGAAATAGGGACCGGCCACAATCAGCATCTTCAGCTTGTCATGCCGTTTGAGCTTGTCCGCCACCAACGGTTCCAGGGTATCGCGATAGTCCTGGGAACTGATCAGGCCACGGGCATCAATCCCGACGACGTCGGATGGCAGGCCGTCCAGCACGACAAAGCTGCCGGGATGATCATCCTCCATTGCTGCCCAGTTGATCGCATCGTCAAGCGCCTCTGACGGAAAGCGGCGGATTTTCGCACCCGTGAACCAGTCGACAACCGGACGCAGCAAGGCGAGTGCGCTGCTGTCGCTGACAATGGCGACCTTCGGGATGACCTTGTGATGTTCCTTCACCAGATGAAAGTGGGCGGTCATCGCCTCCAGATCCTTCCAGTGGGGTAGCTCATCAAGCCGGAACACCAGCCGCGGCACCGCATCATGCTCGTTGATGTAGCCGTCGATGGTGCTGGCAACGGACTTGAAGTCATCGGCGCTGATGGCGCCTTGCGGGCGCAGCACGAAGACGTCGCCGTCGCGCCTGATGTCAATGTCGATCATGG
>JAHEBA010000256.1 GCA_024642465.1 Alphaproteobacteria bacterium
AAGCCTCCCAGCGTGGCAACTGCGTAGAGGGTTTTGACCAGCATGGGCATTCCAAGACAATCAACGTTACTATCAGGATAGTCGCGAGCACCAACAGTAGCAAATCGAACCAATGACTTCTGCAACGGTTACACATTCCCGCGGCGCGAACCTCTTAAATATAAGAACAGCCTTGAAATCGCGGCGGCTTCGGGCTCAACGCAGTCATCCGAGCGTTTCTGTCAGATGGCTGCTAAGCACCACTGAGCCGCCGTTCGGCACGGAAAATGCGGGCTTTCAACCTCGTATGGCCGCTTAGCGCGATAGCAGACGCTCACCACAATTCCGGCTATGACCGAGTTGCGGATGGGGTGGATGGCTCCTGCATCACCCGGCGTCGTAATGCGCCATAGTGCAGCTGCTATGAACCGCTTTTGAGAGGAGCCACCCAATGCAAGTTACAACAATCGGCTTAGATTTAGCCAAGAACATTTTTCAGATCCATGGTATCGACGACCATGGTGAGGTTGTATTCAACCGCGCGCTGAGACGGGTGCAAGTCCTGGCATTTTTTGAACGCCTCGAGCCATGTTTGGTCGGTATTGAAGCCTGTGGAACGAGCCATCACTGGGCACGCGAACTGATCAAACTGGGTCATAACGTGAAGCTGATCCCGCCAGCTTATGTGAAGCCCTACGTCAAGCGCGGTAAATCAGATGCCGTTGATGCCGCAGCTATTTGCGAGGCAGTCACTCGGCCAACAATGCGATTTGTTGAGGTAAAGACACCCGAACAACAAGCGATACTCTCTGTTCATCGCACACGCGACTTGATTGTGAGACAGCGTACTCAGACCATCAATATGCTGCGAGGGCAGCTGGCAGAGTTTGGTATCATCTTGCCTCAAGGCATCTACCATGCGCTGCATTTTGCGAAGGACTGCTTAAAAGAAGCTCCGTCTGACCTGCCAAACGACGCTGGAGAGGTTGTCTTTGATCTTTGCGATCAACTGCTGTTCCTACATTCCAAGATCTTACGTCTGTCCCGGCAAATGACACAGATTGCCAAACGCGAGAAACGCGTTGCACTGCTGCGCACGATACCCGGCGTAGGACCGATTACAGCCTCAGCAATCGTTGCGACAGTCGGCAGCGGCAAGCAGTTCAACAATGGCAGAGAGTTTGCCGCTTGGCTGGGACTGACCCCGCTCAACAAATCAAGTGGTGGAAAGGAGCGATTGGGCCACATCTCAAAAATGGGCGACCAGTACATACGCCGATTACTGGTCTTGGGCATGACGTCCCGTATTCGGTCCATAAGGTCAGAACCAGAAAGGTTTGATCCATGGTTTGCAGACATTCTGTCCCGCAAACCAAGCAGAGTGGCGGCTGTTGCCATGGCCAACAAAACCGCACGCATGATCTGGGCCGTACTGAACCGGAATGAGCCATACAAAGTGAGGTCCGTTTAAACACACCGGCGTAAACACAGGAGTTTGCAAGACCAATGAAGTGATGGAACTTTGTCAGCCCTAAAACCAAGACGCCCCGTGCTTTGTCCTGAACGCTTGCTGTTCGAGTTGCGGAATGGGACTTGGTTGGTGGAAACCATCAGGGCCAGCGGCCATGTGCGTCGCGCTAATAGGCCGAACACAAGACTGCTTCTGACAAATCCAAATCAACAAATAGGACTTGCAAAAAGGGAGCCATCCACACAGGACAAACTGCGCTTTCGCTGCGGCTGCACCGATGGCAGGTTCAGGTCTTTTGCTGGGTTAAAGCATCCAACAACAGATGAACAAGGCCATGCTTTGGGGCATTGGCGGGCCAGACGGCGAAAACTTCGATCGCGTTCAACTCCCAGTCGGGGAGAACATTCTGCATAAGTCCAGAGGCCAAATCGGCATCCGCCAGGAAGTCTGGAACGATGGCAAGCCCGGCGCCTGCACGGGCCAGCTGATAGAGAGCCTGCGCATCATTGGCAAAGACCTCGGGCTCCGGCTTGATGCTTTCCCGGTTTCCGCCCGCTTTACTGAATGCAATCGGCACGTTATGCACCGGCGTGAGTGCCAGCCAATCCCAGCCAACAAGGTCTTTGGGATCATCAGGAACGGATCGCGACGAGAGGTATTCAGCGGAGCCGACCAACTTGCGCTTGACCGAAAACAGTTTGCGCAAGGTCGCGGTGCTTTTTGCCTTCGGCCCCATACGGATCGCGATATCGAAGCCGTCGTCGATGAGCGCACGTCGTGTGTCCGAGAAATCCAGATGCAATCTGATCCGAGGGTATGCCCTGGAAAACGACGCGATCTGCGCTGTGAAATGCGAGTGTGACAGAACGGATGGAATAGTGACGCGAAGCTCACCGCTTGGCGCAGTTGCGGAAACCGACAGATCAGCCAACTCGCCTTCGACGGCCTCCAGCATCTTGTGCGTTGCAGCCAGAAGCCTGTGTCCGCTTACGGTCGAACGGCATTGTTTGCAGGTAGTCCGCCTGCTCATTTCTCAAACACCTAGTTATTGTTGCTTCTCCATTTTCCTAAATTCCCTAAGTAGAACGCTTTAGGGTTAACGCTGCCAGCGTTTTTCTCAGCGATCATGCCTCTGGGTGTTGGTGTCTACATGTAGACGATCTTGGCCTTGCGCCATGATCTGTTATGATAA
>JAHEBA010000024.1 GCA_024642465.1 Alphaproteobacteria bacterium
TTGCCCATGATCAGCACCTTCTTCGACGGGTCCGACAGGTGCATGCAGCAACGCTCGGCCTCTTCCTCGAAGGCAAGGCCGCCATACTGGTCGTCGATGGCATAGCGGTTGAAGAAGGTCGCGCAGTTCTGGTCGATGGGCGGCAGGCTGGGGTCGTCGAGGCTCGCCAGCACGGTGGCGTGGATCGAGTGCACGTGCAGCGCCACGCGGGCATGCGGACAGTGGCGGTGAATGGCGCCATGCAGGCCCCAGGCGGTCGGATCGGGCGCGTCCGGGCGGTTCATGGCTTCCGGGTCATTGGCGTCGAGCAGCAGAAGATCCGATGCCTTGATGCGCGAGAAATGCGCCTGGTTCGGGTTCATCAGGAACTGGGTGCCATCGTCGTTGACCGACACCGAGAAGTGGTTGGCAACGCCCTCATGCATGTTCAGACGTTCGGTCCAGCGAAAGGCAGCGGCGAGGTCTACCCTCTGCTGCCAGTGGTCCAGGATGTTGGGACGAAGCTGGGTGGCGGTGGCGGTCATGGGCGGAGCCTCCTGGTCAGGTGCTGAAGCCGCAAGGATTGCAGCAAAACGGCTCGCGCGGCAACGGGTTCGTTATGGATCGACCGGCTCGCCGTCCCACGCGATGACGCGGCCGGTGTGTCGCGGTCCTGCCATCGCGATCACCTCGAGCATGTACCGTGCCGACTGTCCGGGCGTGAACAGCCTGCCCTCGTCCACGTTCGACTGGAATGGCTTTGACAGCCCGGTGTTCACCGTGCCGGGGTGCAGCCCCAGAACGACGAGATCCTTGCGGGTGCGGCCCAGTTCAATTGCAGCGGTCTTCAGGAGCATGTTCAGGGCCGCCTTGGAGGCGCGATAGCTGTACCAGCCCCCGAGACGGTTGTCGGATATGGAGCCGACGCGGGCGGAAATCGCTGCAAACACTGACTTGCCGTGGCGCGGCAACAATGGCGCGAAATGCTTCAGCACGAGTGCGGGCCCTGTGGCGTTGACCGCGAAGTTGCGCCCCATCGCTGCGGGATCGAGCGCGCGCAGGGCCTTTTCCGGCTGCAAGCTCTCGCCGTCATACAGAAGGCCCGTCGCCACGAAGACGAGCCGCAGGTTTGCTAGTTTTGCCGCTTGCGAAGCCGCAGCGGCAATGGTCGCCTCATTGCTCAGGTCGATGTGGCAGGCAGGAGACGAGCGCGACAGCGCAAGCACGGAGCCAACCTGCGGATGCGCCTGGAGCTGTTCGGCTACCGCCGCTCCAATGCCGCCGCTGGCGCCAATGACAACCGCATCGAAGGGCGTCTCAAAGGTTTCGAAGTTCATGGAGATTTCGCGTCTGTTCAAGCGGGCTTCTGCCAGTTCAACGCGCCACGCGCCGCCGCGTTGCCTGTGGCGAAACAGGCCTGCAGCAGGTAGCCGCCGGTGGGGGCGTCCCAGTCCAGCATCTCGCCGCAGGCGAACACGCCGGGCAGTTGTTTCAGCATCAGGCTGGCATCCAGTTCATCCAACCCGATACCGCCCGCGGACGAGATGGCACGATCCAGCGGCTGAATGCCGGTGACCTGCAACGGGACGGCCTTTAGGCTGCCGGCCAGCGCGTTGTCGTCTGCCGGCACTTCCGGGGTGAAATCACGCCAGACCGATATGGCCTGCGCGCTCAGGCCCGCTCCCTTGCGCAGGCGGTTCGAGAGCGACTGCTTGCGGGGTACTCGGCCGATCCGGGCAGCCAGATCAGCAGTCTCGATATCCGGGCGCAGGTCGAGCAGCAGTTCGCATGTCGCCGCAGCGTCCAGGCTTGCCCGCAACTCGCGAGACAGCGCATACACGGCACCACCTTCAAGCCCGCTTGCCGAAATCATCGCCTCGCCGCGCACGGTGCGGCCGGCGAGGCTCAATGCGATCCGCTTGAGCGGTTCCCCGGCGTGGCGCGTGCAGGTCTGCTCCGACCAGTTCAGCCGCACGCCCGCATTGGAAGCAACCAGATCGTCCACGGCAATGCCACGCCCGCGCAACAGCGGCACCCAGCCGCCATCCGCGCCAAGCCGGGGCCAGCTTGCCCCACCAAGCGCCAGAATGGTGATGTCGGGCCGGGCGGTTGTCCCGTCTGCGAATGCCAGCCGCCCATCCGCGTCCCAGCCGGTCCACGTCTTTCGGTTGTGCAGGCGCACGCCCAGCCCGTCAAGCCGGCGCAGCCAGGCCCGCAGCAAGGGCGATGCCTTGAAACTTCTCGGAAAAACCCGGCCAGACGTCCCAGCGAAGGTTTCCTCGCCGTGATCTGCCGCCCACTGGCGCAGGTCATCCCGCGAGAGCATGGCAATCAGTGGCGCCAGCCACGCCGATGCCTCGCCATAGCGGGTCAGAAAAGCTTCAAGCGGTTCGGAATGCGTCAGGTTGAGCCCGCCCCTTCCCGCCATCAGGAACTTGCGAGCCGGCGACGGCATGCGCTCGAACACATCGACGCGGACGCCGGCTTGCGCAAGAACATCGGCTGCCATCAACCCGGCTGGACCGGCGCCGATGACGGCGGCGGTTGCGGTGCCGGAAACTGCCTCCGGCATGCCGGCAATCATCAGTTCTTGGTCTGGGTGGCGCGCTGCTGCGACGCATAGGCCTGCTCGATGGCGACCTTGAGCTGGAGCAGACCCCTGCCCCTGCTGTCGCCCGGCGGAAGCATCAGGTAGGCCGCATTCACGTCCTTCATAGCCTCGGCCAGCTTGTTGTCGCGGTAGTAGGTCGTGGCGCGGTTGATGAACGCGTTGTAGTAGTTCGGGTTGAGGTCGATCGCCTTGCTGAAGAACCCGATGGCCAGTTCGTAATTGCCCAGCATGAAGTGGTTCTTGCCCATCAGGTCATGGGCAACCGGATTATCCGGCTTCAACTTGATCGCTTCCGCGAGATCGAGCATGGCCTCGTCGTACAGCTGCTTCTGGTAGTAGGCGCGCGAGCGCGCAATCCACAGTTCGATGTTGCCGCTCTCGACCTCCAGCGCTGCCGTGAAATCAGCAATCGCCTGATCCATCTGGCCCATCAGCCCATAGCTGGTACCGCGATAGTAAAGCGCCTTCGGGCGAACATCCGCGTCCAGACCTTTTTCAATGGCCCTGGAGCACGCGCCGATCCGGTTCAACGCCTCAACGCTGGCGTCAGTCGTGGTGCAAGTCTCAAGATCGGATGCCGCGAGTGCCGCGCCTTGCACCAGCATGATTGCGCCCGCACCGGCGAGCAGCGCCACACACTTACCGAAAACCGTGAACGTCGACAAAACCACTCTCCAGAAAACAGTCCCATACCCCCGCTGCACGAACCGGTCGATTCATGCATCAGCTGCAGACACAAGTGACCCCGCTTTGCGGAGAAACTAGGGCGGTCCCGTGAGTAGGACGTTACACCGCCGGAAGGCAAGCAAAAAGGGGCCGGACGCGATGGCGTCCAGCCCCCTCAAAGGTCAAGCCTAGCAGGCTCAGCCGTTGATGGCTGCCCGGCGGCGGGCAAAGTCGGCCTTCATGTGGTTGATCTGCTCTGCAGTGAGCAGGTGACCGTCTTCCTGTTCGACGCGGTAAATGGCGCGTGCCTCGAAAGCCAGCATCAGGCCGGCAGCGATGCGGGCCAGAACGCCCTTGCCTTCTACGCCGGTTGCCTCGAAATCGGTAATGTGAGCAGTGCTTGCCATGATAATCTCCTGTAGTGGCTTGGGTAACGCCGTTCAGGCAGCGTTTTCAGAACCTGTTGATATAGATAGACTATGACTGGTCTGTTGCGTCGCACCATGAAATGCTGCATCGCAGCAATGCAGTCAGCGCATGACTTGCCCCGAGCCTAGTTCACCGGGTCTAGAACGATCACCGTAGGCGCTGACGGCAGGGTGTCGAGCGACAGCGACAGCGACGCGATATCACCTCGGCGAACCGCGAAATCCTTGCTCAGGGCCGATACGAAACGGCTCAGGGACCACTCGCCGAAGGCATGCATGGGCAGCACCACTCGGGCACGAAGAAGCTTGATCACTTCCACCATGTTTTCCGTCGGCAAGGTGTAGCTGCCGTCCACCGGCACCATCACAACGTCGAGCCGGCCGATCCAGCCAACGTGGGCGGCGCCCAGTTCATGGTGGAGATGGCCCAGGTGACCGATGCACAGGCCCGACACCTCGAAGATGAAGATCGAATTGCCATCCTTCTCGGGCACGCCCCAGGCGCGGATGTCGGTGGTCACGTTGCGGACCAGCACATCGCCGATCTCCACATTGTACTGGGCCGCGCCGCCTTCAGGGTTCCAGCCGCGCAGCACGTGCTCGATGGCGGGGTCGGGATTGTCCGTGAAATGGGTCTCGTGCGCCTTGTTCATGGTAACGACGCGCGGCGACGGGCGATTGCCCGCCCAGCCGGCGAAGTCCGTTGCGATGGTCACGCCGCCGGGGCTCTCGATCCAGAAGGTCGAATGGCCCACGTACTCGATGCGGACGGTGGCCACCGGCACGCTGCCCTGTACGGGCGTGAGATTGACGTAGGTTGTCCGGGGCAGGCCCTCGGCAATGGCGAGGCAATTGCTGGGCGGACGCTCGGGTGCAGCTTGCGTCTGGACCCGCGTCAGGTCTGCCGGCGAACGGTCAAACGCGTTAGCCGAGGCTGCAAGCAGCCCCAGAAAGGTCCATGCAACAGCGAACCACCACCAGCCGGCCTTGGACATGCGCACCTCCCTTGTTTGCGGAGAAACGCAGCAAGACCGGCGGTGGTTCCAGCAGTTCTGTTACTGGGCCGGCATCTCGATCTTGGCGGCCTCGCGCAGTTCCTTGATGATGCCCTGTAGCTTCTCTGCCTGCAAGGCAACCTTGATGCGGTCCTTCACCTGATCTAGTTCCGGAAAGGCCATCTGGCGCTCGTCTTCCTTCTTGATCACGTGCCAGCCGAACTGGGTCTGCACCGGCTCCTTGGTGTAGGCGCCCTTCTCAAGCGCGAAAGCGGCCTTCTCGAACTCGGGCACCATGCGGCCTTCGCTGAAATAGCCCAGATCTCCACCGCGCGGACCGGTCGGGCCGGTCGATTTGCTCTTGGCCATTTCGGCAAAGTCGGCGCCCTTATCGAGTTCGGCAATGACTGCCTCTGCCTCTTCCTTGGTCTTCAGCAAGATGTGCCGGGCCTGGATTTCCTTCTTCTCAGAGACCTGGGCACGAGCCTCGTCATACTTGGCCTTGATCTCGTCGTCAGACACCATCTCGGCGGTGCGCTGGTTGATGTAGGCCTCGCGCAGCGCCTGCGCCTCGAGCCAGCGCATCTGGCGCTTGTACTCGTCGCCATCGGCCACGCCGGCCTGGCGGGCAGCATTGGCCAGAAGCTGGCTCTCTATCAGCATGTCGACGATCATCGTCTGCTGGGCGCCGGCCGGCACCTGGCTCAGCGAGTCACCAAGGTTCTTTTTGGCGTATTCCACGTCGGCGGTGGTGATTTGCTGGCCGTCGACGGTGGCCAGCACCTTGGCCTCCTCGGCATGCACCGGCAGGCTGAAGGCAACAGCGGCGAGAGCCGCGCCGGCGGCAGCGTGGCGCAGCAGTTTGGAAACAGGCATAAGGTTTTCCTTGCAGTTTTCGTTGGATTGATCGGGTTCCGGCGCGGACCATGCCCCGGCTTGGCGCGCAATACAAATGAAGAATGTGTCAGACGCGAGGCTCAGGTCCGGGTCAAAAACACGACGTTGCGCGCCACCACCTCACACTCCAGACCGAGCCTTTCCGCAAGCACCGCGAAGGTTTCGGGCCGGTAGAACACCACATGGGTCGGATCGAGCCGGTAATGCCAGGCCTGGAAGCGCTCATCGCCGGACTGGAACATTGTCATCACCGCCAGGATGCCGCCGGGTGCGAGCATCGATGCCAGCCGCGCAAATTCCTCGCCGGGCCGGTGGAAATGTTCCGCCGTCTCGGTGCAGGTGATGAAATCATAGTTACCGGCAAGGACATCTGCATCAGGGGCAAAGAACGGATCGTACAGGGCAACCCCGTGACCGGCCTCGGCAAGCATTGCCGCCAGCGCCGGCCCCGGTCCGCAGCCATAGTCGAGCCCGCGCGAACCGGGCTGCAACCGGGCCAGCAGCGGTCCTGCAAGCCGATCCAGGAACGACCGGTAGCGCGGATCATCCACATCGTTCTCGTGGGTCAGGTAGTGAGCGTGCTCGGCGTCTGCGGTAAGGAAGTGTACGGGATCGAGAAACGTCGCAAGACAGGTTTCGCAGCGCCGGTACGCTCTGCCCTGCGGGTCAGTCAGCAATGGCCTGGTGGCAGCGCCATCGCAGACGGGGCATGCGCAATCTTTCATCCCGTCAAGCGTTACAGGGTTTCCGGCGCCGTTGCACCATCCGGCAGCGTGCGCGTCGGCGTTGGCGGCGTCGGGTCGAGGTCGAGCGGCGCCACCGGCTCCCGGCGCAGGAACGGGTGCGGCACCGGTTCGCGCTGGCGGAACAGCCAGGCCGTCGCCACCTCCACGTATCCGCCGGGATAGTGATAGTGGCCGTTGCCCGCAAGTGTGCGCTCACGCTCGGCGCGCCAAAGTGCCGGCAGCCGGTACCAGGCCAGGGCCGGATGGTTGTGATGCACGGCGTGGTAGTTGTTGTTGAGCAGCAGCAGGCGCATCACCGGGCCGGCCTCGACGATGGCCGTGCGCTCGGGCGTGGCATCGGCGGCGCGGTGCTCGATGAAGGTGCGGATCATCAGCACCGACATGCCCAGATAGGCCACGGCGAGGTATTGCCACAATGGCACCCCTGCCCAATGAACCAGCATCAGGACAGGCACGGCGCCTGCAAGATGTATGATCCAGGCGTCGCGCACTTCGCGGTCCCCGGCGGCAATGCGCCGCCATTCGGTGCGCCAGAAACCCCAAAGGCCCAATGCCGGGCCAAAGGTCAACCGGCCTGCCATGGTGTTGTTGAGGTTCAGAAGACGCCGGCGCATGCTGCCGGTGCGGTTCCACTCGGGCAGCGTCAGGTACCAGCTTTCCGGATCGTCATAAGGGTCCGTCAGGTTGGCGTCGTTGTGATGGCGCAGGTGCGTTTCGCGGAAGCTGCGATACGGCACGAACAGGCCGATGGCAGGGAACACCAGCGCCTCGTTGAGCGCGGCAGAGCGCGTCGGATGACCGTGCAGCGCCTCGTGTTGCAGCGAGGAATGCAAGGTCACCATGAGGGCGGCGGGAATGACCCACCACCACCCCAGAGCCTCATGCCAGACAACCGATCCCAGCCAGATCAGATAGCAACCCGCCAGCACCACGAACGTGGGCCACTCGCGGGCTGCCTTAGAGCCCCAAAGCGAATTCATGTCAAAGAGCAATCCGAAACGCACCGCCGTTGACCCGGCTGGTCGTGCTGGTCTGAAAATCTAGCTCACATTTCCGTGATTGTCACCAGAATGTCACCAGCCGTATGCGGCTGTTCACAACACACAGAACACGTCGCACAACTCATCCCACTGGCGGGAGGACAGCGCATTGTGAGGCGATGTCAGCCACCAGCTCGTGGCCGGTCTGAGCTCGTCCTCACCGAGCCTTGCCAACCGCCCGGCAGCCATGTCGCCCTCACAAAGCGGCAGCGACGCCAGCACCACGCCAAGCCCCTGCCTTGCGGCTGCGAGGGCATGAACCAGGCTGTCCACGCGCAAATGCGGCACCGGCGTTGCCGGATCGCCGGTCTGTCGCGACCATTCCTGCCAGCCCGGGCGCGGCCCCGACACCGCGATCTTCGGCAGATCCTGCCAGCGCCCAGCAGTGTCTGCCAGCTGCGGGGCGGCGACCGGCACCATGATCTCTTCAAACAGCCGGGCAGACCGGCGTTGCGGCCATGTGCCCGTGCCGTAGCGGACATCGGCATCGCCTGCTTGCTGCCCCACGCCTGCCGCAAGCACCGCCGTGGAGAAAACAAACTCGAACGGCGGCGGCACAGGTGCTGCCGCGAGGCGCGGCATCAGCCAGTTCTCGATCACTGAATTGCCAGCCGTCAGCGTGATGCGCCGCTGATGCGAGCCGAACACTTCTTCCGCGCTTTGCCGCAAGGACTGAAGCGCTGCCGAGACATAAGGCAGCCACGTCTCTCCGGCCACGGTGAGGGTGACCCCTCGGGCGCCGCGCAGGAACAGCTGGGTGTCCAGCCGCGCTTCCAGCTGGCCGATGCGCTGGCTGGTCGAGGCTTGCGTCAACCCGGTCTCGCGCGCCGCCTCGGTGAAACTACCGCTGCGGGCGGCCGCCTCGAAGGCCCGGATCCACTCCAGCGGAAGATTATCGAGTCTCGCAGAAGGCATAAGCAAATCCATATCTTGAACATCAAACAGCCAATTGGAATTTATAGGTAGACTCTGGCATCGTCCACCAAATCACCGATCTTTCAAAGGAATGATGATCCGATGACCGACGTCACCATCAACACCGGCGGCAGCGTAATCTGCCTCGTCAGTGGCGCAGGTGCGCCGATGCGGTTTCATGCCGTGTGGCTGCGCGACAATGCATGGGATGGCGAGACCAGATCGCCCGGCAACGGTCAGCGGCTGATTACCATCAACTCGCTGCCTGCCGATGTGCGGATCGCCTCGGCCAGCATTTCGGGCGGCAAACTTTCGGTCACCTTCGCACCCGAGAACAAGACGGCCGACTACGACCTCGGCTGGCTGGCACGGCATGCCTACGACCGTCCTGCCCGTAGTGTGCGTGGGTGGACGCCGGACAGCATCGAGACCTGGGACAAGGGCCTGACACCCAAGCTGCCGCGCGCCGCCTTCAACGAGGTGAAGACACGGCCGGGCGCATTGCGCGACTGGCTGGCCGGCGTTGCGCGTTACGGCGTAGGCGTGCTTACCGGCGGCCCGGTGAAGCCGGAGGCGCTGCTGGAGGTGGCCGCCCTGTTCGGCTATGTGCGCGAAACCAATTATGGCCGCTATTTCGAGGTGCGCACCGAGGTGAACCCGACCAACCTCGCTTATACCGGCCTCGGGCTACAGGCGCACACCGACAACCCCTACCGCGATCCCGTACCGACGTTGCAGATTCTCTATTGCCTGGAAAACTCCGCGGAAGGCGGCGAGAACATGGTGGTGGACGGCTTTGCCGCCGCGCTGCGGCTGAAGGCGGAGAATCCGGCGTGGTTCGACGTACTGACAAAGTATTGCGCCAACTTCGAATATGCCGGCGAGAAAGGCGTGCGCCTCACTTCGCGCCGCCCGATGATCGAACTGGCGCCGGACGGCGAACTGATCGCGGTGCGCTTCAACAATCGCTCCACCGCCGCCATCACCGATGTTCCGTTCGAGGACATGGCAACCTACTACGCCGCCTACAGGCGCTTGGCCCAGATCATCGACGACGAGACGATGGAGGTGACCTTCAAGCTGTCGCCCGGCGAGTGCTTCATCGTCGACAACACCCGCGTGATGCACGCGAGGAAAGGATATTCCGGCGCGGGCTCGCGCTGGTTGCAGGGCTGCTACGCCGACAAGGACGGGCTCTTGTCCAAACTGGCCTCGCTGGAAGCTGAAACCCTGGAGGCTGCGCAATGAGCAGGCCCGACGCGGACAGTCTGGATGCCTCGAGCATCGTCGCCTTCATCGCCGATATCTTCGAGCGCCGCGGCGACGAGGAATATCTCGGCGAGCCGGTGACCATGGCCGAGCACATGCTGCAGGGCGCCCACTTTGCCGAACAGGCGGGCGAGCGCGAGGAGATCATCGTCGCCGCGCTGCTGCACGACATCGGCCACTTCACGTCCGAGTTCGGCACCTTCTCGATGGACGACACCGAAGACCGCTTCCACGAAGAGGCGGGAGCACAGGTGCTGGAGCGGTTCTTCCCCTCCATCGTGACCGACTGCGTGCGCCATCACGTGGCGGCCAAGCGCTATCTGTGCGCCACGCGACCGGAGTATTTCAAAAGACTTTCAGAGGCTTCCATCCATTCGCTCAACCTGCAGGGCGGACCGATGAATGCTGATGAGTTGGCCGAGTTCGAGCGCAATCCGAACCTCAAGGACATCGTCAAGGTGCGCTACTACGACGAGGCCGGCAAGCATCCCGACCTCGCGACGAAGCCGTTCAGCCACTATGCGCCGATGGTGCAACGGGTGGTGGATGCGCACTGCGGGCGGGTTTAGCCCCGTCCTGCCGGTACTCCCCCACTTGACGTCTGTTACATTTGGGCGCTCTCCTTGATGCGCTCCGTATACTGCACATTCAGGAGATGCCGCGATGAACATCCGCGCCCTGCTGCCGTGCCTGCTCCTCATTACACTTGCAACTTCGGCCGCGCGGGCGGAAACGCCGCTGGAGCGCGGACGCTACCTGGTCAACTCCATCGTCGCCTGCGGCAATTGCCATACACCGCAGACGCCGAACGGACCGGAAGCCGGCAAGGAACTGGCCGGTCAGTTCCTGATCAAGACGCCGGGCTTCACGGCCTATGCGCCGAACATCTCGCGGGACCCGGAGACCGGCATCGGCAAGTGGACCGACGAGCAGATCATCAACGCCATCCGCAATGGCCGCCGGCCCGACGGCACGCTGATCGGCCCGCCGATGCCGTTCGAGTTTTACCGTCACATGTCGGACAGCGACGTGAAGGGGATCGTCGCCTACCTGCGCACGGTACCGCCAGTGAAGAACACGGCGACCCGCTCCACGTACAACTTCCCCCTGCCCCCGGCCTATGGACCGGAGGTCACGACGGTCCCCGACGTGCCGAAGGATGACCCGGTGAAGTATGGCGAGTACCTGACCGGCCCGCTGGCCCACTGCTGGGCCTGCCACTCGCCCATCGTCAACGGCGAGCCGGACTACGAGCACCAGTTCGGTGCGGGCGGCCAGGTGCTGGAGGGCCCGTGGGGCGTGGCCGTGACCGCCAACATCACGCCGCACGAAGACGGCATCCGGGACTATTCGGACGAGGACATCGCGCGGGCGATCACCACGGGCGTGCGGCCGGACGGATCGAAACTGTCAGCGCCGATGGGCTTCTACTACTACAAGAACATCAGGCCCGATGACCTGAAGGCGATGGTGGCCTACATCCGCACCGTGCCGCCCAAGCCGACGCCGAAGTAAGTGGCGACATTCCGGCCCCTCAGACATCCAGTTCATCCACGTCCACGAACTGGGCGCGTTCGGTGATGAAGTTGAAGCGGTCTTCGGGCTTGTTGCCCATCAGTTCCTGCACCACGCGCGCAGTCACCTTGGCTTCGCTGTCGTCCATCTGGACCTGCAGCAGGGTGCGGTTGGCCGGGGTCATGGTCGTCTCCTTCAACTGCGCGGGCAACATCTCCCCCAGGCCCTTGAAGCGGGAAATCTCGATCTTGCCGCGGCCGGTGAACTCCTTCACCAGCAGTTCGTCCTTGTGGGCGTCGTCACGGGCGTAGGCCGACTTGGTGCCCTGCACGATGCGGTAGAGCGGCGGCACGGCGAGGTACAGGTGGCCTTCCTCGATCAGCTTCGGCATCAACCGGTAGAAAAAGGTGATCAGCAGCGAGCAGATGTGGGCACCGTCCACGTCGGCGTCGGTCATGATGATGACCTTCTCGTAGCGCAGGTCTTCCTCGCGATACTTGTCGCCGGTGCCGCAGCCCAGCGCCTGCAGCAGGTCCGACAGCTGCTGGTTGGCGTTAAGCTTGTCCTTCGTGGCAGACGCCACGTTGAGGATCTTGCCGCGCAACGGCAGGATAGCCTGGTTGTGGCGGTTGCGCGCCTGCTTGGCGGATCCGCCAGCGCTATCGCCTTCCACGATGAACAGTTCCGAGCCCTCGCGGCCCGACGAGGCGCAATCGGCCAGCTTGCCCGGCAGGCGCAGCTTGCGCACCGCCGTCTTGCGGCCCACCTCGCGCTCGGCGCGGCGGCGCATGCGTTCCTCGGCGCGCTCGATGATCCAGTCGAGGAGCTTGTCGGCCTGGGCCGGATGGCCGGTCAGCCAGTGGTCGAAATGGTCCGACACCGCCTTGTCGACGATGCGCGAGGCTTCCGCCGTGGCGAGCTTTTCCTTCGTCTGTCCCTGGAACTCCGGCTCACGGATGAACACCGACAGCATGATGCCGGCCGACGTCATCACGTCGTCGGTGGTGATCATGCTGCCACGCTTCTTGCCCGACAGTTCGGCATAGTTCTTGAGCGAGCGGGTGAGCGCGAACCTCAGACCCTGCTCATGGGTGCCGCCTTCGGGTGTGGGCACGGTGTTGCAGTAGGAGTTGACGAAGCCTTCCGCGCCCCCGAACCATGCCACCGCCCACTCGACCGAGCCGTGCCCGCCCTCCTTCTTGACGTTGCCGGCGAAGATTTCATCGGCCACGCGGGGGCGGCCATGGATCGCCTCGTCGAGATAGTCCTTCAGGCCGCCGGGGAAGTGCAGCACCGCCTTTTGCGGCGTGTCGTCCTTGTCGGCCAGGTGAATCGGGTCCACCGACCAGCGGATTTCCACACCGCCGAAAAGGTAGGCCTTGGAGCGCGCCATCTTGAACAGCCGGGAGGGTTTGAACTTGGCGCCCTTGCCGAAAATCTGCTCGTCCGGCTTGAAGCGCACCTTGGTGCCGCGCCGGTTGTGCACCTTGCCCACTTCCGCAAGCTTGTTCTGCGGAACCCCTCGCGCATAGTCCTGGCGGTAGAGCGTCTGGTTGCGGGCAACCTCCACCTCGAGATGCTCGGCCAGCGCGTTTACCACCGACACGCCGACGCCGTGCAAGCCGCCCGAAGTCTCGTAAACCTTGCTATCGAACTTGCCGCCCGCGTGCAGCGTGGTGAGGATGACTTCCAGCGCCGACTTGTCCCTGAACTTCGGGTGCGGGTCGATCGGGATGCCGCGGCCATTGTCGGTCACGGACAGATAGCCGTCGGCATCATATTCCACCTCGATGAAGGTGGCATGGCCGGCCACGGCCTCGTCCATTGAGTTGTCGATCACTTCGGCGAACAGGTGGTGCAGCGCCTTTTCGTCGGTCCCGCCGATATACATGCCGGGCCGCCGGCGCACCGGCTCCAGCCCCTCCAGCACCTCGATGTCGGCGGCCGTGTAGCCGGCCTCCGCAGCCGGGTGCTTACGCACCGGTTCGGCGCGGGGTGCCGCCGCAGGCGCGGGCTTGGGCGCGGTTGCTGCGGGCTCGGCATCGGAGAAAAGGTCAAGGGACTTCGACATGTCGGCTTTCACGGACGAATTGAACGGGCTTCACGAATCAGGAGACGGCAGTATGCCATGTGCATAGCAGCCAAGGCGAGTTTAGCCCGGCAGATTGGCCACATTTATGGCCTTGGCGGCCAACACCCATCCGGGGGCAGGTCTCGAACTGTTGACGGGAATGAAACAGCCCCGCACTCAGGGGTAAAAGTGCGGGGCTGCAACTCTAGAGATAATGGGTTTTGCGAACCGAGGGGGCAGCTTCGCATCCCAACGTCTGTCCGGCAAAGAAGGTGGAACTAGGCAGGGGATTTCGGGGGTCCACCAGCCCTTTACCGGTCAGTATCTCATTCGCTCACCGGGAACTGTTCCAGTTTGCGCCTCCAGCGTTGCCACTTTTTGCCTAGTGACAAACGCCTATGATGTCTAACTTACGCCATAATTGCCCCTTGGGTCAAATCACGAAATACGTGAAGAAGGCTGTCATATCCACATGGGATACATGCCCGGCACGCATGGCGTGCAATCGGGTTTGCCGGGTAATTGAAAGGCCCTGGCGGAACTATGCTGCCGCGCAGGGCCTGATTGGCTCTTAGGCCTGAACCCAGTATGGAAACCGGATGATCAAATAACGGTCACGCGACCGCTTGATGTAGCAATTTAGATTGTCTGGATTTTGCTGCAGCGAAGACTGTCGGCTGCGGGGCGTCTGGCCGCCCTGAACTTCCGGCTGGCTACAGCGAGCGCCTCTTCGGTGGAGTCATTTTTGTAGACCTCCTTTTCATCGGATATGAACGAGTCTGCCCTTTGACCCGCCCCGCGGTCAAATCACGAATAGGGTCAGCACTGCTTACACTTCCGCAGCAAGCCAGTGGGCAAGTGCTGCATTCACGGCGTCCGGGGCTTCAAGCGTGGCTAGATGACCGCAACCCGGCAGCAGCGCCAGCTCTGCAGCGGCAATGCCTGCCGCCATCTCGCGAGCGCAATCCGGCGGTGTGATGACGTCGAGTTCACCCGTCAGCACCAGCGTGGGGCAGTTGATCGAAGCCAGCCCCGGCCGGTAGTCGGGCCGGTTCATGATGGCGTTCATCTGGCGGCGGAAGGCAGCCTCGCCGGTGTCTCCGGCCATGCCCATGAGGATGCCGTGCAGGACCGGGTCATCCGCCCTGCCCGGCGCCACCAGCCGGTGGATCAGGACTTCGCTGGTGATTTCAAGGAAGCGACCCTTGTCCGCCATTGCGAGCAACGCCGCGCGGCCTGCCGTCTGTTCCGGCGTGTCGGGCCGCGCCTTGCTATCCAGCAGCGCCAGCCGCGTCACCCGTTCAGGTGCCTGCGCCATGATCTCCAGCGACAGGTAGACCCCCATCGACTGACCGGCCAGCGCGAACCGCTCCGGCGCGGAGGCGAGTATGTGGCGCGCGATCTCCTGCATGGTGTCTGCCTGGGTGTGATCAGCGACAATAACGCCGCGATCCTCGCAGAAGGCCTCCACCTGCGGCGCGAACAACTCGGCCGTGCACATCAGGCCGGGGATCAGCACAATCGGTTCGGGCATTTGCTTTCCTCGTGACAACAAGATTGGCTTTGAGTTTTAGCGGCCAACTCGGCAAAGTCACGCCTCATGAGAGCCCTTGTCCAGAGAGTTTCCGAAGCGCGCGTGACGGTCGATGGCCGCGTAACCGGCGAGATCGGCCGGGGCTTGCTGGTCCTGGTATGCGCCATGCAAACCGACAGTGAAGCCCAATCGCTTTGGCTGGCGCGCAAGATCGTCAACCTGCGCATCTTCCGGGACATGGAAGGCAAGATGAACAAGTCGTTGCATGATGTGGGTGGCGCCACGCTGGTGGTCAGCCAGTTCACGCTTGCGGCAGAGACCAAGGGCAACCGGCCGGGCTTCTCGACCGCCGCACCGCCGGACCTGGCGCGCAAGCTTTACTCGCACTTCTCGGCGCAGGTGCGCAGCCACGGCATTTCAGTGGCAAATGGCGAGTTCGGCGCGGACATGAAGGTGTCGCTGGTCAATGACGGCCCGGTCACGATCTGGCTCGATACGGACGAGCACTAGGCGCTACGCTGCCTTCGGCACGGTCTCGACGCGCATGTAGTCGGAGATGGCGTCGACCAGCTCGGTTTCGCTGAGGTCTTCGTTGGCAACCAGCCTGAGTTGCGAAATGCGGTTGCGGGGTTCGTCGCTGGCCTCGTCGATGGGCAGGAAATCGACCACGACCGCACCGGGTTCCAGCCGCACCTTCTCGACGCGATGCCACTTCAGCATGCGCCCGAGGCGCTGCTCGACCCACTGTCCGCCAAGGCCCCGGCCGGACACCACCAGCTGCGGCTTCTGCCTGCGCGCGAACACCAGCCAGGCCAGGCCTGCGAGAACTAGGGCTTCGCCAGCCCACCAATACCAGTTGGCACCGGCAAACAAGTCCTGCCCTGTGATGTAGCGGCTCAGATGCAGACCTGCAAGAAGCATAACGTAGAACGTAAGACTGAAGCGCGCCTGGCGCCGTCTGACCGACTCGTTGGGATAAACGAACTCATCATGAAGTGTCATGGCCGGTACGCCCTACAAACAATCATCACAATCCTGATCCTCCACCAATGGCGTTAACATCCGATTGTTGACGGCTTTTCTTTTGCCGCCAGCTTCGGCAATCTCAGTTTCATTCATGAACCTGATACGATCTGAGATATTGCCCAAACCCGCCCTGCCAGATGTGCAATCCGTCACATCTCGCGGTTATGAGCTGGCACGGCACTGGCGGGTGGTGGAAGGTAGTTTCCTGAAATTCCAGATGGTTTCTTGCGAGGCTGAATTCAAGCGCGCCGCTGCAAGCGCCAACCGCCAGATGCAACATGCACAAATCGGCTGGCGCGATCCGGCCAAGACGCGCGATGCCTGGGCGCGGATTCATGGCGAGTGCGCGGAACACGGCGTGGCCGTGGACCGGTACGGCATCTGCCTCGACTGGTCGATGGGCATCCCGCGTGACCAGCGCGCCACCGCCATGCGCGGCACCGGTCTTATCCTCGATCGGCCGGAGGATTTCGCCGCGCTCACAGCCGCCGCGCCCGTCGCGCCGCATTTCGGCGACTTCGTGCTGGGCTTTCCGGCAGCGGTGGAAAACACCTGTGCGGCGCTCGCGGCGGGCGCCACGTCGATCGGCAATCTCGGGCAGTATTTCACCTTCCGCCTGCAGGGCGCGTCAGACGACATTGCCTGCACCGCGGCGACGGTTGAGGCCCTGGCGCTCATTGCCGCCCAGCCGATCGAGGTGCTGGTGCACTCGAACCTCGATGACGGGTTTGCCGCCCTGTTCCAGGACCTCGGCTCGGTGATGGGCGCGGTGTTGCTTGAGCGGCACATCGGTTCGCTGATCGGCGCTACCGTCAGCCATTGCTGGGGGCATCACTTCTCCGACCCCGTCCGGCGGCTGGCGTTTCACGTGGCGCTGGCGGAGGTCGCGGGCGATACGCCGGGCACCATGATCTACGGCAACACGACCAGCTATCGCGGCACGGCGGCCGAGAACTTCGCCTCGCTTGCCAGTTATCTCCGCATCGACATTGCCGGCCAGCGGCTCGCGCCGACGGGGCACGCCATCAATCCGGTACCGGTGACCGAAAACGAGCGCATTCCGGACGTGGACGAAGTGATCGAAGCCCAGCTGTTTGCCGCACGGCTCGCCACGCACGAGGCCCGGCACATGCCGCTGCTGGACGCAAGCCCTGCCCGCGCTCTGGTTGCGCAGATCGTGGCGGGCGGCAGGTCGTTCTTCGACAAGGCCATTGCGGGCCTGACGCAAGCCGGCATCGACACCGCCAACCCGTTTGAGATGCTGCTGGCGCTGCGGCGCTTGGGCGGGCGGCGGCTTGAGACGCTGTTCGGCACGAAGCATGAGGCCACCCGTTCCGACATCGCCGAGGAAGTGGCGGAGATGGCGCACACGCACCTGGACCGGGTGCCGCAAACCTTGCGCGCCACTTTGGCTGCCGCACGTCCCCGTGTGGTCACCGCCACGACGGACGTGCACGAACACGGCAAGCTGGTGCTGGACGAGGTGCTGGGCCAAGCCGGCGCGGAGATCATTGACGGCGGCACGTCCGCCGAACCCCACGCGCTGGCCGCAATTGCCCTGAACGAGGGCGCGGACGCCATCGCGCTCAGCACATACAACGGAATCGCGCTAAGCTATTTCAAAGCTTTGCGTGAATGTCTTGGCAATTCGATTCCGGTTCTGATCGGCGGTCGCCTCAACCAGATACCCGACGCATCGAACACCTCCCTGCCGGTCGACGTGGGCGATGAACTGGCAGCAGCCGGCGCCATCGTCTGCCGCGAGATCGAGGACGCCGTACCCGCCCTGCTTACTTCACTGAAGGAAACCACATGACCCAGACCATCGGTATCATCGGCGCGGGCCACCTGATCCGGCACATGATGCCGGCGATGGTGAAGACCGGCTACCGCTTCATCGTGTCCGAGCGCGGGCGGGCCACGTCCGAGCACCTTGCCGGCCACTATGGCGCGGAGATCTATACCGACAACCAGGCCATCGTGAATGAGGCCGACATCGTCATCCTGGCGGTGCGGCCGTTCGATGCGGTGTCGGTGTGCGAGGGACTAACCTTTCAGCCGCGCCAGACCGTGCTCTCCCTGTGCGCCGGGATCGGGTCTGGCGAGCTTGGCCCTGCCATCGAGCCGGGCCGGCTGGTCATGGCAATGCCGGTGGTGGCCGCACAATTCGGCGAAAGCCCCACCCTGCTCTACCCCGACGACGAGCCCTGCCGCCACCTGCTTGGCCCTTGTGGCCCGGTGCTGGCGCTTTCCAGCGAGGCCGACTTCGGCCCCGCCTCCACCATTGCCTGCTATTATGGCTGGGTGCAGGAACTGATCGGCGAGATGACCGGCTGGGTGTCGGACCACGGCGTGGACCCGGATACCGCACGGCTACTGGTGGCGCAGATGACGCGCGCCGCCGCCACGACAGTGCGCGAGCGGCCCAACGACAGCATCCGGGCGCTGGTGGACGAACTCGCCACCCCGCGCTCGTTCACGCTCAAAGGCCTGGAAGTGTTACGAGAGGCCGACGCCTTCACGCCGTGGAAGAAGGCGGCCGCGGCGCTGTTCGAGAAGGGGTGAGCGGCTCAAGTCCGGCTGGGTTTCCACAAGGTATTGAGGCGAACACCGCCGACTTCCATTGTAACCGGCATGTTGGTTGCCGGGTCCAGCCAGGCCATGGCTTGCAGCAGTCCCTTGTTGAAAAGCTTTCCGGCGGCGGCTGGCCCGTCAAACGGCAATTCCCACCACCCGGAGCTTGCCTCGACGACGGCTATGTCCGGACTTCCCTCGCCGCCGCCATCTTTCAGCTCAACCAGCACCTTCTCTGGCCGCGCGGTTTCTGCCACGCGCTCGCGGTGCCACTTGAACCAGATTGCGATGCAGCCAGCCAGCGCCAGCCCCAACCCCATCAGGCTGAAGAGCGCGGCTAGTGGCCACGGCATCGGTGGATCAATGACGCCCGGTACGAACACCACCCATGGGAAGATAAATCCAATGGCAATCGACGCGATGCCGCGCAGGGAGATGTTGTTTCTGAACCAGCGATACATGGCCCGAAGCTGGCACAGGCCGCTTTCGAATGTGTGAAGGTCTCCGCGCACTGGATTTCGATTAATCCAATTGACTTTTATCCTATAATAGACTATATTCCTCTTTACCTGCTCCGGTGGAAGGAATGGTATGCGTTTCCATTCCCGGAAGCAGGCCGGATGGTTTCGTGAAGGACGCGCGGGAGTAACGCCCCGCGCCGGGATCACGGGCGCCCGACACCGACCCGGTCCGGAAGTATCGCGTAATGCACAACCTGGATGCTGCGAACAGCGGGTCCGGAGAGACCGGAAGGGTGCAGTCGCCGCCGGAAGGGCCGCTCAGTGAAGCGCCTATACATACAAACAACCGGTGCGACGCTGAGTGGCCCGTGTTTCCAGTTCCCAACACGACGCAGCATTGTGTGGTGGCTATTTGGCGTGTGCGGTTCCTCAACTTCCCTGTCATCCCCGGCCTTGTGCCGGGGATCCAGAACAACCCTTCCAGAAACTGGATCAGCGGGACAAGCCCGGTGATGACAAATGAGGCGAAGGAGAACGTTTGGGGCAGGAATGACGGTCAAGGAGGCGCCAACAGGATTGGCCCTCCGGGCCTGTCTTCGCGAAGGCGAGGATCAAGCTGAAGGAAGGCAAGTTTGGGGGCTTCTACTCCCACCTCTCCTCCCTACTCGCTCGGTCCGATTAACCTCGGTCCAATATGCCGCAAGGCGCGGAAATTGACATTTCGCGCGCGAATTCGCATATATGGCCTCGTACGTTCCGGCGCCGTGAGTGAGGTGCCGCGAAAGGGGCAGTGAGGCATCCGGCCTTTTGCCCGGCACCCATCAACCAGCGACCGAGGCGGCTTGCGCAACAGCGCCGCCCGTATCTCGCATACAGAACGGTATTCATCACCATATGTCATTCGACACGCTAGGCCTTAGCGAAAAGGTCCTTTCCGCCGTCAAGGCAGCCGGTTTCAACGAACCCACCAAGATCCAGGCAGAAGCCATTCCGCCCGCGCTGGAGCGCAAGGATGTGCTGGGCCTCGCCCAAACCGGATCCGGCAAGACGGCCGCCTTCACTCTTCCCATGCTGACTCTGCTCGAAAAGGGCCGCGCCCGGGCGCGCATGCCGCGCACGCTCATTCTCGAGCCGACGCGCGAACTGGCCGCCCAGGTGCACGACGCGTTCAAGCTGCTCGGCAAGAACCACAAGATCAACATCGCGCTGCTGATGGGCGGGGTGTCGTTCGAGGAGCAGAACAAGATCATCGACCGTGGCGCGGATGTTCTCATCGCCACGCCGGGCCGCCTGCTTGACCACATGGAACGCGGCAAGCTGATGCTCACCCACATCGAGATCTTCGTGGTGGACGAGGCCGACCGGATGCTCGACATGGGCTTCATCCCTGATATCGAGCGCATCGCCAAGACGCTGCCGCTGACCAAGCAGACGCTGTTCTTCTCGGCCACCATGCCGCCGGAAATCCAGCGCATCACCAACCAGTTCCTGCACAATCCCGTCGAAGTGAAGGCGCAGGCGCCCTCCTCCACCGCCGAGACGATCACCCAGAAGGCAGTGTACTCACCGTCCGACGAGAAGGAAAAACGCGACTTCCTGAGAAGCCTGCTGCGTGCGCATGAGGCCGAAGTGAAGAACGGCATCATCTTCGCCAACCGCAAGACCACAGTGGCGGTGCTGGAGAAGTCGCTGCAGAAGCACGGCTTCTCGTGCGGTGCGCTGCACGGCGACATGGACCAGCAGTCGCGCCTGCGCACGCTGGACGCCTTCCGCAACAACAAGATCACCTACCTAATTGCTTCCGACGTGGCCGCGCGTGGCCTCGACATTCCGGAAGTGAGCCACGTCTACAATTTCGACGTGCCGATTCATTCCGAGGACTACGTGCACCGCATCGGCCGCACGGGCCGCGCCGGCCGCCTGGGCAATGCCTACACGATGGTCACATGGTCCGAGTTCAAGGCCATGAAGGACATCGAAGACCTGATCAAGAAGCAGATCGCGTGGGACGGCGAAGAACCTTCGGAAGAAGAGATCGCCGAATCCATCGCCTCGCGCGGCAAGCGCCGCCGCGGTGGCAAGCCGGCAGGTCCGAAGGGCAAGGCGGCAGCGGGCAAGCAGGATGTACCGCGCAGGGAGCGCAAGGAAAAGCCTGCCGCCGAGGACGAACCGGCAGAGGCAGCGGTTGAAGCCGTGGAGGAAAAGCCGGCACGCGACGACAAGCCGAAGCGCGAGCGCGGTGAACGGGGTGATCGTGGTGACCGGGGCGATCGTGGTGACAGGGGCGAGCGCCGTGGACGCGGCGGCCGTGATCGCGACCACGACAACGATGACAGGATGCCGGCCAGCTTCACCGAAGACAACATGCCGGCCTTCCTGGCCCGCCCAGTCCGGGCGGCGGCAGGTTAAGCGGCGTCGCCGAGGGCAGGCTTTGCCGGCGGCGGCTTCTGCCCGATGCGGTTGTGATTGCTGAACAGCGCGAGAAAGTCGCCGCGCCAGCCGATACGTTCGCGCGTCTGCATGGCGACGGCACCGATCCACACCAGTTCGCCCGCGATCGCCGCCCAGCCTATGCCGTTGATGCCAAGTACAGGCACCAGCAGGCTGGCCAGGGCGAGGATGATCACGGCTGAGGCAAGGCAGGTGCGCCCCAGCGCGGCCTGCCCACCGCCCAACGACAGCAGGTGCACGTTGATGCCGCCCATGGCGCGAACGCCCTGCGCCAGCAACAGCAGCATCAGCACCGGCAGCGCCGCCACGTAGCCCGGTCCGAACAGGGCGAGGAACCAATCTCCGAGCACGGCAAAGCCGGCCAGCGCACCGGCAATCACGCCGACGCAAGCCAGGTTGGTTCGCATCAGCAGGCTGCGGGCCTGCGCGGCATCGCGCTGGTGGAGCGCGCCGGTCAGGTCGCGCAGCACGAACTGCTGCGAGGCTTGCGTGAAGAAGCCGACCAGTGCCGATAAACGGATGGCGATACCCACCAGCGCCACGTCGGCCTTGGGCAGCAGCATGGTGGCAACGAGCGTTAGATAATCCGCCATGGCCATCAGCGCCATGGCAACAATGATGAGTGGGGCGGCGCGCGAGGCCCAGGTCTTGCCAAGCCGCACCGATGCGGTGTCCCGGCCCACGCCGGTTATGCCGTGTCCACCCAGCACCCTGCCCGTAACCCAGGCCGTCAGGTAACTGAGTACGAGGAATGCGCCTGCAACGACATCGAGCGACAGCCCTCCGGTGACGAACACCCACAGCGCGACGAAGATCAGCATCAGAAGCGTCTTGCCCATGAAGTCCGGCACGATGGTCAGCATGTAGCGGCGCAGCGCATTTGCCGAGGTTCCATTGAGCCGGATGATGGCGGTGGCCGGCGCTACCGAGAGACCGGCGATCACGGCAAGCCGCGTGACGCTGTCGACCGGTGCAAGCAGCAGGAAGGCCGTGGCCGGCAGAGACATCAGCAAGGCATACTTGCCGATGTCGTAAGCTGCCTTGTGCATGAACTGGTCCGCCATGCCGGGCTGTCCGCGGGTGTGGTACCGCGCCAGCGCGGTCAGGCCGAGGGTCGGATAGCCGGCGCCGATGATCAGTCCCGCAAACGAGGCCAGAGAAACGATCAGGAACCAGCCGCCCATTTCATCGGGCGTGAGCCAGCGCGCCAGCAGGATTTGCAGCACAAGGCCCAACACGGCGCCTGCCAGCCTTACGCCGACAGCCGACAGCAGCAGCCCTGCTATGCGAATGAACCCCACGGTTCCAGTCCCCCTCAAGCTGCTCCCTTTGCAGCAAATGAATCGGGTCACACTACCGGGCAGTGCTTAGCAAAAACTGAACTTTTCAGGCGTCGAAGCGCAGATCGCCCCAGCCGCGCCAGGCCGCGGAGTCGTCCTGCGCGGCCGCTTCCAGCCGGTAAAGGTAATCACCTGCGGCCTGGAGCGCTGCCTTGCGGGCGTCGCCTCTCCCGGTGGACAGCGGCTTCTGCACCACGCAGCGATAGTCCCCCGGACTTGCGCCGGGCAGCACGAATACCGGCAGGATTTCGCATCAGGCATCCAGCGCGAGCCGCGGCGGGCCTGCCGCCACCCGGGCGCGTCCACCCAGGAAGCCGGCCTCCGCCAGCGCCCGGCCTTCGTAAGTCGTGGCGAGGATCGACAGCACGCCGCCGGCGCGCAGTTCCGCCGTCATTTCGTCGAGTGCGAGCTGGGGTTGGACGCGGTCATAGACGATGTGACCGCCAAGGAAACGCTGCTCGAAACGCCGCTTGAACGGGTTGAGACAAGCCACCCCAAATGCGGACGGGGAAAAACCATGCTCTGGCCGGGTCATGTGTGCAAGGGGAAAACTGGCGGAAAACAGCGCCTGCTGGGTTACGTCTGTTGCGGCGGACATGTCCGCAAGCCACAGCACGGCGCCCTTGCCTTCAGCCGTTGCCCGGCTGAGATGTTCGACGCCATCAAGCGTCATGCGCCGTCCATCGCCATGAAACCAGTCGCGGAAAAAGGCGATGGAGTTCTCGAAACGGTACCTGCCCTGCCGGGCCAGCAGTGCCCGGGACTGTTCCGCAGTAACGCCCAGCGCACGCTGCATCTTGGCTGCCGGGGCCTTATCCGGATTGACTGCTCTCACCGCACAGGCAGCCAGACCGGCAACCGAGAAGCCCAGGCTTCGCGGCAGCAACAGCGCCGACAGTGCCGCAATCGCCAGCCAGCAAATATGCGGGATGTCGGAGGGCAACAGAAATTGCCGGTTCACCGGCACCTGCGTGCGCTTGACGAGATTAGCTGGCGCAATCGTCTGCCCGGCCGCGAACACTATTGGCGGTGACTGGTGCGTACCGCGGTTGGGCGCGCCTGCAAGCAAGAGATCCGCGGCATCCATTGGCCGGGCCTCCTAACCGATTGAACAGGCAGACAGTCTGCAGCCTGAACATTAACGGTCCGTTTACCGGCGCAGTTGCCTTCAGTCGCGGCCCAACACCGAGGCGTCGGCCGGCTTGATCTCCACCGACTCGCCGCAGCCGCAGGCTGACGTTTGGTTGGGATTGTTGAAGGTGAAGCCCGAGCGAAGCTTGGTCACCTCGTAGTCCATTTTAGTGCCGAACAGGAACAACACGGCCTTGGCCTCGATGATGACGCGTGCGCCATCCTGCTCGATGACCTCGTCGAACCGGTCAGGTTCATCCACGAAATTCATGGTGTACTCCATGCCCGCACAGCCGCCGTTCTTCACGCCGATACGCAGGCCGGAGCCGTCCTTGCCGGACTTGGCCATCAGCTCGCGGATGCGGTTGACGGCCGCGTCGGTGAGGGTGAGCACTTGCGGGCGGGGCCGCGCGTTGTTGGTATCCATCTGCATGGAACTCATCTGGGGTCACCACATGTTCAATGCAACACGGGCCTCGTCGGACATGCGCGACGGGTCCCAGGGCGGGTCGAATGTGAGGTTCACATCAACGTCCATGACGCCTTCGACGGTGCGCACGGCGTCAGCCACCCAACCGGGCATGTCGCCCGCGACAGGACAGCCAGGCGCGGTCAGCGTCATGTCGATCTTCACCGTGCGATCATCCTCGACGTCGATCTTGTAGATCAGCCCGAGTTCGAAGATGTCGACCGGGATTTCCGGGTCGTACACGGTCTTCAGCGCGGCGATCATGTCGTCGGTCATCCGGTCCAGTTCTTCCTTCGGGATGGCTGACGTGATTTCCGGACTGTGATGGTCGGCCTCCACGGCCTCGGGAACCGGGGCGGGCGCGCAGGATGTGTTTGTATTGTCCATGGGTGTCACCTTATCACACGAACAGCTTGTGTGCAGAGGCAAGCGCATCTGCAAGCCGGTCAATGTCGTCCGTCGTGTTGTACATGGCCATCGAGGCACGGCAGGTGGCCGTTACCCCGAAGCGTTGCAGAAGCGGCATGGTGCAGTGGGTCCCTGCCCTTACCGCCACGCCATACCGGTCGATCACCGTCGAGATGTCGTGCGCGTGAGCGCCCTCCATCGCAAAGGAGATGATCGCGCCCTTGGTGGGCGAAGTACCATAAACCTTCAGCGAATTGATACCCTTGAGCCGCTCGTTGGCATACTCCAGCAGCGACGCCTCGTGGGCGGCAATGGCCTCGCGGCCCACGCCCTCCATATAATCGAGCGCCGCGCCAAGGCCAATGGCCTGGACGATGGCCGGCGTGCCGGCCTCGAACCGGTGCGGCGGATCATTGTAGGTGACGTCGTCCTGCGTCACCTCAAAGATCATCTCGCCGCCGCCCTGGTACGGCGGCATCTTGACCAGAATCTCCCTTTTGCCATAAAGCACGCCGATGCCTGAAGGCCCGTATAGCTTGTGGCCGGTCATGACGTAGAAATCGGCATCCAGGTCCTGCACGTCCACCGGCATGTGCACCGCGGCCTGAGAGCCATCGACCAGCACCGGAATGCCGCGCTCGTGCGCAATCTTGATGATCTCCTTGACCGGCACGACGGTGCCCAGTGCGTTGGACATCTGCGTGATCGCCACCATCCTGGTGCGCGGCGTCAGCGTCTTGACGAAGTCCTCGACATGCAGCGTGCCTTCATCGTCCACCGGCACCCAGCGCAGGTTTGCCCCGCGCCGTTCGCGGTGGAAGTGCCACGGCACGATATTTGAGTGGTGTTCGAGGATGGAAACGACGATGTCGTCGCCCTCGCCGATCACCATGCCGCCGAAGCTTTGCGCGACCAGGTTGATGGCGTCGGTGGCGTTGCGGGTGAAGATGATCTGCTCGTGCGACGGCCCATTGAGGAAGCGGCGAACGCTCTCCCGCGCCTCCTCGAAAGCCTGCGTCGCGGTGTTCGACAGGTAATGCAGCCCGCGGTGCACGTTGGCGTATTCTTCCGAATAGGCCTTGGTGATCCGGTCGATCACGGCCTGCGGCTTCTGGGCAGAGGCTGCGTTGTCCAGATAGGTCAGCGGCTTGTCGCCATAGACCGGCTTCGACAGGATCGGGAAATCCGCCCTGATGCGATCGACGTCGAAACCGGGCGTCTCGACCTTCTTCAGTGCTTCACTCATACGACATGAACTCCATCAGCGAACCGTCGGGATCGCGGAAATAGACGCTGGTGCCCTTGCCCTTCGCGCCGTGGCGCTCGACCGGGCCGACCTCTATATCGACACCGTTGGCCTGCAGCTGCTCGATGGCGCCGGCAATCGGTCCGTGCCAGCGGAAGCACAGGTCCGAGTTACCCGGCATCACCGGCAGCCTGGCGACCGGGGTTCCGGGCTGGTTGGGGCCATGTATATTGAGCTGCTGCTCGCCCCAGCGGAACTGGTAGCCGTTGCCGAATGGGATCGCCTCGGCTGCCATCACGCCGACATAGAACGCCTTCGCCTTCTCCCAGTCGGAGACATGGATGACGCAGTGATCGAGCGTGACGCGGGTCATGGGGCTGCTCACTCAGGCTCCCTTGCGGCGGTCGAGCCAGCCTTCTGCTAGGCCGGTCAGCACCTCCCGGATGGCATCGCTTTCGACGTCATCAAAGGCTTCCGCCGCAAACGCCGCGATCAGCATGGACTTGGCCGTCTGCTCCGGAATGCCGCGGGCCTTGAGGTAGAACAGGTGGTTCTCATCCAGGTCGCCCGAGGTGGCGCCGTGGCCGCAGACCACGTCGTCGGCGTAGATTTCCAGCTCCGGCTTGGCGTCGAACTCGGCCTCGTCGGACAACAGAAGCGCGTGGGACGACTGGTTGCCGTCAGTCTTCTGGGCATCTCGGCGGACAATCGCCTTGCCCTGGAAGACGCCACGGGCGGCTTCGTCCATGACGCACTTGAACAGCTCGCGTGAGGTGCAGTGCGGTACGGCATGGTCGATGACCAGCCGCGTGTCGCAATGTTGCTTTCCGGTCAGAAGATAGGCGCCGGAGACGTGGCTTTCGGTGCCCTCGCCCTCGAATGTCAAGAAGCCCTGCTGGCGGGTGGCGCGGCCACCCATGGTGAGGGTGAAGTCCTTGAAGTGCGCGGACGCAGCCAGGTGAACCTCGGCGTTGGAAAGATGAATCCCGTCAAGGCCTTCTTCCTGGACCTTCACGCGGTCCAGCCGGGCATTCTCGCCCACGTGGATCTGGGTGACGGCGTTGTGCAGGTACTCGCCTTCACCACCAATGTGCGTCTCGATGACGGTAGCGGAGGCGCCCTCTTCCAGCACGATGACGTTACGGGTGGCATAGGAGGCGGCTGCCGCACCGGTGGTCACGAACATGAGTTCGATGGGCGCATCGATATTGCTGCCCGCCTTGAACGTCAGCACTGCACCGTCGGACATGAAGGCAAGGTTGAGCGCGGCGATCGGGTCGGTAGAACCGGCGACCAGCCTGTCGCTGCCAGCGTCCGCCAGCGTGGCGAACTCCACGCCTGCCGGCAACGCCGAGCGGCCGGCATCATACTGGCCGTCCACGAACACCAGCCGACCATTGGCCACGCCTGCGAACGGCGCGGCGGCGACGATTGCATCGATGACCTTGGCGCCAGCATGGGTGCCGGCTGCAGGCGGCAGCGCCTTCGAGATGATCTGGCGCAGGTCGGTCCACTTCCAGTCTTCCATGCGCCAGTGCGGCAGGCCGGTTTCGGCAAACTGCTGGAAGGCAGACTTGCGCACGCTGGCCAAGGGGCCTTGCGCGTCGAACGCGCAGGCGAAAGCCGTTTCGGCCGGGGTCTTCATAAGGGTCACAGACATGGTTCCTTCCCCGCTCACGCTGCGTAGGCCGCGTAGCCTTCCTTCTCGAGTTCGAGCGCCAGTTCCTTGCCGCCCGACTTGACGATCTTGCCGGCAGACATGACGTGCACCTTGTCCGGCACGATGTAGTCGAGCAGGCGCTGGTAGTGAGTGATCACCAGCATGGCGCGGTCGGGCGAGCGCAGCGCGTTGACGCCATCGGCCACCACGCGCAGGGCATCGATGTCGAGGCCCGAGTCCGTTTCGTCCAGCACGCACAGGCTCGGCTCGAGCACCGCCATCTGCAGGATTTCGGCACGCTTCTTCTCACCGCCCGAGAAGCCCACGTTTACCGGGCGCTTCAGCATGTCCTGGGTGACGTTCAGCTTGTCGGCCTTTTCGCGCACCAGGCGCATGAAGTCCGGCGTCGAAAGCTCGCCCTCGCCGCGCGCCTTGCGCTGGGAGTTGAGCGCCACCTTCAGGAACTGCATGGTCGCCACGCCGGGAATTTCGATCGGGTACTGGAAGGCCAGGAACACACCGGCGGCGGCGCGCTCGTCTGCTTCCATTTCCAGCAGGTCCTCGCCCTTGTAGCTGATCGAACCGTCGGCGACCTCGTAACCGGGCCGGCCGGCCAGCACATAGGACAGCGTGGACTTGCCCGAGCCGTTGGGCCCCATGATGGCGTGCACCTCGCCTGCATTGATGGTCAGGTCGAGACCCTTGATGATCTGCTTGCCCTCTTCCTCCAGCTTTACGTGGAGGTTCCTGATCTCGAGCATGTTGCTACTCCTTCGCGTCGTTCAATCAGTGCCGTTTACGGGCACAGGTTCGTTGTCCACTCGCCGGCATTCTCGCCTCGCCGGCACTTGTATTGCTTGCCCAGCGCCTCGATGCGCCAGGCATTGGCGGGCCAGCGCCCGGTATTTCTCGCCGGCCACCGAGTCATCCAGGTAGTCGGTCATCTCGACATCCACCTGCAGCGCGCTGCCGTCGCTGGAGGGTTTCATCCCGATCTTCATCTCCGGGTTGCCTTCAAGGCTTTCCGGATGTGCCTCGATCAGGTCGATCAGCAGGCCGATTACCGAAGGCCCTTCCTTCGACTGGAAGACCGCCAGGTCGACCGGCGCATAGCCCTCCAGCGTGCCGGCCAGCACCGGCGTGGTCAGCAGGCCAAACGTCAGCAGTGTGGCCGCAGCCCGTTTCATGACCTTGCCCGCTTTACCAGCAACAGCAGTTCGCCGCCGATCCAGAAGATGAATGCTGAGACCGAAATCAGCAGTGGTGCGTTGATCCACGACGTTTCAGCGTTCTCGCCGCCCGAGAAGTTCAGGCCGAACGCCCAGAACAGCACGGCAAACGGCAGCGCCAGAAGAAAGATCTTGCGCGCCTTGGCGGTGAACTCTTCCAGAGTTCCGCCCTGCCACTTGAACATCCGCTCGAGCGCCTTCATCAGCCCACGCTGCCTTCCAGCGAAATGCCGATCAGCTTCTGCGTTTCGGCCATGAACTCCATCGGCAGCTGCTGCAGCACGTCGCGCACGAAACCGTTGACCACCAGCGCCACGGCCTCCTCCTCGTTAAGTCCGCGCGACTGGCAGTAGAACAGCATGTCGTCGGAGATTTTAGAGGTGGTTGCTTCGTGCTCGAAGGTGGCGGTGCGCGTCTTCGACTCAATGTACGGCACCGTGTGCGCGCCGCACTTGTCGCCGATCAGCAAGCTGTCGCACTGGGTGAAGTTGCGGGCGTTCTTTGCCTTCGGATGGGTGGTCACCAGGCCGCGATAGGTGTTGTCGGAATGCCCTGCCGCGATGCCCTTGGAGATGATGCGGCTCGACGTATTCTTGCCGAGGTGGATCATCTTGGTGCCCGAGTCGACCTGCTGATAGCCGTTGGAAATGGCAATCGAGTAGAACTCGCCGCGCGAGTTGTCGCCGCGCAGGATGCAGGACGGGTACTTCCAGGTGACGGCGGAACCGGTCTCGACCTGGGTCCACGATACCTTTGAGTTCCTGCCCCGGCAGTCGGCGCGCTTGGTC
Organism: Alphaproteobacteria bacterium; assembly: GCA_024642465.1. Classification (GTDB taxonomy): domain Bacteria; phylum Pseudomonadota; class Alphaproteobacteria; order Rhizobiales; family Aestuariivirgaceae; genus Anderseniella. The sequence continues at coordinate 29,450 of JAHEBA010000024.1, forward strand.
ACGAAGTTGTAGATGCCGCCCTTGCCTTCCTTGTCGCCCGGGTACCAGTTCTGCACCGTCGAGTACTTGATCTCGGCGTCGTCCAGCGCCACCAGTTCGACCACGGCTGCGTGAAGCTGGTTCTCATCGCGCATCGGCGCGGTGCAGCCTTCGAGGTAGGACACGTACGAGCCCTTGTCGGCGATGATCAGCGTGCGTTCGAACTGGCCGGTGTTCTCGGCGTTGATGCGGAAGTAGGTCGACAGCTCCATCGGGCAGCGTACGCCCTCCGGGATGTAGACGAACGAGCCATCGGTGAACACGGCGGAGTTCAGCGCGGCATAGAAGTTGTCGGCCTGCGGCACCACCGAGAACAGGTACTTCTTCACCAGTTCAGGATGTTCGCGGATAGCTTCGGAGATCGAGCAGAAGATGACGCCGGCCTTGGCCAGCTCCTTCTTGAACGTGGTCACCACGGACACCGAGTCGAACACGGCATCCACGGCCACCTTGCCGGAGGTGTAGGACTGGCCCTCGAAGTCATCCAGCTCGCTCGGCTCGCCCTGCTTGCGCACGCCGGCGAGGATTTCCTGCTCTTTCAGCGGAATGCCCAGCTTGGCGTAGGTTGCCAGGAGCTCGGGATCCACCTCGTCCAGTGACTTGGGGCCGGTCTGGCCCTTGGGGGCGGCGTAGTAGTAGATGTCGTTGAAGTCGATCTTCGGATAGTGGACCTTGGCCCAGGTGGGCTCGTCCATCTTCAGCCAGCGGCGGTAGGCGTCGAGGCGCTGTTCGAGCATCCACTCGGGCTCTTCCTTCTTGGCGGAAATGAAGCGGATCACGTCTTCCGACAGGCCCTTGGGGGCCATGTCGGACTCGATCATGGTCTCGAAACCGTACTTGTACTTGTCTACGTCGATTTCCCTGACGCGCTCGATTGTTTCGATATCGGGCATTTTGCCTCTCCTTCGCCTCTCAAACTTTCATTCAGGCCGCAGCCGCCTGGGCGATGTGCCGCCCCGCAATGCGCTGCCAGCTCTCGATAAACCTGTTCACGTCGGTGCCTGTGGTATTCCAGCCGAGACTCACCCGGATGGCGGACCCGACCTGCGCCCCGCTCGCGCCCATCGCCTGCAGCACGTGGCTTGCCGCCACCTTACCGGACGAACACGCCGAGCCCGACGAGACCGCAACGCCATCCAGATCAAAGGCGATCAGCGCTGTATCTGCTGCCAGTCCGGGCAGCGCAAAGCACACCGTGTTGGACAGCCTCTGCGCGCCCTTGCCGAACACCACGATTTCCCCCGGTCCCTGTTCAAGTGCAGATTCAACCTGTTCCCGTAACGCCTTGATATGGGATTCGGTTTCGCCGGTGGCCGCCTTTGCCGCAGCCGCGAAGCCCGCGATTGCCGTGACATTCTCGGTGCCGGCCCGGCGGCGCAGTTCCTGTCCGCCGCCCACAATGAGCGGAGCGACTACCAATCCGTCGCGGATGATCAGTGCGCCCACGCCTTGCGGACCACCCAGCTTGTGGGCGGAAACGGTGAGCATATCCACCCCGAGCAGGCCGAAATTCACAGGAATCTTGCCGAATGCCTGCACGGCATCGCAGTGAACCAGGCACCCATGCTGCTGCGCCAGTGCAACGACCTCGCGCACCGGCTGGATCACCCCGGTCTCGTTGTTGGCCATCATGACCGAAATAAGTGCGCGGCCCTCACCTTCGGCCAGCAGGGTTTCAAGGGCAGCCAGGTCGACAACGCCGTCCGCGTTCACCGGTATCAGCGAAACCGGCTTGCCGCAAACCTTCGCCGCTTCCAGCACGCACGGATGCTCGATGGCCGACACGATGATGCGGTCAACATTCACGCCGCGGACTGCCATGTTGCAGCTTTCAGACCCGCCCGACGTGAAAACCACGGTGGGCGCGATGGTGCCGAGCGCGCGGGCAATCTCCTCGCGCGCTTTCTCGATCGTGGCGCGCGCCGCCCTGCCCTCGGCATGCACCGACGAGGCATTGCCACACTGCTCCAGCGCCGCGATCATCACTTTGCGGGCCTGGGGCCTCAGCGGGCTGGTAGCGTTATGGTCGAGATAGGCGCGCATCGTTCAAAGTTCAGTTCGTGCTCTGGGTCATCGTAGTGACGGGATGTGCCTTGGCGCGCCGGATCGAGGCCTCCAGCGCCAGGTTGCGCTTGCTCACCACGTCGCCCAGCGTGATTGCCGAGAGAAAGCCGTACACCTGGCGGCCAAGTGCGGCCCACAGTTCGTGCGTCACGCACTTTTCGCCGCGCACGCAGCCCTCGATGGCGTCGCCCTGGCAGCGGGTCACCTGCATCGGTTCGTCAACAGCGGAGATGATGTCGGCGATGTAGATGGCATCCGCCGGCCGGGCCAGCCAGTAGCCGCCACCGGGCCCGCGCTGGCTCTCCACCAACCCTGCCCGGCGCAGCTTGGCGAACAGCTGTTCGAGATATTCCTGGCTGATGTCCTGGCGCTCGGCCACGTCGGCCAGGGCCACGCGACCGCCAACGGGTTGCGACCCGATGTCGGCCATTGCCATAACTGCGTATCTGCCCTTGGTTGAAAGCTTCATCGTTCCAGCGATTCCAGTTTCAGTGCCGATCAGTGGGTCAAACCCGCAAGAAACCGGCACTTCGCCCGATTTGCTTGCTTTTTTACCCGTGAATTGTGTAAGACCCGCCCGGTCACCACGTAAGGACGGCAGCCGAGCGCTTCCTTGAATAATTCTAAACTGGGTATAGAAAACCCGACGAACAGAGTCAACAATTCAATCCGGCGTTTTCCGGGGCAAACTGGCGCGGTTTCGTGCGCCCCAAAGCCGCACCGGATCCGGCGCATTGTGCGCGCGGAACAGCCGTCAACCCGACAGGACACACACATTTATGCCTGAGGTCATTTTCAACGGACCCGCCGGCCGCATCGAGGGCCGATATCACCACAATCCGGAGCACGGATCGCCGATTGCGCTGATCCTGCATCCGCACCCACAGTTCGGCGGCACGATGAACAACCCGATTGTGCACGATCTGTATTACATGTTCCGCGACCGCGGCTTCTCGGTATTACGCTTCAACTTCCGCGGCGTGGGCCGGTCACAGGGCCTGTTCGACAACGGCGCGGGCGAACTGTCCGATGCTGCCTCGGCGCTCGACTGGATGCAGACGTTCAACAAGGAAGCCGCGACCTGCTGGATCGCGGGCATATCGTTCGGCGCCTGGATCGGCATGCAGCTGTTGATGCGCCGGCCCGAAATCGCCGGCTTCATGTCCATCGCGCCGTTAGCCAAGCACTATGACTTCTCGTTCCTGGCGCCCTGCCCGGCCTCCGGCCTGTTCGTCAACGGTGCCAACGACACCGTCACGCCGGCAGAATCCATTAATGCGCTGGTGGCCAAGCTGAAGACCCAGAAAGGCATCAAGATCGACCACGAGGTGATGCCGGACACCAACCACTTCTTCGAGGGCAAGATTCCGGAACTCACTGAAATCTGCGCGACCTACCTCGACAAGCGGCTGAAGCAGGACCTGAAGGAAGATTGATGTCTTCCATGGGCCACGGCACGGATCTTCTGGCCTACCAGGACTGGACGTTTCCGGTGCCGATTGCCTATGGGCCCGGCCGGCTGTCGGAGATCGGCACACGGTGCGCCGGACTGGGCTTGCGCAACCCGCTGATCGTGACCGACCGGGGCAGCCGCGTCCTGCCCTTCATTGGCGAGCTTCAGGCCCACCTGACGGACACCGGACTGGACTGCGCCATCTTCTCCGATATCTCGCCCAATCCGCGCGACGACGAGAGCGGCGCAGGCCGCGATGCGTACCGCGCGGGCGGTCATGACGCGATCATCGCCATCGGCGGCGGCAGCGCCATGAACGGCGGCAAGGCCATCTGCCTGACGGCCAACAACGATATCGGCCTGTGGGACTTCGAGTTCGAGCAGACTTCGCCCGTCATTGCACCGGACCAGCCCTTTCCGAAGCTGATCACCATACCGACGACGGCAGGTACCGGCGCCGAGACGGAAAGCACGGCGATGGTCACGCACGTCGAAAAGGGCATGAAGTTCTGCATCTGGCACCCGGAGCTGAAACCGGCTCTGGCCTTGCTCGACCCGGCGCCGACGGTGGGCCTGCCGGCAAACCTGACCTCTTGGACCGGCGCGGACGCCCTCACCCACGCCGTCGAGGCCTATTGCGTGCCCGGTTTCCATCCGTTGTGCGACGGCTTGGCACTCGAGGCGCTGAACCTGATTGCGCAATGGCTGCCAGTGGCGGTTCGCGAACCGGACAACATGACGGCACGCGGCGGCATGCTGGTCGGCTCGTGCCTTGCGGCCATTGCCCTTCTCAAGGGGCTGGGCATGGTGCACGCGATCTCGCGCATGGTCGGCGCCGAGTACAACACCCAGCACGGGCTGACCAACGCCATCATCCTGCCGGTCGTCCTGCGCTACAACCTGCCGGGCATGGACGCCAAGGTGCAGCGCATGGCTGAGGCCATGGGACTGGACGACACCTCGGTCCAGGGGTTCATTTCCGCCGTCGAGCGGTTGCTGGACGGCATCAACATCCCTACTTCGCTTGGCGAGATCGGCGTGCCTGCAGACTGCATTGAGCGGATTGCTGCCAAGTCGCTGAAGGACAGCGCAGCCGGCACCAACCCCCGCAAGCCATCGCAGGAAGACGCGCGGATGCTCGTCGCCGAAGCAATCAACCGCGCACGCTGACGTCCGGCCGCCGTCAGTTTGACGCCTTCATCTCGCTCAGGATCTTGCGGTGGGCCTCCCTGCCGCGCACCCAGTACTGCATCAGGTCGTCACCGGTTGCGAACTCGCCGCGCAGGCTGTTGCTGTTCATGTAGTCCTGCCAGTCCTTCGATTCATACACGGCCTGGAACAACTGGCGGTAAAAGTCGCTGGCGTCAGGCTCCATGCCGGGCGGGCCGACGATGGAACGCTGCATGAAGTAGCTCAGGTCGTGCCCCTTCTCGGCAAAGGTCGGCACGTCCGGATACTGCTCAAGCCGCTCCGGGGTGAACGCGGCCAGCGGCACCGATTTGACTTCCCGGTAAAACTCATCCTGTTCGGACGGGTTGTTGACCGTGGAATTGGCCTTCATCTCGACCAGTTCTCGCGCCACGTCGCCGCCGCCCTTGAACGGCCTGTAGTCCATGCGCAGGCCGTATTCCTGGTTCATCAGGTTGGTGAGTAGGTTGTCTTCGCCGCTCTTGCCGGTGCCCGCCATCACCCACTTGCCACCCTCGCCCCTGGCCTTCTCAAGGAACTGCTCAAGGCTGGTGATGCCGCTGTCCTTTGCCACCCAAAGCATAAAGATGTCCTCGGCCATGCGTGCGATCGGCGTAAACTCGGTGATGTTGATCTGCAGGTCGGGCTGGGTCAGCGGCGTCGTATAGAAGCTGTTGAGCGTCACCATGACGATGTGCGGATTACCCGCGTTCTGCTTCAGGAAGCTCAACGCCTCGCCGCCGGAGCCGCCCGGCATGTTGACCGGTTCGAACGGCACTGGAGACAGGTCCTCGTCCTGGATGATCTTGGCGAACATGCGGGCCATCTTGTCGGCGCCGCCGCCCTTGCCCGCCATGATGACCAGCTTGACCGGTTCACTCGGGTACCATTCGGCGAAGGCCTTCGCCGGCAGCAGGATCAGGGACGCGATTGCCGCCAGCGCGACGAGGTTGAGACGGCGTACGAACAGTGCAACGGACATGGTGTACTCACGGGGTTTGAAGCTGTCGGGCGAGGTGAACGGAAAGTGGGGCGGGACGAACCGGCTACTGCTGAACCGGTTGGGTCTTCACCCACTCCTGGAAGCCGATGAACAGCTTCTCCGCGTCAGCCTTGGAGATTTCGCCGCCCATCTTGATGTTGGCCTCAGTGAAATAGCGGTCCAGCGCCGCACGAAGGTCACCCGGACTGCAGCTTTGTGCAGCCATCGTCATCGGCCCGAGCTTCTCGACCGCCTCGGTCGCCGCGTCCACGCGCTTCCAGTCCGGCAGGCGGGCCGAAAGGTTGAACTCGCGCCACTTGGGGTGGTTGGCCTGACCGGCCAGTTCACCGACACGCGGGAACAGCTGATCGATGAAGGTTGCGACCTTCTTGTACCGGCTGGTGTCCTGTTTCCAGTTGAACGCAAGCAGCACGTTCTGGGTGGCGATGGTGTCGACGGTTTCACCTTCCGGCACCAGGCCCGGATAGTCGGCCGCGCTCAGCGTTGCCGGCAGGTAGTTCGGCATGGCGCCGACATCAAACTTCACCGGCATCAGGCGCAACTTCGACTCCGCAAGCCCTTCGAGCATGCGCATCGGCTTGCCCGACACCATGACCACGGCATCCAGTTCACCCTGCTTCAGCTGCATCAGCGCCGTTGCATAGTCGCCATGCACCGCTTCATACGGCACGTTGGCGGTCTGGAAGATGGTCTGCGCCGAATAATCGCCGCTGGAGCCCTTGGGGCCGACGCCGACCCTTCTGCTCGCCAGTGCGCCGATGTCCGTCGCGCCTTCGCGGACGATGACGTGCACTTCCTCGTTGAACAGCTTGGCGACGTAGGCGACGCGACGGTCCAGGTTGGGAAACACATTATCGGCGTTGATGCGCTCAAGCGCGTCGAGCGAGACGATGGTGAGGTCGATGTCGCGCAGGTACAGCAGGTCGGAAATATTGTCGACACCGCCCTGACCGGCAATCGGCACCAGCCTGAGGCCATTCTTGCGGGCCAGCAGATTTGCCATGTCGGTTGCTGCCTTCAGCGACGTGCTGCTGATGTCGCCGGCGATGACTCGTATGGTGCTGTCAGCCGCCTGCTGGCGAAGTTTCCATTCGCTTGCGTCCGCTGTCTGAGCGGTTGCTACGCCCGAGTGGATTGCCGGAAGGAGAAGGAGACCGAGAACCGGGAGCACCGGTCTCGCAAATCGTGTCGCCATGATTGACCTTTCTGCCGGTGGCCAGAGCGGGAGAAAGATGCATCGTGAAATGCAAGCCGCCTCTACGCCCGACACCGGGTACGCATTCGATCATGCCGTCAGTCAGAATAATTGCGGCTAAATGTGTTTTCAGTTTGCGGCAGCCACGCCAAAAGCGGGGCGAAAACGTGTTAACAATGGGACTTGGTTAACCGGGGCATGCGGGCGGATTGTCGCCATCCCTACCCAGCCTTGAACACCACCCCGCCCGACACCGGTTCGCTGACGCCGGTCGTCGTAGGCCAGGTCAGCGGCAAGCCGCGAAGGCTGCGCACGGCAAGGTAGGCCCAGGCTTCCGCCTCGATTGCGTCGCCGTCCACGCCGATGGCCTCTGCCGGTACAACCGGCGCATCTACCAGCGAGGCCAGGCATTCCATCAGGAAGCGGTTTTTGCGCCCTCCACCGCAGATTACCCAGTATTTCGGCGGCTCGTGCGCCCAGGTGGCGGCGTCGGCAATGGTGTGCGCCGTAAACCAGGCCAGCGTGGCTGCGCCATCCGCGGCCTTCAGCCCTTGCACGCCGTCCAGTGTGAAACTGCCCCGGTCGAGCGACTTGGGCGGCTGTTCCAGAAAGAACGGATGTGCGCGCAGCCGCGCCAGCGCATGATCATCCACGGTTCCAATCCGGGCCAGCGCACCGTCAATGTCTACCGGGTGGCCGGTGTGGCCGAAGCACCAGTCGTCCATCAGCGCATTGCCGGGGCCGGTGTCGAAGGCCAGCAGGCGGCCATCACCCTCCACGAAGGTGACGTTGGCCACGCCACCGATGTTGACGAAGGCGACCGGCTGTTCGGGCACCTTGTGGGCAAGTGCAGCGTGATAGGCGGGCGCCAGCGGCGCGCCCTGCCCGCCATGCGCCATGTCATTGGCCCGCAAGTCAGCGACCACGCGCATGCCGGTGAGGCTTGCCAGCAACTGGCCGTCGCCCAGCTGGATGGTGAGGCCAGCTTCCGGGCGGTGCAGGACCGTCTGCCCATGAAAGCCGATTACCGAGTCATCTGAATCGGATATGCGGTGGTGCTCACGGAAAGTCTGAACGGCCTCGGCGTGCCAGCGGGTCAGGTCGCGCTCGATGTCCGCCAGCTTGCCGGGCCGGGCCGTGCGGTCCGTCAAGCCTGTAGCAAGCCTCATCGCTTCAGCCAGCATTTCGCGTTGCGCAGGCGAATAAGGGACGCTCTCGAAGGCATGCACCTC
>JAHEBA010000104.1 GCA_024642465.1 Alphaproteobacteria bacterium
CTCCGCAGCCCTTCTTCCCGACGTGCTATGGTCCTGAGTTCATCGCTCAGAACGTCCGCGACTGGATCACCGCAGTCGGCGCGAAGACCGCCTACATCGAGCCAGGCTCGCCTTGGGAGAACGGATACTCACTCTCATCGGCAGGCACATAGTTGTCTGCAGTGGCAACATCCAGCTGAGCATTCAGATAAACGATCATGTCTGCCGTTGCCGTTGGTAGGCCCACTCCCGATATAGGTCCAGCGGCAGGACAGCAGTAATGGATCCTATCTGAGCGATGAGGGGGGCTGCTCCCATTGATCGTTTATAGTGGGGCCGTACCTGCCAAATCATCAGTGAGGCTGACGACCGCATCTGATGCTGTGGACGGCTCCCCCGGCATCGCGATGTGCCACAATTGAGATCTCAGTTAAGGCATTCTGAAGGAGGGCTGACGGCAGGAAATGGCAGATATTGTTGATAAAGGGATTTTCGACAGATGGCCTTGAGATTTCAGGGCTGTCAGTGAGCGCTTTGAAAATTTGGCTGTGGGAACAGCTGTTTCGGTCCAAACTCACTGTGTGATCAGCTGATCAACTCTCAACGTACATGTGGACACATATATGCGGGGGGACGACTTCCGCCGAGAAAATCACACCTCTGAATTTTCGGACTTTATCAACAAAATTGGCACATTCCGGACATGTCGAGCCAGTTCCTGGAAGGTCTGCTTTCGGGGGCATAGCGGACATCTTCGACAACACTGGACAGGGTCAAGTCGGAAATTGCGGTATCCGCGCCTGGTGATTTGAGCTATCGTTGTGCCGGGTGGAAGAGACAGAGGTCCGATTGCTGCGGAATGAGGCCTGCAAGCGTTCCTGCCCCGCCAGGTGTGTACATGGCTTCAGTTAGTTCTCGCTGGCAATTGGCAGTCCCCGGTTGTGGAGGTTTGCCATGCGCAAGCGCCCGGTTTGCTCGAACTGTTCCAGCAGTGTTGACTGGATCTCGCGGATTGCCGCAGTCGCTCTGACAGCGCTTTTCGTAAGCCACGCTCCAGCGGCTGGACAATCAGGCGACTATTATGAACCGCCGGCAGCGCCGTCTGATGTTCCACCCGAAGCAGACTATGTTCCACCCCCGCCAGATGCTGCCGTTCCACCACCTCCACCATCAGACATTGACGATCAAGCCGTGATCCCTCCGGATCCAGGCAGTCCACCTCCATCCGAAGCAGATGCCGACCATTCCATCCCACCGCCGGATGAAGCGGAAAGCCAGCCACCTTTACCAGCGCAATATGCCGAGCCATTGCAGTCTGGCGAGGCCTACCACACGCGCTTTTCGGGCACGGTTTCGCAGGACGCACCAGGGGGACCGGTCCATGTTATCGATCTCAACGGCGTAGTCGGAAGCATCGTCGACCTGCGTCATCCCGGCATGCCACCGCGCGGACAGCACTGGACGGATGAGCCGCAACGTTCCGTGGCAACGGCTGCAGATGCAGGACAGGTTTTCGGCATTGCCATCGATGCGGCGAAGGAGCCGAACATCTTCATAACTGCGACTTCTGCCTTCGGCCTGCATCTGAATCCTGGCAGCACTGACTGGATGACCGGAATGTGGGGGCCGGACGGCGGGCCTGGCACGGTCTACCGACTGTCGCCGGAAACCGGCTATCTGCCGCAGCCATTCGCGGAGATAGAGCTCGATGGCAGGCAGAACAGCGGTGCCGCACTTGGCAACATCGCCTATGACCGCTGGAACCGGCAGCTATTCGTGTCCGATCTCGAAACCGGCATGATTCACCGGGTTTCCGGTTTCTTCGGCAAGGATCTGGGCCATTACGATCACGGTGTTTCAGGCCGGCCCCGCTTTGTCGATGCCTGGACCAAGACATCCGCGTCGCTGCCCGCGGTCGCATTCGACCCGGCGAGCCGTGCCAGGATCGAGGACTGCCCGGCCGGCGATTTCGAGAAGAGCCCGGAGTGCTGGAACTACGCCGATTTTCGTCGGCGGGTCTGGGGACTTGCGGTTCACCGCGACAAGACCAGCGGCGACGTGCGCCTGTATTACTCGATCTGGGGAAGCACGCCATTCGGTAATGCCGAGTGGAAAGGCAGCGGCGAGGACCGGCGAAATTCGGTCTGGTCTGTCCGCATCGGGGGCGATGGCGACTTCGATACCTCGGATGTGCGCCGCGAGTTCATCCTGCCAGCCTCTTTTGCCAGAGATCCCGCGCTTGGCGCCCGCGCCGGCAACAGCCACCCTATCTCCGATATTGAATTCGATGCCTGTGGCGAGAAGAACCTGATGCTGCTCGCTGAACGCGGCGGGATACGCAATCTCGGCCTCGAGGCCGAGGATGCCTTTGCGCGTCCGCGGGAATCCAGGGTGCTTCGCTATCGCCTGGGCAGCGACGGCATATGGCGGCCTGATGGAGGCTATGAGGTCGGTTTTGCAAAGGACCCCGAGACTGGTGTTGCTGCAGCAAGTTCGGGCGGCTGCAGTTTCGGCTACGGCCACGACGAATATGGTGACGCTGATATCGAAGACCCGGACGGGTTCGTGTGGATGACAGGCGACAATCTGTGTTCGCCGCAGGGAGCTTGCTTCAATCCATCCACCAATGCCTTCGATGTGATCGACTATGTCGACGGCTACCAGGGCTCACCGACGACTGCCGCATCCAGCCTGGCCTCTGCAGGCTCCACCGTCCAGTTGATCTCAAAGCGTGAGTTGTCAGGTGCTACTCCCGAATCGTCCTACATGGTCGACTCCGATGACAATACGAATGAGGCCATCAGCGGTCCCGGATATGGGCTTGATTCCAATGAGGCAACGAGGATTGGTGACATCGACGTCTACCAGCCCTGCGAACTGATCGATCTTCCGCCGCCGGACACAGGCCTGCCGCCACCGCCTCTACCGGTGCACCTGCGTTCCATGACACACCAGCGCAACGCCTCACCGATGCATAATGTCGACCGCTCATGGCACGAGCGCAACTGGTCCTGGCACAATCGTGACGCCTCCTGGCATTACCGGAACCGGTCGTGGCATTCGCGCGAACGCTCTTGGCATTCACGCTCGCTGTCCTGGCACTGGCGCGACCGATCCTGGCATTCACGCAAGACTTCGTGGCATGATCGCAATCGCTCATGGCACCGGCGCGACCTGTCATGGCATTCCAGGGACCGGTCATGGCATGACCGGAACCGGTCGTGGCATTCGAAGGCCCTGTCCTGGCACTGGCGCGACCGCTCGTGGCATTCAAGGGACATCTCCTGGCACTATCGGAACCGGTCGTGGCACCGCAAGGATGCATCCTGGCATGACAAGCGCCGCTCGGCCCATCGTAAGGATTTGTCTTTCCATTCGAGGGAGCGTTCCTGGCATCTGAAGGATCGGTCATGGCATGACAAGCGCCGTTCGGCTCATCGCAAGGACCTGTCGCTGCATTCGAAGGATCGCTCCTGGCATCTGAAAAACAAGTCGTGGCACAATACGCGCAGATCCGAGCTGGAGAGGCACAACAAGGCGAGGTCTGAAGCCGAACGCCACAGCAAGGCACGGTCCGATGCCGCGCAGCACAACAAGGCACGGTCCGAGGCCGAACGGCACAGCAAGGCACGGTCCGATGCCGCGCGGCACAACAAGGCAAGGTCCGAGGCCGAACGCCACAGCAAGGCACGGTCCGATGCCGCGCAGCACAACAAGGCACGGTCCGAAGCCGAACGCCACAGCAAGGCACGGTCCGATGCCGCGCGGCACAACAAGGCACGGTCCGATGCCGCGCAGCACAACAAGGCACGGTCCGAAGCCGAGCGCCACAGCAAGGCACGATCCGATGCCGCGCGCCACAGCAAGGCGAGGTCCGAAGCGGAGCGCCACAGCAAGGCACGGTCGGATGCCGCGCGGCACAACAAGGCGAGGTCCGAAGCCGAGCGCCACAGCAAGGCACGGTCGGATGCCGCGCGACACAGCAAGGCCCGGTCCGACGCTGCCCAGCATAACAGGGCGCGTTCAGATGCAGCACGTCACAGCAAGGCTCGATCTGACGGTGCCCAGCATAAAAGGGCGCGATCAGATGCAGCACGGCACGGCAGGGCGAAGTCCAATGCCCAACTCCAACCAAATGAGCGCTTGAGATTGCAGCGGGAATTACAGACCAGATGATGACTGCCCGCCCGGACCAGCAATCGCCATGCATCATACGGCCCGGGACAGGCTCGCCTGCTCAATTCCTCGAGGAGTCGAAACTCATGCTTAGGAAGATCGCCAATCGATTGATGGTTGCCGCATCTCTTCTGATCGTGCCCGCCAGTTTGGGGGCGCAAGCCAGCAGCTCGGGCATGCCTGTCCTGCACACCAACAAGGCTTATGTGGAAGAGACTCTGGCCGGGAGCAGCCTCGATGTGACAAAGCCGGACAAGGTTCTGGACTTCGTCCTGTCCAGCCTTCCGCCCCGGGTCAAGGTGTATCCGACCGAGAACTATTTCTACTTCAACTTCACGAATGCCGGCGTGCGCTGGACCGGCAACCTCCGCTTCGACGTGGAAACCCGCGACGAGGGCAAGGTTCACATGACCTACTACAAGGAGTTTACCGGCTGGCAACAGCAGGAAGACTCCGATTTCACGGTAATCTGGGACGAAGCCAAGGGGGTCAAGGTAGAGAGGCTCGCGCCCCTGTTCTATCGAGTGACCAAGGGAAACAGGAGCGTCGAGTTCGAACTCAATGACCTGTCAGACGTGAAGCCACCCGAGGATGTCTTGCGTGCGGGCGAACGCTATCTCGGGCCGGTTTTCGACGAGTCCGGCATCCGGTTCTTCCTCGTCTTCAATCCTGACCTGAAGCAGTTCTCATATATTCTCGATGAGACTGTCGCAGTTGCAGACGAACTGATCGAAACCCGAGTCTCGCCGTCATTAACGGTAGGACGCCGCACCGGGTTCGCCTTTGTGAAGGACCGTTATGCGCCACGACATATCCTGGTTGGTGTCTATGCGGGAAATATTGCGTCCAACAACTATCTGGATGGTCCGTTCGACCAGTTGCCCGACAACTTCATCAAGGGCGATGAATTGCGCGATGCGATCCTGACAGTTTCTCCGGAACAGGCCGGCACGATTGACCGCTATGGCAATTCGGAAGACGGCAGTGTCCGTTATCTCATTGCCCCTTACATGACTTATGAAACGATAGAAGAACTCGAGGCGGTCACCCGCTGCAGTGAAGCGGAGCCCCTGCCACACTATTACGCCTGCTTCTCGGTATCGGTCCCTGGGGAGGGCGGTTAGCATTCATCGAGAGGAATCCGCGGCTCGCGTGAAAGAACGGGATTACATATTTGCTCAGCCACATATGTAGCTCTACGAATGCACCTAAAGGCAAGTTCTGGTACGTCACGGACGTTCCTGTTGGCAGCGGAAAGTGTCTGTTTTCAGGGGCTAAGCAGTCATTGTGGGAGATCGCGATCCCTATTGGCAGGAGCACAAAAATAGCCAGAATGGCCGCCGCGAATTCGTTGTCACTGCATCTGAGACCGCAGGCATCATGAGAGAAGCTGGCTTCGATCGCGTAGAGACCAGAGACCGCAATGCATGGTACGCGGCCCTTTCTGCACAGGAGGTCGAGGAGATTGAGGGGCCACTCCGCGATCAAATTATCGAGGTTTGTGATGCTGAAACCTACAAGAATTGGCTTGCTGTCAGGCGTGCACTCGCTGCTGCGGCAAAGTCAGGTGGATTGAGGCCAACGCACCTTCGCGGCTACCGGCCAATGTCCATCGGTTGAATAGAGGTTACTAGCTTCAAACTTGGAGGCGCCTGATGCTGACTCGCATTGGAGATATCGAAGTCTGGCGTATCTTGGAGAGCGTTGACACCTTCCTGACGCCCCCTGACTTCTTCCCCGATATGGATGAAGATGGGCTTGCTTTGATGCGCAAGGTAGCTCCTAAGCAGTTGTGCCCCGAAACAGGGATGATGCTGATCCCAATCCAGGGTTTCCTGATTAAGACGCTAACTCACACGGTTTTGGTTGATGCTTGCATTGGAAACGACAAGACATGCGAGTTCCATGAGCCGTGGCACAAACGCTCAGATGGACGGTTTCTGGCAAGCTTGACGGCGGCAGGTGTTGGACCTGCTGATATAGACTATGTGCTTTGCACCCATCTTCATCCGGATCATGTCGGATGGAACACCCGGCTTGAGGATGGCCGGTGGGTGCCTACCTTTCCCAATGCGCACTATATCATGCCTTCCTCTGATCACGCGCATTTCAGCAGCGATCCCGGTGATTGCTACAATGAAAGCGTCTTACCGGTTATTCAGGCAAAGCAAGCCGAGCTGGTAAGTTCCGATCACAAGATCGGAGACCATTTATCCCTGATCCCCACGCCCGGTCATACACCAGGTCATGTGTCGATTGTGATAGCAGACAAAGGCAACGAGGCGGTAATTAGCGGAGATGTAATGCATAGCACCATTCAGTGTCTCAAGCCTGAGTGGAACTTTGTCTACGACCATGACCCGGATTTGGCCGCAGTAACACGTCGGGCTTTTCTGGAAATGGTCTGCGAAACAGACAAACTCCTCTTGGGCAGCCACCTTCCGTTGCCGTCGTTTGGACGGCTTAGAACTGCAGCAGACGCGTTCAAATGGCTGGGGCACTAGGAGGAATAGCGATGGAACGGAAACTCGCCGCAATTCTGGCCGCAGATGTTGTTGGGTTTGCCGGACTCGTGGCTCAGGACGAAGAAGGAACAATTGCCCGGCTCGATCGACTGTTTGACCACATCGTCAGCATGCAAATCGGGGCCCATCGCGGACGTATCTTCAAGTCTCTCGGGGACGGCGTTTTGGCCGAGTTTTCCAGTACGGTCGAAGCCGTGAACTGCGCTATCGGCATCCAGAAAGCCCTGACCTTCGATGAACGTCGATCTGGCAATAACGAGCCGCTACGCTTGCGTATCGGGGTTTCCGTGGGTGATGTCGTCGTCCACGGAGACGACCTGTTGGGCGATGGCGTCAATATCGCAGCACGGCTTCAAGCCACGGCTGAGCCCGGTGGAATCGCAGTATCTGGCGAAGCCATGACGCAAATCCGAGGGAAAATCGATATCGATCTTGAAGATTGTGGCTATCAGAAACTCAAAGACACTGATGCACCGGTGCGGGTTTACAAGACAGGCAGCAAGAAGTCTGGTGCCCCGGGCTTGTTCGATTTTGATGATGACAAGATCGCACAAGAGCCGATCCGTGGTGGCTGTCTGTGCGGTGCTATTCGCTTCGAGATAAATCAGCCACCCATCAGCACCGGATATTGCCATTGTCAATATTGCCGTAAATTCACCGGATCGGCGATGAGCACCTGGACAGCATTTGCAGCGTCTGGCGTTCACTTTACTTCGAAAGAGCCGAAGTATTTTGCTTCTTCACCGATAGCAGAGCGCGGTTTTTGCCCGAATTGTGGTTCGAGCTTGACCTATCGACTTATCCGCCCCCGCCCGACTGCTTACCTGGTCATATTCACTGGTAGTCTCGATAAGCCGGAGGATTATGCACCCGCGGTACATGGCGGACTCGAAAGCAAGGTGCCGTGGCTCGAAATCGTTGACGATCTTCCTCGGACGACCTGTGCCGAATCCCGGTCTTTGCAAGAGGCCTGGTCGTCAGTCGGACTGGCCAATCCGGAGACTTGGGGACCAGGCGCCAAGCCACCTGATGTCCTCTAGAAGCTCACGCCTCCGAGTCACGCCAGCCGTCTGAAGTTGGCACATAGCGGACGTCCCAAAGTCACGCACATGGAGTCCGCTCTTGGGGGTAGAGCAGACATTCTTGGTCGCTTTTGGATCAGTCCGTTCATCACCTAAAGCAGAAGTTTAGGTTCAGATTGGCAACCCAGCTTTGCGGAGCGCACCAATTAAATGCTCGAAATCGGCCTGATTCCGGAAGGGCCATCTCTCTGCATAGAATTTTTGCCACTCTATCGGCTGGTGCAAGTTCCTCATAACCGGTGCATCTTTGATAGTCGTTGAGAATTGGCGGTAGATCTCTTCGGCCTGGTCCGCTTTGTCGGCCATCGAATAACTTGCCGCCAGCAAGGCGAGAACGGATTCCGGTGGATTGCGTATCGCGCCTAGCAGCGCAATTGCTTTTTCGTAGTCACGGGCGACGAAGGAGGCGAGTCCCAAGTTCCAATTATATTTGCCGTATGGATTTAGTGCGAGCGCCTGCCGACACAGTTCCACGGCCTTACTGGTATTGCCATCGAAGACAGCATGGCGTGAATAGTAGACGATGACGCGAGTATCGTTGGGGTTTATTCGAAGGGCAGCTTCGAAATGGTGCTTTGCTTTGTCGGGATTTCCGTTGAATAGATATGCCATTCCTAGAGAAGTCTGAGTGCGGCTGTCATCCGCGTCGAGATCATTCGCCCGTTCCGCCAACTGCAGTGCCAATTGAAGATCGGCATCCGGGTCATCACTCCAGCCGTTCAACCACATTCGAAGCAGAACTTCGGACAGCAGTGCCATTGCGGCGGCGTTTTCCGGTTCCAGATTGAGTGCGGACTTGAGACACTCCTTGGCCTTGCTATTTTCCTCTATAGACCAGTTGAAGAAGTGGTCGCGACCACGAAGGAAAAGATCATAGGCCCGTAGCTGGTCGTTGGATCGGCTCTTGATCTTGGTTAGTCGTTCCGCTTCCAAACGCCCCACCAGGGTGCCAGCAATACTTCGGACTATGTCATCTTGTACCTCAAATATGTCCTCCATTGCTCGGTCGTAACGCTCCGCCCATACGTGTGCATCATCTTTGGCATCTATCAGCTGGGCGGTGACACGAATTCTCTGCCCAGCCTTTCGCACGCTACCTTCAACAATGTACTGCGCGTTGAGTTTACTACTCACGTCCCGCAGCGCTTCGTTCTTTCCCTTGAAGACGAACGAGGAGTTGCGCGAAACAACGGATAGTTCTCGAAATCTGGAGATTTCGGTGATTAGGTCCTCTGTGATCCCGTCGGAAAAATACTCCTGCTCAGAGTCACCCGACATATTCGCAAACGGAAGGATCGCGATGGAAGGTCTCAATGATTGTTCTGTAGTGCGCTCGCGCTCGGTCGTTCTGCCAGAAACAGATCCGAGAATACCAATTTTATAAATTTGCAGTGGCTTCTTGATGTTTTTTACCAGTTGCGATCCTGTGTCCACGAAGTCTAAGTCGAGCTTGCCGTCTACGACGTCAAAAGCAGATCCGGATATGCATACTCCACCGGGCTCAGCCAGCGCCTCGAGACGTGCTGCAACGTTAACACCATCTCCATAGATATCGGACCCCTCGACGATAATGTCTCCCAAGTTAACCCCGATGCGCAGCTGAATTCGCTGATCATCGTTCGCTTGGGAATTCTCATTTGGCATTTCGCGCTGGATATCGACGGCACACTGTACCGCTTCAACAACGCTTGAAAACTCGGCGAGCAATCCATCGCCCATGAGTTTCACAATGCGACCTTTATGCTTTTCGATACGGGGTTGGACCAGCAGCTTCCGGAGAGCTTTCAAACGCTCGAGAGTACCGACCTCGTCATCGCCCATCAGACGAGAGTAGCCGACAACATCGGCAGCAAGTATGG
>JAHEBA010000257.1 GCA_024642465.1 Alphaproteobacteria bacterium
GTTCGCGGACCTCGATGCCGTCCAGGCTGCCGGGATGGGCAAGGCCGTTGTCCGACAGGGCGGCAATCTCCGCTGTGTCAGGTTCGCCGGCCTCACCGGTGCGCTCGATGTAGGCAACTTCCAGCGGTTCGCCACGGCCCACATTGGCGAGAGTCAGTTCATCGTTGCTCCTGCGGATGATGAGGTCGGCGCGGCCGCCGGGACCAAGCACCAGCTGCTCGCCGGCAAGTTCGCGCGGGATCGCAACCGGCTGGCCGTCAAGCGCCACGAGCACGGGAATGGCGCCCTTGATCTGCGGGTACATGACGCGGGCGTTCGAACAGTTGACCAGCCGCAGTCGCAGCCGCTTGCCGGCTGGCGCAGACAGACTAGGACGCGACTTGCCGTTGACTGTGAACCAGTTGCCCAGCCTGCCGCCATGAGCGGCGATGCGGATGTCTCCGAACGCTTCCTGGTTGAGTGTACCGTCGTCATTGATCAGCCAGTCGTCGAGCACCAGCGTGATGTCCTCGACGTCTTCCGGCGGTTGCTCTTCCTCAACGATGAGCGGGCCATAAAGGCCATGCTCGACCTGCCGGGACGAGCCCAGGTGCGGGTGGTACCAGTAGGTGCCGGCATCGGGCACGGCGAACACGTAGTCGAAGCTTTCACCAGGCGGGACCGGGTTCTGGGTCAGCGGCGAGCCGTCCATGGCATTGTCGATGCGGATGCCGTGCCAGTGCAGCATGGTGGGCTCATCCAGCCCGTTGATGAGGCGCACCTTCACCTCACCATGCCGTTTTACGCGCAGTTCCGGCCCGGGCGTGACGCCGTTGTAGAGCCAAAGCTCGGTTTCCTTGCCTCCATCCATCAGCACGGTGGGCACCTTCTCGATCTTGAGTTCGGTGAAACCGTCATCGGCAGCATGGGCCTTGATGTGAAAATGCGGAATGCCGAATGTACCCGCCGCAATGGCGACAGTGGTGGCAGCGCCTGTTCCGGCGAGCATCTGTCTGCGGTTCATCGGCATGGGCATCAGTCCTTTACGTCGTAGGTGTTTTCCGGCGCCGGGAAGCTGCGGGTGCGCACGTCATCGGCGTACATCTTTATGGCGCGATCAATGGCGCGGCCCACCTTGCCGAATTCCTTTACGAACTTCGGCACGCGCGGGCTCAGTCCCAGCATGTCCTCCATCACGAGGATCTGACCGTCACAGGCGGCAGAGGCGCCGATGCCGATGGTCGGGATCGGAACTGCACCGGTGATCTGGGCCGCGAGCGGTTCGGCCATGGCTTCCAGCACCACCGAAAAGGCGCCGGCATCGGCAACGGCCCTGGCGTCGGTCTCGATCGCCGCCCATTGCTCGCGCTGTCGGCCTTGCGTCTTGAAGCCGCCAAGCGTGTTGATGGATTGGGGCGTGAGGCCGATGTGGGCCATGACCGGGATGCCGCGCTGCACGAGGTAGTCGATGGTTTCGGCCATGCGGCGCCCGCCTTCGAGCTTCACCGCGCCGCAGTCGGTCTCCTTCATCACGCGGGCCGCATTGCGGAAAGCGACGGACGGGCTTTCCTCGTAGGTACCAAACGGCATGTCGACGACGACGAGGGCGCGCTGCGAACCGCGCACCACCGCCTTGCCGTGCATGATCATCAGCTCCAGCGGCACCGGCACGGTCGACTCGTAGCCGTGCATGACCATGCCCAGCGAATCCCCCACCAGCAGGAAGTCGCAGTACTTGTCTGCTATGGCGGCGGTGTGGGCGTGGTAGGAGGTGAGCGAGACGATGGGCTCCCGCCCCTTGCGGTCAGCGATGTCGGGTGCGGTGACGCGGCGTACCTGCTTCTGGATGGACATTGGTAGGCAACCTCTTGCGGGTTTGCTGATCCCGGAATCAGCTGAAACTATAGGACAAAGCCGGGCGCAAGGGGATTACCTCTGCGTAACATGTCAGTGTCCGAGCACCGACAGGTCCTGGATCGAGAACAGCGGCACGCCGATGAGGTGGGCATGCAACTGGATCATCACGCCATAGAGCGCGATGCCGGCCAGCAAGGCGATCGCGTCATGGCCCTGGCGCACCTCCGGCGTGGGCCGGAAGCCGGTGGCCAGGCCGCCAGCGAGGTGGATCACGGCGTAGGTCAGCAAGCAGCCAAACAGGATGACGCTGGCCTGATCGCCATTGGCCAGCAGGTGACCAACGGTCCACAGGATGACGGCCATCGACAGCGGCAGCCGCAGCACCTGGCGCAACTTGCCACGGAAAATGAACACGCCAACCAGCAGAAACGCCACGAAACTCAACACTAGGTTGGCGCGGAAGCCCCATGCCGGCGGTTCGTAGACAGCGGCACGGTCTGCGCCCTGCCATGCCAGCACGATCAGCACCACGGACAGCGTAGAGGCGATGCCGAAGGCCGGGCCATAAGCCTTGCCCGCCGCCGCCTTGACCCGTGCCTTGAGCGCCGGAAAAGCCGGTATGAGATGTATCAGCGCAAACAGCGCCACCGAGATTGCCAGCAGCATCGCAACTCCCCGCGTTCAGTAAACCGGCGAGACGCCGAACAGCCACTGGTGAGACATCAGGAACACAAGGTAGACGACGACGCCACCGAGGACGGCCATGATGT
>JAHEBA010000258.1 GCA_024642465.1 Alphaproteobacteria bacterium
CGGACCAGCCAAAACCTTCTTTGCCGACCGATACGCCAAAGCGCATAGCCCTGCCCTGATCGAGCTTCACGTAGAGAAAGCGATTATGCGTATCAACCACGATGGCGCCCGGAGTGAGATTGTTAGCGTAGGGCACGATCTGGCGCATGTACTTATCGGAAATGACGCCCGGGCCAATCGGTGTAATTGGATAGGGATCATCTGGCGTTGCAAAGAAACTTTGCCCGGCGGGACGCGCCAGAATGGCGGGGGCGAATACAGTGGTCACGGCCACACCGAGACCGGCGCTGACAAATGTGCGACGCTTCAACATGTAAGGCTTACTCCAATCGGTTATGCTCTCATTCAAGCTACTGTTTTCACCATCTCATGTGGTAAGTCGATACTTGTCCCGGCAGCCAACTCCTACTGGCTATTCAGAACGGATACGGTAACTTTGGGATCGGTCACATAGATCGCATAACGCGTCACCAGGGTGTTCTGGAAGTCTGTGATTGTCTGGCCAGCCGCTGGAATGGTGCCCAGCGAAGGCAAGTTTACAAAGCCGTCTTCTCCGACCACGAATTCACCTGATAGCTGATCCTCACCGAACACTACCACGCTTAGCTTATCGCCAGAGCTAAGCCGGTAAGCGCCCTGCTCGGCGAGCCCCGATCCTGAACTTGACATTTGATCATTCGACGGGGGTGCAGGCAGGCTTTGGAAGCTTGAGTTGTCATTGCTGGAACAACCAACCAGCAACAGGCCAGCTATCGTGAAAACAATTCTACTGGTTCGCATGTTGAACTGACTCGCCTCTGCTAAGCCATAACAAATCTGATTCATGACGGCGCAAGTCAGTTTACACTGTCAATGAATCATAAATAAAAGCGCACTCTCAACTTGTCTTAGGTTAATTAATAGCCGCAAAACATCACATCAAGATCCAGCAGTATTCCCGTGTAGGTGAACGTCCCGTTGTGGGTACGGTATTGAAATGCTGTCAGCATCGAAACGTTCCTTCACCTGCTGCGTAAGGTCCCAGTATACCGTCCAGTAGTCGGCACTGTTCACCCATGGTCTGACAACGAAGTTGACCGATGAATCTGCCAGTTCATGCAGCCGGATGACCGGTTCAGGATCAGCAAGCACCAGCGGGTGAGAGCCAACCACGTCGGCCAGTGCTGCCTGCGCCTTCGGGATGGAGTCGCCGTAGCCAATGCCGAACATCAAGTCTACCCGCCGGGTCGGGCTGGTGGTCACGTTGGTGATGATGTTTCCCCACACCTTGTTGTTCGGAATAACGATGACCTGGTTGTCCGGCGTTACGACCGTCGTCGCCACTATACTGACCGACTTTACGGTGCCTGCGGTGCCCGCAATGTCGACATAGTCGCCCTCATCGAACGGACGATTGATCATGATCATCAAACCGGCAGCAAGATTGCCAAGCGTATCCTGCAGGGCAAAGGCTGCGATGAAGGACGCACCGCCAATCACCGCGAACAACGGTGTTATGTCAAAGCCAAGCGCTGTCAGAACCACCATCAGGCCGATGGCAATCGTCGCCCAGTAGGCTACGACAATCAGGAAGGATTGCAGGAGCTGGGACAAGTTCGGAACCCTGCAGATGGCTGAGCTGGCGGCCCGCCTCACCATTCGCGCCAGGAAAAACAGGGCCGTAACTGCTGCCAGAAAGATGCCGATCTGAACGATCCAGCCCAAACCACCATCCGATGCGGTCACCCAGTTCAGCGCCCGCTTTACCAATGTCTTCCAGTCCGACTGCTTGACCTCGTCCACGCGCATCGAATTGCGATAGGCACGAATATCAGCAACTGCTTCCGCCTGCCCGCCC
This sequence comes from Alphaproteobacteria bacterium, assembly GCA_024642465.1. Lineage (GTDB taxonomy): Bacteria > Pseudomonadota > Alphaproteobacteria > Rhizobiales > Aestuariivirgaceae > Anderseniella. The sequence goes on from JAHEBA010000258.1 coordinate 1,838, forward strand.
TTGGCTTCCCAGGCATTGGCCACCAGCGCCAGATTATCCAGCATTGAATTGCGCTCAGCGGTCAGCACGACCACGCGCTCGCGCAACTTGTCGGCCTCCTCGCCTTCTGCTGCCTTGAGACTGACCATCGCATCCACGACCTCGCTGGCTTTCGCCTTGGCGATGTCGAGCCAGGCAATGGCCGCAACTTCCAGTTCGGCCTTGGTCAGTGGCGACAGCCGAAGCTGCAACTCCTCGGGATCCACCGACGGTGACGTGACCTGTTGAGGAACTTGCGGAGGCGGGCTCGCATCTTGTGTTTTTGCCGCCGAGACAGCGAGGACAACAAAGCAGAAGGCAACCAGAAGCTGCCGGATAAGGAAAAACACGTTCATGTCTAAGCAATTTTCCTTGTTTGGTGCGAACCTCTAAGCCGAGCGCACAAAAGCATTTGAAACAAGGCCAACGTCATATCAGCCAAGTCGTTCGGGCGTTCGCAACACACTCCTTACAGGCTTGTCTCCACACTTGAGGACAAGCCGTAGTCAGTCACTGCATCGTCTGAACCACAAGCCAGCGATTGCATGGGGCTTCCTCATAGCGTCATGATCGCTCACCCCGCCAGTCGGCTCAGCACCCGGACCTTAATTGAAGAGTTTCCCCAAAGGCGGCAAGGTTATCCTTGCCGCCTTCGTTTGTGTTTCGATGATGGTCACCTACTGAGCGGAGTTCGACGTCAAGCTCTCCATCACAGCCTCCATGTTGAAGCTGCCTGGCTTCTGGCGA
>JAHEBA010000259.1 GCA_024642465.1 Alphaproteobacteria bacterium
TCTCGAATTGGCGGGCAAGGAACCAGCCGTTCGCCTCGGCCAGTTCCACCGCCTTGCGATACATGCCGAAGCCCTTCTCGGCGCGCGGGGTTAGCACGACCTTCGCTCCCATCATGCGCATCAGCTTGCGGCGCTCGACAGAAAAGCTGTCGGCCATCGTCACCACCAGCGGATAGCCCTTTGCCGCGCAGACCATAGCCAGCCCGATTCCGGTATTTCCCGACGTTGCCTCGACCACCGTCTGGCCCGGCTTCAGGCTTCCGTCCTTCTCGGCCTCTTCAATGATGCTGAGCGCCAGGCGATCCTTGATCGAACCCGCCGGGTTGAAGGCTTCTGCCTTCACGTAGATGTCCACCCCGGCCGGTGCGAGCGCATTGATACGGATCGCGGGTGTGTCGCCGATGGTATCAAGGACGCTGGCATAAAGCCTGCCACGCCCCTGTGTTTTCCGGTTGGTCAAGGCGTCCATTGGTCTTCTCCGTCCTGCTTTTATCGGTTTCTGTGATGTCTTTTGGCTCAAATAGGATCATTTCGATCTACAGCTTACCTCTCTCCGTGAGGGTAAGTTCTGTTGATCGTGCTCCAATCGCTTCTGGCAAGCTTGACGGAGTTCTGAAGAATTTCTGTAGAAGGCGCCAATTTTGTTGTATGTTCGGGCATGACTTGGACATTTGGCGACTTCAAACTTGATCCAGATCGATTTGACCTCAGCCACTCCGGAGTGCCGGTAGCGCTTGAACCACAGGTGCTTTCGCTGCTGATCCATCTTGTGCGATACCGTGATCGGATGGTGACGAAGGACGAGATTGTTGCCGCGATCTGGCAGGGCCGGGCGGTCTCAGACGCAAGCATTTCCAGCCGCATCCGCTCGGCCCGTCAGGCTGTTGGTGACAGCGGTGAAAAACAGACGGTGATCCGCACCGTTCATGGCCGGGGGTTTCGATTTGTCGCCGACGTCACCGCCACGCGGCCCGCCACTGTAGCATCGAAGGTCGCCGCCTCCGAGACGCCCGCTCATCCGGGCGGACGCCCCTCAATCGCCGTTCTGCCATTCAAGCCACTCGGCATGGTGCCGGACCTGGTCATTTTGGCCGATGCGATTCCGCACGAAATCATCGAAGCGCTGTCGAGGCTGCGTTGGCTGGCCGTGATCGCCCGAGGCTCGTCCTTTCGCTTTCGGCAGGACAACGCGGATATGGACCTGGTATCGACCGCACTTGCCGCGCGCTATGTACTGTCGGGGATCATCGAGAACGCGAACCGCACCATAGCGGTGACTCTGGAACTCACCGACACCAGTTCCCGCGAGATCCTCTGGGCCGACCGACTGGTGGCGCCCGTCGACGAAATTGGCGACCTGAGGGCGCGAATCGTGGCGCATCTTGTTGCCGCGCTTGAGACTTACATTCCCTTGAACGAGGCGCGCCTGGCAGCACTGGGTGATCTTGAAAACCTAGATGCCTGGGCCAGCTATCATGTTGGCCTTGGTCATCTCTACCGCTTCACGGCCGCCGATAACGCGCTGGCGCAGTCCTGTTTCGAGAGGGCGGTCAGGGCTGATCCGCAGTTCGCGCGCGCACACGCAGGCCTGTCCTTCACCAGCTTTCTTGATGCTTTCCTGCGCCTGACCCCCGATACGTCGTCGGCGGTGCGCAGCGCACGGCTCCACGCCGAGCGTAGTCTGGAACTGGACGCCCTCGATCCGTTCGCGAACTTCACGATGGGCCGCTCCTTCTGGTTGACGGACGAGCCCGAAGTCGCTGCAGACTGGCTGTCGCGGGCAACGACGCTCAATCCCAACTACGCACAAGGCTTCTACGCCTCGGCGTTTACTGCGATGCTGAAGGGTAATGCGCCAGTGACGTTCGCGGCTCTGGACACCTCGTTGGAGCTCAGTCCGCTTGATCCATTGCTTTACGGCATCCATGGCGTCCGCGCCCAGATGCTTATCCAGAAGGAAGACCATCAGGCCGCAGCTCGTTGGGCCGACCGCGCGGCCACTACGCCCGGTGCGCATTACCTGATTACCATGATCGCTTTATCTGCGAACGGCTTGGCTGGTCGTCATGATCAGGCGGCCCGATGGCGACAGAAGGTCCGCCAACTGAAACCCGACGCAACTGCCGCAGATTATTTTGCTGCATTCCCGACGCGCGATGCGGCGTCCCGGGCGCGCGTCGCGGCCGAGTTGGGCCGACATGGCTTCTGACTGCCGCCATCATCCTGCGACCTACTCCTAAGAAACTGAGCCTACTGAAAAAATATAGCTGTCCTCAGCAAATTCGCACGCCTTACCAAGTCCGTTTCTGACCATCATCGCGGCCGTTGGTGCGCCTCGCAGAATTCAGGTTGTAACCTCTAGCAGTGCGCAATCCATGTGCAATCCATAGTGAAGGTCTGCAAAGCGGAGCAAAGCTGCCCTGTGTAGGCTTTTTGCAAATGGGCGCTTCGTAGTGCTGCACTCGCGTCAAGCGGCTTGGTCCGCAACTCGGACTTAGAGCCTGATCCTGCAAGTGTCTGCTGTCTGGCAAATGCTGCCATTTACGCCAGAAACCGCGCATCGGCGCCTATGGATGACCGCTTCTAGCCGGACCGGACGT
>JAHEBA010000105.1 GCA_024642465.1 Alphaproteobacteria bacterium
GGCCGAGGTTCTGCTGCCTGTATCAATTTTCGCCGCAATGTTGGAGATGCCCAGCGCCGGAAGGCTAACGCGTTCACGCCATCCGATCAGGTTCACTTCCTTGATTGTCGTTTTCTTCAATTTCGATGCCCTCCTCTTAAAGCGGTGGCCAGACCCACATGATCATGGGCACCGCAACCAGCAGAATAATGATCTGCAGTGGCAGGCCCACCTTCGTGTAGTCTTGGAACTTGTATCCACCAGGCCCCATCACCAGAGTGTTGGACTGGTGGCCGATCGGCGTCAGGTAGGGCGACGCAGCACCCACTGCGACGGCCATAAGAAATGCGTCCGGATTAGCATTAAGCCCTGATGCAATTCCCATGGCAATTGGCGCCATCAGGATGGCTGTCGGCGTGTTGTGTACGAAGTCCGATAGCCACATTGATACTGCAAGCACCATGGCGACAATGGCCCACATCGGCACATCACCAGCCACGCTGACCAGCCCATTAGCGATAAGATCCGTGCCGCCGGTATGCTGAAGCGCCTCGCCGATAGGGATAAGTGTCCCTAGCAGCAGGATCACCGGCCAGTCGATGGCATCATACATTTCGGCGAGTGAGATGGTGTCCGTCAGTACCAGCAACAGAACTGCGGCCATGAAGGCAATTGGTACTGTAACGAGTCCAAAGGCTGCAGCAGCGATTGCTGCACCAAATATCCCGGTCGATAGCCAGATCTTGCCCGTCGGAATGTCCTCAGAAATCGTGCGGGATGCCAAACGCAGACAGCCCAGCGTGCGCAGAGCATCGGCCATAGTAGCCTTCTCACCCTGCAAGAGCAGTACGTCTCCGGTCTTGAAACGAATGTTTTTTAACCGCGCCGTCGGCTGACGTCCCTGGCGGGCGAGGGCGAGCAGGTTCACGCCCAACCGGTCGTGGATGCGGTATTGTCGCATCGACTTGCCCTCGATAGGCGAGTTGGGAAGCACGACCGCTTCGATAACTTCTACATCTTCGGATTCGAGATCCTTCTCGCCCTCCACTTGGTGACCGAGCGAGGCAAGCTGCTTGCCATCGGCAAGCGGCTGGATCAAACCGGGATCGCCCTGCAGGATGAGCACGTCGCCCTCTCGTACCTTCTCGATCGCACGCGGAGCAAGCCGACGCACGCCCTGGCGGATGATGGCCACTACCGAGATCTCGCGGTCGAACTTATTCTCCAACTCGCGCACGCGCATCCCTGCAAGCGACGAGCCCTCTGGTACGTTGGACTCAAGCGTGTAGCGCTCGACGTGGAACAGGTTGTCGTCTTCGCCTTCAACGGCAATGCGTTCCGGCAGCAGGCGCCACCCAATCGTGCACAAGTACACCAGGCCGGCAGCGGCAACAGCCAGTCCGACGGGTGCAAAATCGAACATGGCAAAGGGTTTACCAGTCTGAGTTTCGCGAAAGCCTGAAATAACGATGTTGGGCGGCGTACCGATCAAGGTAACAAGCCCGCCAAGTAGACTGGCGAACGACAGCGGTATCAGCACGATGGATGGTGAGCGGCCTGCCTTGTAGGCGTTGCGCAGCGCCACTGGCAGCATCAGCGCCAGCGCACCGACATTGTTCATGACGGTCGACAGGGCTGCCGCGATACCACTGCCGGCGGCAATCTGGATTGTCGACGATTTGCGCGTGCCGGCCAGAAGAAGCACCAGCTTGTCGACAAGGCCGGAGTTCTGCAGGGCTTGCGAAATTATTAGCACCGCTGCAACGGTAACCACGGCAGCATGGCCGAACCCTTCGAATGCGTGCGCTGCCGGAACGACGCCGGTCAGGACGGCAACAAGCAGCGCCATCACGCCGACGAGGTCGTAGCGCACCTTGTTCCACACGAACATCACCATGGCGAAGACGATGATGGCGAAGACGATTATTTGTTCTGCTGTCATACTGCTCAAACCGTCGAAAATGGTGTCATGGCAAAGGGGAGTCTTAAAGCGTGGCAGAGGCCATGCGTGTCCGGTGCTGTTGTGGTCACGGGATCATTGGCGCCCGAAGAGAGAATACTGAACCGCCTTTGTACAACAGGCGCTAGGCAGCCAAGGGCGATAACAACCGCAGGTGCGGCTAAAAGAAGATTCGGCCTAAGCCACAGCCACGGAACTGATACCAGTTTAACTGCTTTGGGAAACATCTGGCGTGTAAATCTGCCGTGCCGCGTCAACAAAGCCGTCAATTGAGAATACCCACCTGGCGCCCGGCCAGCGAACTTCCATTTCGCCCCTGCGCGATCTGTAAATGGCAGTATAAAGTGTCCCGAAGCCTGCGGAGTAGGCAGTCGAGTAAAGTGGTGGCTGGAGAAAGGCCTTTATAAAGCGCTCTTCAGTATCCGCATGCAGCATCAATCGCTGCAGTAGAAAGCGCTCACGCTCTACGGTAGCAGTTAGGCGGGCATGGCTCTGCCACTCAACGGTCCACTGATGATTTGTAGCAACCGCAGCAGCAGTGATCATTGCTGCTCGATCCGGTGCGACAAGAGCGGTCACGTGTCTTCGTTGCCGATCGATAACGGTGATGTTGTAGCTCATGTGAGTTGGAATCTTGGCCAGCAGGCGACTTGCTTCCGGCACGTTTTCGCAGGTTTGCAATAGGTACCGCAGGATAAGCGGAACGCCGAAACCTTCGCCCACGACGGGCCGGCCGCCAAACGTCAACGAAACTGCAAGGCCAGCATCATTCATTCCGTCAACAAGGCCAAACAACCCATCTGATACACCCACGATCCTTCTGTCTTGCCACGATGTGTGCAGGATCAAGCTATCAAACGCTGCAGGATTGTAGTCGTAGTTTCTGACTAGAACCGGTTCTTCGCCAGGCCAGATCGCCTGCGAACAACCCGACAGGTATGGTGGTGGACAGTAGAAACTGAGAAACCTCGCTTCATGGTCGCCACCGCCGACGAGGTCGCAAAGCTCTTCCCATTGCTGAACCATGCCTGGCATATAGTTCTTCATTGCGGTTCGGCATTGTGCATAGGTCGGGCGGGCGTGGTCACCCTCGCGAAGCCACCATCTGCGATAAGAAGGCCAATACTCGTTGAACAGGCCGAGCCACTTGGGGCCCGGCCGTTCTTCACTGATGGCGCGCCAGAGTACTTGCAATTCAAACTCAGAGAATCTTGAACGCAGGTTCTGCGATAGTTCCGGCAGACTCGATCGGTCTTGCCGAGAAGCTGTTCTTGATGCCGTGAATCCAGCGCTGAGCCCGTTCATTCAACTTGAAGCCGGAGGTCATGGATCGCCCCCGCGTAACAAGGATGCCCAGATCAGCCCCCTCATAGCGGTAGTCCCCTGGCTTCAGGATCCGGAGGAAGAACGCCTCGTTCTCGCTTTCCACCGCACGTCGGTGATAGTCAAACCGATCGTACACAACACGGCCGTCTTCCAGCATTTTGTAAATGCCGGTGCGTGGTGCGTCAGTGAGGATATCCACGCTGTCATCGGTATGCTTGATGACCATCTGGGACCAACTGTCGATCATCTCTGGATCTGCCCAGCGGTTGTTCAGTTCATCCACATCCAGCTTGAACGGAACTTTCGAAAACTCAAGCAAGTGGAACAGGAACAGTGGCGCGTCGGCGTGCGCGAAAGCGGCATGGTTGGTCATGGACGAAGCGCCGGTAATGCGCGGGTTCAATTCCCCGAGCCAGATGTCGCCGGTTTTCTTGTCGATCAGGAAGTCTAGCTCAAAGTAGCCGCGATATCCTTCCTTACGCAGCTGTTCGCCGAACTTGAATGTCAGCTCACGGGCCTTGCTGCGGGTCTTCGGAGGAAATGCCGTAGAGAAGATTTCGTTACCGCACCAGCCACCGCGATAAGGCGTGAGTTCGTTGAACCCAACGAGCTCTGTCATCAGCGGGCCCACAATCGTACCTTGTGAAGTAGCGCAGGCTTCGATAGCTGACCCGCGGCAGTCAATCCGCTTCATTATCTTGATCTCACCATGTCCGATGATCTCATGCGCATGCCGACGAAAGTCGGCCTCGGACTTGACGAAGAAGGTCGTGTGTCCGCTGTCGCCAAATGCCGATTGCAGAACCAGGTCGTGACCTAGGTTGGCCTTATCGCAAACCTTGCGCAGGTGCTCATAGTCTTTCACCTCGGACAAGGTATTGGGAACCGAGGGAACTCCGGCCTTATTCCCGATGCGTACCGTCTCGATCTTGTTGTCGCAGCGGGTTCGCAGCTTTGCCTTCGGAAACCAAACATCACCACCGAGTTCCTTGGCGAGTTGTTCAGTCTTCTCATCAAACATCAGGAATACGAACTTCGGCTTTCCACCGCGCCGTTTGATCAGGTCAATGACTTCCTTGTGCTGCAGCAGATAGTTGTTGATGTCTTCGATTGACTGAAATTCCGGATGCGGCTGTTCAGACGGGCAGAACACGTTCGGATGACGACCATCATAACAGTCGATGTAGCAGATGTACTTGAAGTTCTTGCACCACTCGTCCAGCCCAAGGAGATTGAAGTTGGTCGCTGAAACGAAGTAGACCGGATCTGTGTTGCGATGAAAGTAACGTCTGATTTCCGAGATGTTGTTGAGCGTCTTTGTAGCCATATCCTTCTCCCTCTGATTATGGTTCTGATTGATTCATTTGTTCATTCAGCCGCCTGCGACAGGGGAAGAGATGCCTGCCGGGCGAGCGCTTCAGGTGTAAAGACCCTAAGCCCCAGATCTGGCCTGTAGCCATGTATTTCACTGACATCCAATGCCCGCATGAAAGCGAGAATTTCGGTCGAGATGACCTGTCCCGGCACCAGTATTGGAAAGCCGGGCGGGTAGGGAATGATGAAGGATGCCGAAACGAACTCGGCGCTGTTCACATCCAGGTCGGTATCGTTGAGATCAATGTAATCGCAGTTATTTTCGTCATAACTTAGGAAAAATGCCGAGCGCATGTCGCCTTCCGGAGTTGACTGATCTGATCGGAATGCGTCGTGGAACCGGCTGAAATCTGGTAGGGGAGGAAGCTTTTCCATCAGGTTCTTGACCCGACGGTCGAAGCTCAGCCGTTCCATCTTGGAAGCGTCGTCGAGCAGCTCATCGAGTTCCTGAGCAATCTTGACAAGCACCTCAATCAGATATGCCACCGATGATCTTGTAGTGCCAATGTTCGTCATGAACAAAACGGTATTACGCGACGTCTTGTTGATCTGAATGCCGTACTTGTCCATCAGGATCTGGGTCTTGAAGGTGTCGCCGTCCCAACCCGTACCGCCAACGGCAAGCGTAACGCGTGAGGCATCTAGAACGAATTCGTCACTGGCCCAACTTTCCCAAATGTCATTCCACCCTTGATCGGGGTCGTAATACGAGGTGATGCCGCTCTCCCTATACTGATCCGGAATCATGTCGCCCGCAGTCAAGACCTTGAAGTATTTCTTCAGCTGAGGATGCGTTGAGATTGCGCGGCGCATCGACATTGCGGCTTCCACCTGCCTCTGCACAAACTCAAACCCTTCCAGTTCCACCTGCCGCCTACCAACGTCGAGGCTCGCAATAATCTGGTAGTTGGGCGAGGTTGAAGTATGGGTCATGTAGGCTTCATGGAAGGCCTGCTCGACCTCACCCTTGAAGTCCTGGTCATGTACGTGAATCATAGACCCCTGACGCAATGATGTGAGTGTCTTGTGGGTCGATTGTGTGGAGTAGATTCGCACACGCGCGTCCGGCGGCGGGATTAGTTGCGTCTCTAGCAATTGTTCTTCACCTGCATCTTTCAACTTGGCCTGCTGATCGGCATAAGCCTTTGCATGCTGCGGCGATTTCAACTTTTCACGTAGCACCCCTGCCGCATTCATTGCCGTGCGCTGCCGATAAGTCGGCCCAAACCGGGCAAAGGCAAACCAAGCTTCATCCCACAGGAAGACAAGATCTGGCTTGATCGCCAGGCACTCTTCCATGAAGCGTTCTACATTGTAGACAATGCCATCAAACGTGCAGTTGGTGAGCAACAGCATGCGGACGCGGTTCAGCTTGCCTGCTGCCTTGAGCTTCAGTAGCTGGCGCTTTATTTCTCTCAGAGGCACCGCTCCATACATCGAATACTGGTTGAGTGGATAACTGTCGAGATAAACAACCTGGGCTCCCGCCAGCACCATGCCGTAGTGGTGGGACTTGTGACAATCCCGATCCACGAGCACGATGTCACCAGGCCGGACCAGCGCTTGCACCACAATCTTGTTGCAGGTTGAGGTGCCGTTTGTAGCGAAGAACGTGTGTTTGGCACCAAATGCCCTGGCTGCGAGTTCCTGTGCTTCCTTTATGGGGCCATGCGGTTCAAGCAGGCTATCCAGCCCGCCCGAAGTGGCAGATGTCTCTGCTAGAAAGATATTCGGTCCGTAGAACGCTCCCATGTCCTGAATCCAATGCGAGCGTGAAATGGACTTCCCCCGACTGATGGGCATGGCATGGAATACGCCGGTAGGCTGTTTCGAGTAGTCTACAAGCGCAGTGAAAAACGGGGTCTTGTAACGTGCCTGCACGCCCCGCAAGATGTTGAGGTGGAGTTCGAGGAAATCTTCCTGATTGTAGAAAACCCGCCTGCACAGACCGAGATCAAGTCCGGCGATCGCTTCCACAGACCGGTCAGTTACCAGATATGCATCAAGTTCCGGTCTGACTTTTGCGATCAGGCGGCATAATTCGGGTCCGTAATTCTCCGGCTTCAGATCCTCAACATCCTCATCATTTCCGATGCGATTGAGATAACGCTTCAGGATTGGCAGCTGGTTCTTTGACTTGAGAGACACTCCCGGCCTCACGACCACTGCCTGAATGTTGTGGTTGAACAATATTGCAATCAGCGCGTCTTCGAGGCTTGGTACGATCACCGGTTCATAGGTGAAGCTGTCTTCGCTTCGGCGCATCCGCTGTATCGAGGATCGAAGCCAGCGCTCCTGTTGATCGCTGACATTGTCGACGAACAAAACCTCGAAATACGGTTTGGTAAGCGCCCTTGCCTCCGGCGACAGAAGTGCTTCATCTTCGAGTTCTTCGTTGTCGGCATCGTCGCGCTCAAGCGGTATTGAGCGGCGCCGGTATGCGCCCGATGTCAACGCTCGAAGAATGCGCCGGGTGGAAAAAAACAGGTTCTCGTAGTTCCGATGATCACACTGCCTGCGAAGATGATCAAATGCTGCCGTTCCGGGAAAAGCCCAGTAGGATTCAATCGGGGCAAGCGCCTCCAGCAGTGCCTCAGCCTCTCTGTGGAGCTTGTTGGCTGATCGGCCTTGCGGGCTCTGGGCTAGTTCCTTCGAAACCTCGCGTAGCGCGCTCCAGCGGTCAGCACGCAACTGTACAGCACTGTAATAGTCACTCATCGATTGCATAGTTTGCTCCCTAACTGACAGTCAGACGAGCAACTTGCGCAATCAGCAAGGAACAGCAGTGCTAGGCCGCACCTGTGATATCCATGCTTCAGCCGCTCGCAGTATTTGGCCTTGGGTCAGAAAAGATTTCCGGCTCCAAAGTTGTTTGCGTATCAGCCGGCCTGATCGGGGTGCGGTTACCCACGTCGGGGAGGCCGGCATTGGAGCCCTGTTTGGGCATTTCCAGAGGTCCGAGAGTATGGAGATAGTCATCGGAGCCAGAAGTGCGATCATAGACCGGAAAATCTGCCGGACGATCACGGAAACTCTTCAAAACTTGGCCCAAACCTCTCATTCCAGTCTCGCGCTGTCTGCGCACGAGGTCAAGGTCGATCTCAAACGGAAACATTTCTTCCTGTCCCGCAGCTTGATAAATCACGTTGGCGGAAGGGTCGACGACACACGATTTGCCAACGCCCCCGGCACCCAGACCGTTCACGTCAATAACGTAACACTGGAACTGTGCGGCCGTTGCCCGTGCGATGGAGATTTCAGCATCCCGATCAGTCGTGCCTGTCAGCACGGGGTGCAGGAGCACTTCCGCACCCATACTGGTGAGCTGTCGCGTCGTTTCGGGAAACCAGATATCATAGCAGATTGACAGGCCGAAACGGCCGACGTGCGGTACGTCGAACACACAGAACCCGGTGCCGGCTTCCACGTCTACTTCGTACGGCCGGAACGGAAACATCTTTCGGTAAGACGCGACGATGGCACCGCTTGGGTCAATGACCACGGACGTGTTGTAGATCTTGCCATCCGGTGTCTTCTCGAAGAATGAGCCCGGGATCAGCCAAATGTTGTGGCGTCTGGCATCAGCTTTAAATTGCTCAATGAATTCATTGTCAAAAGGCTGTGCGAACCTGTGAAGAGGTCCAAACGGTGCAAGCTCACTGAACATCACCATCTGGGTCCAGGGAAAACGTGCCATGAGAATATCGAGCCGGTGCCGCATCCCTTCGACATTTGATTGCAGCGCGGCAACGTGCATCTGAATGCCTGCGATAGCGAAAGGTGTCATAGGCGCCCATACTCCAAGCTGTTTGAGTTGTTCTGCTTATAAACCAATTGCCGGAAGGAATCAGGAGCATATGGTCACGCTGGAACAACTCACCTCACGCCATGTTGCTGCGCTCTGGGTTTGACATTCCGTCCCGTCCCGCTCAACACGGTTGCGCAGCTAGGAAGTCAGTAGCATCACCGGATTGATCCACAAGCTGCTTTCGAAAGTCAGTTAATTCCAGTCTCGGAACCTAAGAGCGCGCGGCGGTATTTGATAATACTGGTTGCGTGCCGCTGTTAGCTGCATTGCAATTAGATATATGGGTCAGGTCACAATCGGCCGCTTTTGATTACTGCAGAGAAAGTATGCTGTGCTCCCCGAAAGTTGCCGTCTTCCATCGCGAGCCAGATGGTTCGAAATGTGCCAGCGCTTGACTGTCGAGCTCACAAGGGCCTCACTCGCGGGTTACGTGTCCATACAGGAATAGAGTAGGCTCAAACCGGTTGCCATTTGTTCGTCTGGTCAGGGCAGGACACAGCGACCGCCATATCCAGCAGAACGCATGAACAGGAGTTTCATTATGTCTTACAATCTCAAAGTGTTCCGTGGAGGCTTTCTGATTTCCTTGTCATCTGTCGCACTGCTAGGTGTTTCAGTGCTTTCATCAGCTGCCACGGCCCAGGACGGCAACGCCATGAGCGCGGGGGTGCTGACGTGCGTAGTGGAAGGCGGCGTGGGCCTGTTGGTCTTTTCCAGCAAGGACATGGAATGCGAGTTTGCATCGGTCACCGGCCGAAAGGACCTCTACATCGGGAATGTTCAGAAGTACGGCCTGGATATCGGCGTGACGGGTAACAGCTATGTGAAATGGGTGGTACTAGCGCCAACGGGCAAGCCGGAGAAGGGCGGCCTTGCCGGGACTTACGTCGGCATCTCCGGCGAGGCAACGGCAGGTGCTGGCGTCGGGGCGAATGGTTTGGTTGGTGGGCTTGATCGCTCGTTTGCGCTGCAACCGTTTAGCGCACAACTGCAAACCGGTGTTAACCTCGCTCTGGGCATTGGTTCAATGACGCTCGAATCTGCCGAGTAAGGCTGCCAAGCCAACCCACCATGATTTCGCATTTTGGCGGAGTGTCCGTTGGGGGTC
>JAHEBA010000260.1 GCA_024642465.1 Alphaproteobacteria bacterium
TGATCAATGCGGGTTTTGCCGCTGCTTCGGTGGGAACGCTGAACATGATCTCGGTGGCTTTCGCGGTACTGTTCATCGGTCTCGGTATCGATTACGCCGTACACGTGATCCTGCGGTTTGCCGAAGAGCGCGCCCTGGGGGCCAATGGAAAACAGGCAGCCATCGCCGCCGTCAGCGAGATCAGCGTGCCCCTTGGCCTTTGCACCCTGACCACCTCGCTGGCCTTCCTGGCGTTCACCCCGACAGATTTCGTCGGCATGGCGCAACTGGGGATTATTGCGGCGGGCGGCATCGTGATTGCCTTTGTTGGCGCACTCAGCCTGGTCCCGGCGATTCTGTCGCTCTTGCCCGGGTCCCAGGCAAAGATTGCCCAAGTCTATGCAAGGCTATCGCCCCGTAGCCGAGACCGTCTGGCAGGGTACGGCGCAACCATCCGGAAAGTCACCTCAGGCGTCTTGATCGCTGCAGGTGTTGCTAGCCTGCTGCTGCTCCCGCAAGTTCGCTTCGATGGCGACCCCATCAATCTCAAGGATCCCGCGGCTCCGAGCATGCGGGCATTTGAAGAGCTGGTTACACACCAGCCGGAACAGACATTTGCCATCCAGGTGCTGAGCCCACCGGGCGAGCCGGCCGAACAACTGATCGGAAAGCTGAAACGCCTGCCCGAGGTGCTTGACGTCGAAACACTGGATGCAATGTTGCCGCCAGACCAGGATCCGAAGCTTGCCGAACTCAATGCCATAGCGGACCTGTTGCCGGAAGAAATCGAACCTGCAACCGGTATGAGTCCCGCGGAGCGCATTCACTACCTGGTCTCGTGGCAAGACGCGGCGTCGGCGATGGCCGGGGCGGATATGGCTACACCGCAGATCCGCACTGCAGCAGCGAGGCTTCAACAGGCGCTTGTTGCGTTTGTGGCTGCCAACCAGGACACTCCAGCCAACACCCAGGCTCTGGAGGTTTCACTGGTACAGGGTTTTCCAGCCTTGTTCAAAACAACCCGTCAACTCACCGGTCTTACCCGTGTCACGCGAGATTCCGTCGATGATGGCTTGCGCCAACGATTCATCGCCCCTGACGGCAGATGGCTATTAAATGTTCAGCCCCGCGGAGACATGCGCGATCCGGCTCAGCAGGCGCAATTTGTCAACGCCGTGCTCAAGGTTGCACCGCAAGCCACCGGTGCTCCAGTTGAGATAACTGGCGCGGCGCAGGTCGTGGCGTCATCGATGAGCCAGGCTGTCGCCGTTTCTGTGATCCTGGTGCTGATTGTGACGTTTGTGGTCCTGCGCCGGCTACGAGACGTCCTGCTGACGCTTGCACCGCTGTTGCTGGCCGGCGCGCTGCTGGCCGGCTATACAGTGGTCTTCAATTCACCGTTCAATTTCGCCAACGTGATTGTGTTGCCCTTGCTCATCGGCCTCGGTATCGACAGTGCCATCCATTATATCACCCGCGCCCGTGAGGCGAATAGCGGTACTGATGTCATCCGGACGTGGACGCCCAGAGCTGTTCTCATCTCCGGCGTTACCACCATGGGGTCGTTTGGAACCTTGTGGCTATCTGCCCATCGCGGCATGGCGAGCATGGGTGAACTTCTTGCTGTCGCAATTACCATTACATTGCTGTGTACGCTGGTTGTGCTGCCACAATTGATCTCCTGGTTCATGAGGCCTGTGCAATGATGATCATATGTTTGCGCCGTCTTCGGCTAATTCCATTCGAGGGCATTCGATGACAAACGCTCGTTACCGCGCACTGCTCGCTGTCGTGATCAGTTTCATGTTGATATCCGGCTGGGGCATATCTCCAGCCTTGGCACAACTGCGCGAGGCTGCACTGGGGGTATGGGTGGAAGAAGACGGTGAGGCCTGGATCGAGATCGGGCCATGCCAGGACACGCTGTGCGGCCGCATTGTCTGGCTGAAGGAGCCGCTTGACAAAGCTGGTCAGCCCCATGTGGACACGAACAATCCCGACCCCGCGCTCAGGTCCCGTCCAATCCTGGGTCTGACAATCATGGCAGGTCTCAAGCCGGCACCTGGCAAGGGATATATTGAGGGACAGGTCTACAATACCGAAAATGGCAAGGTTTATGATATCTACCTGACGCCCAAGGGCCAGACCATGGAGGTCGAGGGTTGCCTGATGAAATATCTCTGCCTCACCCAGACATGGACGCGCGTCAAGTGACCCCCCTGTTTCCCCTTACCTCGCACGTCGGACTTAGACACAGCCCCAGTCACAGAAAAGAACAAGGATAGACAATGACAGACAACACGACATCCAGGTCATCTGCAGGACGACAGGTCGCAGCCATGGCAACGCCTCTGCTCATGTTCCTGCTCACGCTCGGCGGGTTGACGCTGTCGCCCGCCAGCGGCTGGGCTGCCAACATCTATGATGCGCAAGTCCTGGAGCGGATGAAGTTCTCTTCGGCCCAACGCTCCAAGGTCAGGGCGATTATTCGACAGTCCGACAAGGAAATGGCAGTCGTGTTCAGGAAACATGGCATCAACCCCAACGCCAAACCCGAGTTTGACAAGCTGCAAAAAGCCGCCAGCGAACTGCAGGCGATAGAGGCGA
>JAHEBA010000025.1 GCA_024642465.1 Alphaproteobacteria bacterium
CTTCGGCAACGGTGCCCATGGCGGCGCCAAGGTTTTCCAGGGTGGTGGTTTCTTCAGCCATGTCCATCAACCTCTCAGGGAGTTCTTGGCGTTCATGCCCTTCACGTCGACGACGGTGGGCTGCTGGGCTTCATGCGGGTGCTGGCTGCCGCCGTAAATGCGCAGGTTGGACATCTGTGCGCGGGTCAGCGGGCCGCCGGGCATCATGCGCTTGACGGCTGCCTCGAGCACGCGCTCGGGGAAACGTCCGTCAAGGATCTTGTCAGCCTTGGCTTCCTTGATGCCGCCCGGATGGCCGGTGTGGCGGTAGTAGGTCTTGGAATTGCGCTTGTTGCCGGTCAGCACCACCTTTTCGGCGTTGATGACGATGACATTGTCGCCCATGTCCATATGGGGAGTGTAAGATGGCTTGTGCTTGCCGCGCAGGCGGGTTGCGATAAGAGCGGCCAGACGGCCCACAACCAGCCCGTCGGCATCAATCAGCACCCACTTCTTCTCGATCTCGGCGGGCCGAGCGGAATAGGTTTTCATGACCGTTGTCCTGAATGATTTGATCTCGATGGAGAGCCCATGCGGCACAAGGCCGGCAGAAGGCATCCATTGGCGGCAGGTTCTAGCTGCGGCAGCAGCGCAGGTCAAGGTAAAACTGAAGCCAAAAAATTTGTAAAACCAAGCAAATTCAATAAGTTGACATATGTGGTAATATTTTACCTCAACTTCCGCCCATGAAATACGTGGCTTCCGAACTGGCAACCAGCCTTCCGTCGGTCTCGGATACTATATCGGTACGCGCCACAGACAGGGTGCGTCCGTGCTTTATCAGCCGCACCTTTGCCACTAGCGGACCAGGTTGCGGCTTGCGCAGGAAGGAAATGGCAAGATTGGTCGTCACCGCCAGGCGCGCCTCTTCCATGTGGTGGGCGAGCAGCAGGACGTAGATGGCGCAGTCGACCAGTTCCATCATGGTAGGGCCGGAAATGGTGCCGCCAGGGCGCAGGTGGCTGTCATCGACCTCAAGCCGCATGTCCAGGGCTTCCGGTTCCAGCGCGAGCACTTCGTATTGCATGCCCCTGCCGAGCGCCTGGGGAAACTCCCGCCGGAGAAAGGCGAAAACGTCGTCTGCGGTCCACTGCAATTCCATGAGCCTGCCCTTTGCCGGTCTGCCACCAGGCTCCTCATAAAGGCTTGAATCACTGCGTCAATGGTACTTTCTAAGGCCGGTGCGCTGGCTTAGTATGCAGCGCAACATGAAAACTTCTTCCAGCATATTCGCTGCGTCAGCAGCGCTTTTCGGTGGCATAGTGGTCTGCATCACCGGCGTGCAGGCGTTCGCGGTGAAGGATCAGAGCAGGCTGCAGGGCATGGAGGACGCGGTAAAGCCCGATGGCAGCCTTGGCAGTGAACCGCTGGCGCCACTCGGGCCGTTGTCGCCCAAGGAAGAAGAAGGCATGGGAGCGCCGCCTTCGACCGGTGGCTCTGAGCCCCCGGCGTCGTCCGGGCAGCCGTCCGAAACACACGAGGAGCGCTCGGGAGAAGAAGCCGAGGGACTGGCGGCGCAGGAGCAGGTGCCGCTCACCGAAGATGCAGCCAAGCGCGCCATCGAAGCCTTCATCAAGCTGAAGTCCGCCTATCAGGACACCGATATCGCCGAATACGAGACGCTGGAGCAATTCGTCGCCGAGGCAAAGGAAGGGCCGGCGCTCGAAGCCGACATCAACAGCTTCGGGTTTGAGTCGGTAGGCGAATGGAACAACACAATAATGTCAGTAAGTTTTGCCTATGCTGCCGTGGCGACCACGCAGGAAGAGGAGATCCTGCAGGAACTCGAAAACATCCGTAATGACACGTCGCTGGAGGAAGAGGTCAGGAAGTCACTCCTTGAGAGTCTTGAAGCCATGCTGCCGTCCAATGAGAACAAGGACGTGGTACGCAAGTTGAGCGAGGACAAGGAGTGGGCCGAAAAGCTTAAGATGCTGACCGAAGAAGATGCAGGAGGCAGTGAACATTGACCAACCAACCCAAAGCCACAGTTACCGCGCCTGAATCCGGCGCCGAAGAACCCCTGGTGCTCAGCGAACTGCATGACGGCGGCATCCTCAGGATGACGCTGAACCGCGGCACCAAGCGCAATCCGCTATCGATGGCCATGCTCGACGCCATTATCGCCGACCTTGAGCTTGCGGCGGAGGAGCCGGAGGTGCGGGTCATCGTCATCGCCGCCTCAGCGCCCGGCTTTTGCGGCGGGCACGACCTGAAGGAAATGACTGCGCACCGGGCCGATGCAGACGGCGGGCGGGGTTTCTATGAAGCACTGTTTGCCCGCTGCTCGCAGATGATGCAGATGATCGTGAACCATCCCAAGGTCATCATCGCAGAGGTGAACGGCATTGCCACCGCGGCCGGCTGCCAGCTGGTGGCTGCGTGCGACATGGCCATGGCCGGTACCAACGCCAGCTTCGGCGTCAACGGCATCAACTCCGGCCTGTTCTGCTCGACGCCGATGGTGGCCCTGTCGCGAAATATCGGCCGCAAGCGGGCAATGGAGTTGCTGACGACGGGCACCATGGTGAATGCCCATGAGGCCATGACGCTCGGCTTGTTGAACCGCATCGTGTTCGACAAGGACCTGACCCAGGAAACGATGAAGCTGGCGGCAAAGGTGGCGGCACGTTCACAGGCGGTGCTGGCGCTCGGCAAGCGGGCGTTCTACCAGCAGATCGAGAAGCCGCTCGGCGAGGCATACGAGCTGGCGTCCCGGGCGATTGTCGACAACATGATGATGAAGGATGCCAAAGAAGGCATCAGCGCCTTCCTCGAAAAGCGCCAGCCCAGGTGGAGCGACGAGTGAGTTCATTCAACCATGACAGTTATGACCCGGACTACATCCGTGGCATTCTAGACAGCGTGAAGACGGTGGCCATCGTCGGGGCCTCGGCCAACGAAGTGCGCCCGTCCTTCTTTGTCACCAAGTACATGATCGACAAGGGTTACAAGGTCTACCCGCTCAATCCGGGCATGGCCGGCAAGGAGATACTCGGCAGGCCCGTATTTGCGTCGCTGGCGGAGGTGCCGGAGCCCGTCGACATGGTCGACATCTTCCGCAATTCCGAAGCGGCAGGCGGGGTGGTCGACGAGGCGCTCGCGCTCGACCCGTTGCCGAAGGTCATCTGGATGCAGCTGACCGTGCGCAATGACGAGGCTGCGGCAAGGGCCGAGGCTGCCGGCATCAAGGTGGTGATGAACCGCTGTCCGAAGATCGAGTATGGCAAGCTGTCGGGCGAGTGGAACTGGGTGGGCGGCAATTCCGGCGTGCTGTCATCGAAGAAGCAGGCTTTGCACGGCTCCGGCAAGATGCAGTCGCTCGGCATTCGCAAGAACTGACGCACCAGATATCGCCCCGGCAGGCAGCGATCGCGCCGAGGGCTAGTTGCGGGACCGCCTTAGGGTTTCGGAAGGGCTTTCGCCGAAGAGCTGGCGGTAACTTGCTGCGAAGCGACCCAGATGCAGCACGCCATTTTCCATTGCGACACTGGTCACACTGCGCCCTGGCTGGCCAATCAGAAGGGCATTGCGGACGCGATCGAGGCGTCTGCGCTCGTTGGCCTGGCGGGGTGTACAGCCGCAATGGCGGCGGAAGGCCACCTGGAGAGATCGCAGGTTCAAGCCAACAGCGGTCGCCAGGTCGCTGACCGAATAGTTTTCGCCTCCCTGGGCATCGATCCAGGCTTCTGCAGCCAGGACGTGCCGCTCCAGGCTGGAGCTGTAACCCGGCCTTGAACATTCCGGTTCCGGACCGTTGAGCGATTGTGAAACCAGTTCGCCAAGCAGGCCTGCCATCGAGGAGAGGGCCGTGGGACTTGCAGCCAGATGGCTGCTAGTGTCGCAGGTATCCACGCAATAGCTGATGAACGACCGCAATTGCGTGCTGGGCCGGCTAAGCTGCCTGCAAAGGTGTGAGGCAAGCTCATCGATAAAGGCAGCAATGCCCAGGTATCCGGGACTGAGGTACGTATGCCTCTGTCCGGGCATGGCGATGATGCCGTCGCCCGGCTTCGCTTCAAGCGCCTGACTTACTGTCCGCACCTTTATGCTGCCCGCGCATCGGGACAAGAATGCCGCACGTCTCTGTCTCGCTCAGCGCGATCTCATGGCCGCATGAGTAAACCGATATGAGCCTGAAACTTCCGGTACCAACCGCCGCCGAATGCAGGAATTTGGCTGCTGCCGGCTTGATGAAGCGAAAATCCCTGAAGCCGCTGAACACCGTTTCACAGTGTTGCCAGACTTCATCCTGAGACGTCAACCGCTTCAAACTGTGCGTGAACAGTGTTTGTCTGCGATCAGGCCTGCTACCGCGTGTCATCGCATTGTTTACCAGTCTGAGCGGATTGCCTGTCCACGCACCGGCAGATTTTCCTTATGCATTCGCTTTCTGGATACATTGTTCGCAAACCGGATTGTCGCCGTCAAATAGGATGAATACTGATGACTTTGAGCGGAGGGCGCACTGACGGCTTGCCGTGACGGTTGTTGCCGGGGGCAACGGCACGCCGGCAGGCAACGCAGCCTGGAAGCTCTTTCATCTCTTGGCGCCGTCCGTGCGTCAAATCATGAAGGTCAAGGTCCAGCCCTAACCCGGGGGAACGGAAGCGGGCTGGACCTTGGCGGCTTGATGCTTTTGGCGGTTGCCGCATCTATCATTTTCGATTCGTGCACTGATTTCTACAACGGCAAAACGGACTCCAACGTTACTTCCGGCCCGGCGGACCGGCAGTTGATCGTGCGCAATCCGACGACGCCTGAATTGGCCTAGTTTCTGATCTGGTACGCACTCCAGAGGTCAGGGAGCCGGGCCCATGCCACTTGAACACGAGCATACACGCGAGGCAATTCGCGCCCGCCTGAATGCAGAAAACCACCCCAACTACCTGCGTGACTGGGTCTATGGCGGAATCGACGGCGCGATCACGACATTTGCTGTGGTGGCCGGCGTCGTAGGGGCAGGTTTGTCCTCGAAAGTCATCCTCATACTGGGGGTGGCGAACCTGTTGGCCGATGGCTTGTCGATGGCAGCCAGCAACTATTCCGGCACCAAGACCGAGGTCGACGAACTTGCCCGCTACCGTGAGGTCGAAGAGCGCCACATCTCGCTGGATCCTGATGGCGAACGTGAGGAAGTGCGGCAGATACTCGAATTCAAGGGGCTGTCCGGACAGGCGCTCGAAGATGTTGTCGGCGCGATCACCTCGAATCATGACACGTGGGTCAACACCATGCTGGCGGAAGAGTACGGCTTGTCGACCAACCTGCGCTCGCCATTGAAGTCCGGGGTGTCCACCTTCGTGTCCTTCATGCTGTTCGGTCTCATTCCGCTGTTGCCCTACATGCTTGGCATGTCTGCCGCCTTTGAGACGGCGCTGGTGACGACCTTCATCGCGTTCTTTGCCATCGGCAGCATCAAGAGCAGGTGGGCGCTGGCGTCGTGGTGGCGGTCGGGGCTTGAAACGCTGACCATCGGTACTGCTGCGTGCGCGTTAGCCTATGGCGTGGGCTGGCTGGCCGACCGCATCATGGCCTAGCTGGCAGCGGCGCCGGTGGCGCGCCGGGCAAGCCAGGCGGCCAGAAGCGAAACCAGGGAATGGATGGCGATGGTGAACACCGCCAGCACGAACAGGGCGGCGAACATGAGGTCGATCTTCATGCGGCCATTGGCCAGCAGCATGAGGTATCCTAGACCATTCGACGCGCCGACCCATTCGCCGATCACGGCGCCGATGGGGGCATAGACGGCGGCGAGCTTGAGGCCCGAACCGAACGCGGGCAGGGCGGCGGGCACCCGGATGCGCCACATCACTTCGCGCGGGCGCGCCTGCATCGAGCGGGCAAGATCGAGATAGCCGGGCTCGGTGCGCTGCAGCCCGTCAAGGAAGTTCGAGGTGACCGGAAAGTAGATGATCAGGATGGTCATCACGATCTTCGACCAGATGCCATAGCCCAGCCACAGGGTGAGCACCGGCGCCAGTGCGAACACCGGCACCGATTGCGAGAACACCATGACCGGCATCAGCAGGCGGCGCGCGGTGGGCGACGACATCAGGTGCAGGGCGGTGGCAAAGCCCAGCGCCGATCCCGCGATCAGGCCGAGCACCACCTCGGTCATGGTGACGAGCGCATGTTCGGCAATCAGTTCCCGGGACTCGATAAGGGTGTTCAGTACAGCCAGCGGTGCGGGCAGGATGAAGTGCGGCACGCCCGTCAGCGAGACGATTGCCTGCCAAAGACCAATGGCGAAGGCGGCGGACAGTGCGATCCACAAGGCCCGGTTCATGCGGCATGTGCCTTGCGAAGGTCTTGCAGCAGCCTTGACTGCAACTCCAGCGTGGCGCGCGCATCTGCTGCCCGCAGCGGCCTGGAAGGCCCTGCCGGAGTTTCGCGCAGACCGGTTTCGTCGAGGATCGCGATGCGGTGGCCCAGGCGTGCTGCCTCGGCCGGGTCATGGGTGACCAGCAACACGGTGCGCGCGTCCAGCAGTCCGAAGGCCAGTTCCTGCATTTCGGCCCGGGTGCGGGCGTCCAGGGCCGAGAACGGTTCATCGAGGAATACGAACGGCTTGTCTTCCATCAAGGTGCGGGCCAGGGCCACACGCTGGCGCATGCCGCCTGAGAGTTCGCGCGGGTACTTGTGGCGGTGCGGCTCCAACCCGACGGCGGCAATCATGGTCATGGTCCTGTCGAGGTCTGGCGTTTCGCCTCTGAGTTTGGCGCCCAGCGTCACGTTGCCGGTCACATCGAGCCACGGCATGAGCAGGTCCTGCTGGGCCATGTAGGCAACGCGGCCTTCCAGCAATTCGCCATCGCCGGTCTCGATGTGGCCGTGGAATTCGCCGTGAGTCTCCAGGCCGGCGAGCAAACGCAGCAGCGTTGACTTGCCCACGCCCGACGGGCCCAGCAGGCAAGTCCAGGCACGCGGCTCGAGGGCAAAGTCGATGCCCTCGAAAAGGCGCTGGCCTTGATAGCTGAAGCTGCCGGTGATGCGGATCATTATGGCGCCTCTTGCCTAGCCGCTCAGTCGGCGGTCACGTCGACGGCGATCTTGCTGACCGGATTGATCGACGGCACCAGGCCTGCCTCGTTGAGAAAGGCTTCCATGCGCTTGTAGCGGCCGGCATCGAAGGCGGCCGGACGCAGCGCAAAGCGCGGCAGCGTGTCAGCCCAGGCGCGCTTGTTGAGTTCGTCCTGCAGCTCCTTCGAGGTGGCGGAAAAGACTTCCCAGCTCTCCGTCGGGTGATTGACGATGTACTGGGTGGCAAGCTCGGTGGCGGCGAGGAAGCGGGCAATCGTGTCCTTGTTCATCGAGTTGGTGTTGGCCACGTAGATCAGCTCGTCATACGCAGGCAGTCCCTCTTCCTCGATGTAAAAGCAGCGGCCCTTGGCGCCATTGATGTCCATCTGGTTGAGTTCGAAATTGCGGAACGCGCCGATCACGGCATCGACCTGACCCGACATCAGCGACGGCGACAGGGACCAGTTGACGTTGACCAGTTCGACGTCCTTCGGCGTGAGGTCATGGGGCTTGAGGATCGCCGTGAGGATTGCTTCCTCGACGCCGGCGACGGAGAAGCCGATCTTCTTGCCCTTGAGGTCGGCAATCGACTTGATCGGGCCGTCCTGCATCACCAGCAGGCAATTGAGCGGGGTGGCGACCAGCGTGCCGACGCGGGCGAGCGGTAGGCCTTCGTGGATCTGCAGGTGCAACTGCGGTTGATAAGAAACGGCAAGATCGGCCTTGCCGGCGGCCACCAGCTTGGGCGGGTCTGCCGGGTCTGCCGGGGCAATGATCTCGACCTCGAGGTTCTGGTCCTTGAAGTACCCCTTCTCTTGCGCGACGATGATCGGCCCATGGTCCGGGTTGATGAACCAGTCGAGGATCACGGTCATCTTGTCGGCGGCGTGCGCGGAGATGCTGGTCATGACTAGTAGCATGAGTGAGAAGATCAGGCGCATGGCTGTTGCTCCCTTGCGGTCTTGCGTTGCGTCGTGTCCGGCAAGCGGCCGGCTTGCGGACAACGGAGCTGACAATGCGCTAACGACAATCAAGCTGCTGTCATTCCCGTTCCCTTCGCCGGCATTACCCGTATCAGGTTCGATGGGTCGGCTTGTAATCAGCGCCTCTCAGCCCATGAAGCGGGCTCCCCAACGGATGGACGGTGAATATAGCGAATGCGCCTGCACCTGCAAGTCGTTCCTTTAAAAGAACGATTGTTTGGAATGACGCCCTTTGCTAGAAGGCTGATCCGAAGTTTCATTGCCGCAATTCCGAACGGAAGGCTGGCAACCACTTTTCCTGGAATTGCTTCAGCGCGGGAGGATTTTCAACATGAGCGACAAGAAGCCTGGTTTCGACACCCTAGCCATCCATGCCGGCGCCAAGCCGGACCCGGCCACCGGCGCGCGCGCCACGCCGATCTACCAGACAACGTCATTCGTGTTCGATGATGCCCAGCATGCCGCCGACCTGTTCGCGCTGCGCGCCTTCGGCAATATTTACACCCGCATCATGAACCCGACCCAGGCCGTGCTGGAAGAGAAGGTGGCGGCGCTTGAAGGTGGCACCGCCGCGCTCGCAGTCGCCTCGGGTCACTCCGCACAGCTCATCATCTGCCATACCCTGATGCAGCCGGGCGACGAGATCGTCTGCGCCCGCCAGCTGTATGGCGGCTCGATCAACGCGTTCAACCATTCGTTCAAGTCGTTCGGCTGGAACGTGGTTTGGGCCGACATCGACGACATCAAGTCGTTCGAGAAGGCTGTCAGCAAGAAGACCAAGGCGATCTTCATCGAGTCCATCGCCAACCCGGGCGGCCGCGTCACTGACATCGAGGCAATCGCCAAGGTGGCGAAGAAGGCGCACGTCCCGCTGATCGTCGACAACACGCTTGCCTCGCCCTACCTCTGCCGGCCGATCGAGCACGGCGCCAACATTGTCGTTCAGTCGGCCACCAAGTTCCTCGGCGGCCACGGCAACTCGATGGGCGGCATCATCGTCGATGGCGGTAATTTCGATTGGGGCAAGAACAAGGGTCAGTTCCCGCTACTGAGCGAGCCCAACGCCTCCTACAACAGCATGGTGCTGTGGGAGACCTTCGGCAACATCGCGTTTGCAATTACCTGCCGCGTGCTGGGCCTGCGCGACCTCGGCCCCGCCATCTCGCCGTTCAATGCCTTCATGATCCTGACCGGCATGGAAACCCTGTCCTTGCGCATGCAGAAGCATTGCGACAACGCGCTGAAGGTTGCCAAGTGGCTGGCCAAGGACAAGCGCGTCGCCTGGGTCAGCTATGCCGCGCTGAAGGGCGACAAGGACTTCGAACTGCACCAGAAGTATTGCCCGAAGGGTGCGGGCGCGGTGTTCACCTTCGGGCTAAAGGGCGGCTACGATGCCGGTGTTTCGACCGTGTCTAAGGTCGAGCTGCTGTCGCACCTGGCCAATGTCGGCGACACCCGTTCGCTGATTATCCACCCGGCCTCGACCACCCACTCGCAGCTGACGCCCGATCAGCTGAAGAAGGCGGGTGCGGGGCCTGACGTGGTACGCTTGTCAATTGGCATCGAGGATGCGGCCGACATCATCGCCGATCTCAACCAGGCGATGAGCTGAGCCTTTACGCTTTCAGGTCATTGACCAAAAAGAAGCCCGCCGGAACAGTTCCGGCGGGCTGCCTTGTGCGACGGCGAGGCAATCAGTAGCCGTCGTACGGCGAGTTGCACCGCTTGCGGGGCCCGTTGTAGGGCTGGAAGGTGTTGGTCTCATAATCGCAGCTGCGATAGCGGTCATCGCACCATCCGTAGTGTTCCGGCGGCAAGCCAGCGGCGTTGGCTGCTGCTCCGGCCGCAAGTGCACCGAACGCGGCAAGCGGGAACCACCAGCCATTGGAGTGACGCCGGTAACCCGGACGCCAGTGGCGCGAACCACGGTGGCCACGCCAATGGTGCCGGCGCGAACGATGCCGCATGGACCGCTTCTTCTTGCGGCGGTACTGCGCATCCACGACATCGGTGCTGGAGCCGATTCCATTGAGGATACCGGTGGATGCAGAGGTCATGCCGGCGGGAGTAGCTGAGGCGACATTGATTGGTGCAGCTAGCATTGCTGTTGCTAGTGCCGTGATGGCAAGGGCGGAGGACTTGAACTTCATTTTCTTGTCTCCTTGCTTGTTGCTGTCATGCCGAACCAATGGGTCGTGACCCTGTCAGGTTCCGTTCAAAAACCGGAGGCACCGAAAAATCATCAAGTCGCCACAATTAGTTAGCTCCCTGCTCGACGCGGCCGCAGCGATCAACTAGGGTGGTTTCAAGAGGCAGCTTGGGGCAGGCACAGCCGGTTCATCATGGGCAGTATCGGGGCAAGGACGTCATCCGGTTCGGGTGCGCTGGTCGACAGTGGCTATGCCTGGCGGCGGCTGCTGGTGTCGCTGCTGCTGGCCACCATTGGCGGTATCGGCCTGTGGTCGAGCGTGGTGGTGCTGCCCACCATCCAGGCCGAATTCGGCGTGAGCCGCGGCAGCGCATCGCTTCCCTATACCCTGACCCTGGTCGGCTTCGCTTTCGGCGGCATCGTGATGGGCCGGCTCGCGGACCGGTTTGGCATCATGGTGCCGTTGATGATCGGCGCGGTGATGCTGGGGCTTGGATATGCGCTGGCGGCGGTTACGCAGGACTACTGGCAGTTCCTTGCCGTGCAGGCGCTGCTGATCGGCATGGTGGGCAGCTCCGCCACATTCGGGCCACTGGTGGCGGACGTGTCTCACTGGTTCCTGCGGCGTCGTGGCATCGCAGTCGCCATCATCGCCAGTGGTAATTACCTGGCCGGCACTATCTGGCCACCGCTCTTGCAGTACGGCATCGACACCATGGGCTGGCGGCAGTGCTATGGCATCATTGCGGTGGCGTGCGTGGTGACGATGGTGCCTCTGGCCTTGATGTTGAGGCTGAAGCCCGACGTGAGCCGGGATTCAAGGCCGGTCAGTGCCCGGCCAGCCCACTATCTGCCGGCTCCGAAGCCGGTGCTGCAAACGCTGCTGGTGCTCGCCGGCATTGCCTGTTGCGTGGCGATGTCGATGCCCCAGGTTCACATGGTGGCCTATTGCGGCGACCTGGGATACGGCTCGGCGCACGGTGCGCAGTTGCTCTCCGTCATGCTTGGGCTCGGCGTGGTGAGCCGGCTGGCTTCGGGCCTCATCGCCGACCGGATCGGCGGGGTTGGCACCATGCTGCTCGGCTCCACGCTGCAATGCCTCGCGCTGCTGCTGTATGTGCCGTTCGACGGGCTGATGTCGCTCTACATCGTTTCGGCGCTCTTCGGGCTGTCACAAGGCGGCATCGTGCCAAGCTATGCGCTGATCGTGCGCGATTACTTTCCGGCGCGCGAGGCAGGCACCCGGGTTTCCGTCGTGCTGATGGCGACGGTGGTGGGCATGGCGCTTGGTGGCTGGGTGTCGGGCTTCATCTACGACATCACCGGTTCCTACCAGATGGCGTTCATGAACGGCATCGCCTGGAACCTGATCAACATGATGATCGGCGCGTGGCTGCTGTTCACGCGGATGAGCCTCTCGCCGCGTCCGGCCTGAACAGAAGTCATACCGCGCGAGAGTACCGCGCTCCGGAATCGTTCAGGTAAGCGTCGAAGCGCGCTGCCACGATGCGCGCGAACGGACGGGCGTCTTCAGGAATGAAAAATTCCTCGCCATTCGCCTCGCACAGTCCGTCGCCCTCACAGGCGGCGACGCGGAGCGCCTCTGCCACGTAAGGCGTTGCAGTAGCGCCAAAGCGGTCTTCCAGCGTCTGGAACGTCAGCTTGAAGTCGCACATCAGCCGCTCGATCATCCAGCCGCGAATCTCGTCGTCGCGGCTCATGGCAAAGCCCTTGGCCGCCGGCAGAAGGCCGTTGGCGACTGCTGTCTGGTATTGTCCGGTTGGCACGATGTTCTGGATGTAGCCGCCGTCGAAACGCCCGATGGACGACGCGCCAAGCCCGATCAGCGTGCTGCACTGGTCGGTCACGTAGCCCTGGAAATTGCGGCGCAGGTGACCGGTGCGCGCCGCGATGGCAAGTTTGTCGTCCGGCCTGGCGAAATGATCGATGCCGATCTTCAGGTAGCCTGCATCCTCAAGCATGCGCGCTGCAAGTTCTGCCTGCTCGAAGCGCTCCAGCGCGCCGGGCAGGTCGTCCTCGCGGATCATCTGCTGGTGCTTCTTCATCCACGGCACATGGGCATAGCCGAACAGGGCAACCCGGTCGGGACTGATGCTGATCACCTTGTCGATGGTGCGGGCCAGCCGGTCGCGGGTCTGCAGAGGAAGGCCATACAGCGCGTCGATGTTGAGCGAGTGGATGCCCGCCTCGCGCAGTGCGGCCGCGACCTCGCGGGTCAGTTCGAAGGACTGGGGGCGGTTGATGGCGCGCTGGACCGTCTCGTCGAAGTCCTGGACGCCGATGCTGGCGCGGGTGAGGCCGATGATCTTCATGGCCTTCAGCGTGCCAGGCGTCACGTCCGAGGGATCGATCTCAACGCTGATCTCGCTGTCAGGCGTGAACACGAACGTGCCCTCCAGCGCTATGCGCAGGCGCTGGCAGTCTTCCGGGGTCAGTAGGCTGGGTGAGCCGCCGCCCAGGTGAAGCTGGCCCATTGGCGCGGCAGCATCGGTTCGTTCGGCCAGCAAGGCAATTTCCTGCTCAAGCGAACCGATGTAGCTGGTTATCGGATCATGCTTGGTGGTGTGCTTGGTGTGACAGCCGCAGAACCAGCAGAGCTTGTCGCAGAACGGGATGTGCGCATAGACGGAAACAGGCGTCTCGTCGTCGAGGCCGGCTAGCAGCTGCTGCATCAGGGCTGGCCCCGTGTCTGCCTTGAAGTGGGGCGCCGTCGGGTAGCTCGTGTAACGCGGTACGGGCTGGGCGAATTTTTCCAGGATGTGTGCTGCGTCAGGCATGTGGCTGCTCCCCCGTCAGAAGAATTGACACGAGGCGTGTCAACGGCAGATGACGATAGGGGATCGCTGCTTTCAGGACTTGATGTGGATCAAGTCCGGCCGCCGGCTTTGTCAGGCAGTGGGAATGGCGCCCGCCGTTGAAGGGACGGACGACGCGGCGGTACTGACGAGATGCAGGTGCCAGATGCAGGCCGTCAGCAGAACAAGCGCGCCACCCTGGTGCATCAGGCCAAGGCTGATGGGCACCTGGGCGAGCAGGGTCCATATGCCGAGCCCGATCTGCGCGAGCACCGCCATGATAATGGCCATGCCGGACATTCGCACGGAGGCCGGTGAGCTTTCTCCCATGGCGCGCACGGCCTGCCAGATGGCAAATGCCGCAATCAGGTAGGCAACCATGCGGTGCTGGAACTGTACGGTCAGCGCATTTTCGAAGAAGTTGCGCCAGGCCGGGTCCATGACCATGAGGCCCGAAGGAATGAACTTTCCGTCCATCAGCGGCCATGTGTTGTATGCCATGCCGGCATCGAGGCCTGCCACGAAGCCGCCCAGCGCGGTCTGGAAAACGATGAGGCCGATGAGAGCCAGCGCGCCGCCGCCGAGTGGAATGCTCCAGGCAGCCGGGCGGCGCTGGTTGCCGTAGCCAAGCGCCGT
Source organism: Alphaproteobacteria bacterium (assembly GCA_024642465.1). Taxonomy (GTDB): domain Bacteria; phylum Pseudomonadota; class Alphaproteobacteria; order Rhizobiales; family Aestuariivirgaceae; genus Anderseniella. The sequence goes on from JAHEBA010000025.1 coordinate 13,647, forward strand.
CCAGATCAGGGCAGCAAAGATGACCGTTGCCAGGGTCAGGTGGGCCGACAACCGGTACTGGCTGACGTCGGTGCGCTCCACAAGGCCGGACATCACCATGTACCAGCCCAGTGCGCCTTGCAGGCCTCCGAGTACGAACAATGCAAGAAGCCGGGACACCTGTGACCGTTCCAGGCGTCCGGTGAGCCAGAAGAACATCAGCGGCACGAAGAATGCGAGGCCAATGGTGCGGCCGAGGAAGCGGTGACCCCATTCCCACCAGTAGATCAACTTGAACTCGTCCAGGCTCATGCCCTTGTTGATGAGCTGGTATTCCGGAATCTGGCGATATTTCTCCAGCGCTTCCAGCCAGTGGGCCTCGCTGAGCGGCGGAATGGCGCCGAGAAGCGGCTGCCATTCGGTGATGGACAAGCCTGAGTCAGTGAGCCGGGTCGCGCCACCGACAATGACCATGCAGAAGACCATGAAGGCGACAAACGCAAGCCAGGCCCGGACTGCCGGGCGTGCCGAAACCTGCTTTGCGCTGGCGGATGTTGTGTTGCTCATTGCCATTGAACTATTGCCCGGTGGCGGCGGTTTGAAGGCGTTACAGCGCCGCACCTCGGCGCAGCCAGCCGATCAGGCCTACTCGGCAGCGGCGCGGGCTTGTCCGGCCTGTTCGATCAGGTCAAGCGCATGGCGCAGCAGGCCGGTGCCGCTGCCCGGGGCGCGGGCATCTTCCGACAGCATCCGGCGCCAGTGCCGCCCGCCGTGACAGCCGTGATACAGGCCCAGCATGTGCCGGGTGATGCGCGTCAGGTAATCGCCGCGGGCCAGGCGCTCTGCAATGTAGGGCATCATTGCTGTCACGGCCTGCGCCCGCGAGGAAACCGGGTTCTGCGGCTCGCCGAAAATGCGCCGGTCGACTTCGGCCAGCAGCCAGGGACGCTGATAGGCGGCGCGGCCCAGCATCACGCCATCGACGTGCTGCAGGTGGTCAAGTGACTGGTCCAGGTCCTCGATGCCGCCATTGATGACGATGGTCAGATCTGGCCGCGCCTGCTTCAGCCGGTACACGCGGCGGTAATCGAGCGGCGGGATGTCACGGTTCTCCTTTGGCGAGAGACCCTGCAGCCAGGCCTTGCGGGCGTGCACGATGAAGGTGGTGCAGCCTGCGCCCGCCACCGTTGAGATGAAGCGGTTGAAGTCTTCCTCGGCGTCCTGGTCGTCGATGCCGATACGGCATTTGACGGTGACGGGCACCTTCACCGCCTTCAGCATGGCCTCGACGCCGCGGGCCACAGTGTCCGGTTCGGCCATCAGGCAGGCACCGAAGCGCCCCGACTGCACACGGTCCGACGGGCATCCGCAGTTGAGGTTGATCTCGTCGTAGCCTTCGCCCTCGCCGATGCGGGCAGCCTCGGCCAGCTCTGCCGGATCCGAGCCGCCAAGCTGCAAGGCGACCGGGTGCTCGGCATCGCTGAAACCCATCAGGTGCTCGCGGTCGCCGTGGATCACCGCGCCTGTGGTCAGCATTTCCGTATAGAGCAGGGCGCGCGCGCTCAACTGCCGGTGAAACATCCGGCAGTGGCGGTCGGTCCAGTCCATCATGGGCGCGACCGAGAAACGGCGGCCCAGGTCTGCTTTTGCGTTGCTGCTCATGGTGCCTGTCATACAGGGCAAGCGGGTTGCCTGCCAAGCGGTTGAAGCTATCGCGTGTAGCGCAGCGACACCGTGAACGAGAAGCCGCCGCCTCCGGGCGGGGCGGGGTATGGCGCGGCGGCACGCGCCGTGGCGACGGCCGCGCGGTCCAGCACCGAATGACCAGAGCTGCCGCGGACGCTGGCGGAGCGCAAGGCGCCGGAGCCGGAGATGCTGACCGCCAGACGGACGACGCCGCTGGCCGTGGTGCCGGACGGGTAACGCTTGAAGCGCTGGATATGCGACAGTACGTTGCGGGCGTAGGCACGCTTGTCGCCAGCCGAAGCGCCGCCCTTCCGCCCTGTGCTGCCGGCGCTCGACGCGCTGCGGGAGCTTGACTTGCCATCCTTACCGTCACCGCGCGCGGCAGCTTTCGCCTTTGCCTTTGCCTTTGCCGCAGCTTTCTCTGCCTCGCGCTTGCGTCTTGCCTCGGTCTTCTGCTTGCGGTCTTCGGCAGCGCGGCGCGCAGCCTCGGTCTTGCGCCGTTCTTGCTCCTTGCGAGCCTCGTCCGCCTTGCGCTGTTCTTCCGCCTTGCGCCTTGCCTCGGCTTCGGCCCGTTCCCGCTCGATGCGCTTGGCCACCTCGTCCGGCAGGGGCGGCTTCGGTTGCGGCACCGGAACGGCAGCGGACTGCTCAGGTTCCGGTTCCACAGCCGCTGGCTGCGGTGTCTCAACTTCGACGGGCGTGGCTGCCGTCTTTTCAGCGATTTCGCCTGCTGCAGGTTCGACGGTTTCCGGCGCCGCCTCAGTCGCCACGGGTTCCGGTTCGTGCAGGGCTTCGGGTTCCGGTGCCGGTTCGGGTTCGAGCTCGGGGGTCTCCTGCACCTGTGACATCTCCGGCTCGGGAGGGGCAGGCTCGTCCGCTGTATCGGCGTCGGCGCCTTCACTTGCCGGCGCGGCCGCAGCATCGGCATCGCTTCCATCCGAAGCGCTGACCGCCGGCGCTGGCGGCGTATCGAACACGATCACCGTACTGGAGACGGATGTGTCGCTGCCGGGCTGGCTGTCACTTGCCGGGCCGACCCACACCAGCATTGCGCCATGCAGCGCAACCGAAACCATAAATGCCGGCAGTAGCCACCGCATCTTCTCATGGCCTCCGTTCGGCTTGCAGCTCGACGCGCCCGACGCCGCTGGAGCGCAAGGCTTCGACCAACTTCACGACCCGGGCGGCTGGTGCACCGGCATCAGCCCGCAAGGTAACCGAGGCGAGTTCTCCGGCTGAGGCCCGCCGGGCAATCTCGGTCAGTACGGCTTCATCGCCTGCCGCGTCGGCAAATCGCAGTTCTCCCGCGCCCGACACATAGAGCGTGGTGAGTGGATCGGGCTGCGGGGCGTCCTCTCCCTGCGCGGCGACTGGCGGGGTCAGCGCAAAGGGATCAGGCGTGCGGATCACGCCGGCCAGCACGATGAACATCAGCAACAGGAAGACCACGTTGATCAGCGGCAGGATGTTGGCGCCGCGGGCGCGTCGTTGCGGTCTGGGCAGCGTGAAGCCGGTACTCATTGCCCCGCCTCCTGCTGCGCCTGCACCTTGACGTCGGCAAGCCCTGCAGCCTGGGCGGCGTCGAGCGCATCCAGGAGCATCTTGTAGGGCGCGTCGGCGCTTGCGACTATAGCAAGCGGGCGTCCACCAAGCGCTGCCAGGCGCGCGGCAAGCTCATCCTGCGGCACCGGCTGATCGTCAAGCTGCAATCCAGCGGCGGTCAGGGTGAGGCGCGCCGTGTCCGGCGTCGCGGCTGGCTCATCACTGCCCGGCAGGCTCACCTGCATCGGCTTTACCAGTGTGTCGGAAAAGGTCGACACGACCATGAAGAACACCACCAGGATGAACACAACGTCCATCACCGGCGTCAGGTCTGGCCCGCGCCGTTGCTTCTCCTGCGGTGTCATCCGGAAGGCCATCAAGGGTCACGCTCCTCCCGCCAGCATGGCATTGACGGACCGCTCGATGCGGGCCGATGCGCGCTCCACGAGACTTTCCATGATCGACAGGCAGGTCAGCGCCACCAGCGCCACCACCATGCCGGCCGCCGTCGTTAGCAATGCTTCCCAGATCCCGCCTGCCAGCAGTGACGGGTTGACCTTGGTGCCGGCGGCCTCTAGCTGCCGGAAAGCCTCGATCATGCCGAGAACCGTGCCCAACAGGCCCAGAAGCGGGGCGGCGGTGGCGGCAAGCTCCATGAAGCGGAAGCCCGTGCGAAGCCGTGCCATCTCTGCCCCGGCTGCAGCCTCGAGCGACGTACGGCCGGCTACAGCCGTCTGACCGGCCGCGGCGCGGGCAGCGGCCGCGAGCGCGGGGCTCATGTCACGGGCGAAGGCCAGCGACAGGGTGCGGGCGATGAACACCGCCACAACGGCCACGGACAGCACGCCGAGCGCGATCATGGTGGTGCCGCCCTTGTCGATCAGCGTCTGCATGGCGCCGGACATGTCTGCCAGATAGGCGTTCATCGTGCTTCGTCTCCCTGTGTCAGGCCAAGCGGCGCCAGCCACATGCCGCATTCATCGTGGCCCATTTCGGCGTTGATGCCGTACACGCGGGCGAGCACGGCTTTCGTCATCACCGCTCCGGGCGCGCCGTCGGCAGCGACGCGGCCGTTCTTCATCAGCACCAGCCGGTCGCACCAGCGCGCCGCCAGCGAAAGATCGTGCAGCGACACCAGTATTGTCCGGCTTCTGCCCGCTAGCTGGCGCATCGCTGCCATCATGGAAATCTGGTGGGCCGGGTCGAGCCCCGCCGCCGGTTCATCGGCCAGCAGTATGGGCGTGTCCTGAGCGACTGCACGGGCCATCAGCACACGCGCCAGTTCGCCGCCCGAAAGCTGGTCGGCAGGGCGGTGGGCGAGCGCGTCGACTTCCATCAACTGCATCGCATTGCGGCACAATTCCCGGTCGGCGGGTGAGCGGGTGCGGCGCCATCCGTGCCACGGCAGACGGCCCAGCGCGACGAGGTTTTCCACGCTCAGCGGCCAGCTCAGTTCACGCGACTGCGGCAGCCACGCGATGCGCCTGGCGCGGGCCACATCCTGCATCTGCGCCACCGGCTCGCCATCCAGCATGATGGAACCGGAGTGGGCAAGCTGCCCCCCCAGCGCACGCATCAGGGTGGACTTGCCCGCGCCATTGGGGCCGAGCAGGCCTGTCACCTGACCGGACTTCAGGGTGAGCGATACGCCGTGCACCACTTCGCGCTCGCCCAGCCTGACCGAAACGTCTTGTGCCGAGATGCTCATCAGAACACCTCCCGGCGCGAGCGCACCACCAGCCAGAGAAAGAACGGCGCGCCGATCAGTGCGGTGACCACGCCGACATTCAGCTCGCGCTCGACGATTGCGGACCGGGCGACAATGTCAGCCGCTGTCAGAAGGGCCGCTCCGCCAAGGCCGGATGGCAGCAGCAGGTTGCCCGGCAACCGGTCGGTCAGCGGCCGGATCAGGTGTGGCACGATGAGCCCGATAAAGCCGATCGCCCCGGTGACCGCTGTTGCAGCGCCAACGCTGAGCGCGACGCCACCAATGATGAAGAGCCGGGCGCGGGCCAGGTTCACGCCGAGACCGGCTGCGCCTTCCTCACCGAGCGAGAGGGCGTCCAGCGCGCGGCACGAAGACCACAGCGCGGCCCATCCCAGCGCCATCAGCGGCAGCGCCAGCCAGACGTGATCCATGGTGCGGTCCTTGAGCGAGCCCAGCAGCCAGAAGATGATCTCGTAGGCGGCGAACGGATTGGGCGACAGGTTGAGCACCAGCGACGTCAGTGCGGCGGCAAGGCTCGAAAGGGCGACGCCTGCGAGAATGAGCGTGATGGTGGAGGCGCGCGCCGAGGCAATGGCGATGAGCGCGAAGACGCACACGGCTGCGCCCGCCAGCGCGCCTGCGGGCAATGCCAGGAGCGAAGCGCCGGCGATGCCGGTATAGAACATCAGCACTGCGCCCAGCGCCGCGGAGGCGGACACGCCGATGATGCCGGGTTCGGCCAGCGGATTGCGCAGAAATCCCTGCAGCGCAGCACCGGATACGCCCAGGCTGAAGCCCACGAGCGCTGCCAGCAGGGCGCGGGGCAGGCGGATTTCGCGCATGATCAGCATGGCAGCCTCGTCGCCGCCTGCAACAAGTGCGCGGATGCTTTGAACCGGCCCGAGGCCCGCCGGTCCGGTCAGCATCGACACCAGCATTAGGACGAGCGCTGCAATGGCAAGGCTTGCGATTAGAAGTCGCCGGTTCATGACCCCGTCTCCGGCTTGCAGGGGGTCAACCGTTCGGCCAGCGCGTGCAATTCCTGCAACGCGTCCAGCGTGAACGGCCCGCCGCACGACCACAGGGCGGCGCGCGAGAAGCTGGCGGTTACGGTGCCGGGCAGCTTCTTCAGGACCGGGTGGCTGAGCGCCTCGTCGGCGAGTGCCGGTGCGCCCGGCGTTGCGCCCGGCAGAATGATGAGGTCAGGCGGGCTGGCAACCAGCAGTTCCAGCGGAAACGGGGACATGCCGTCGAGGCCTACCCTTGCCGCGAGGTTTTCAAATCCCGCTGCCTCGATCACGGTGTGGGCCAACGTACCCGGTCCGAGTGAAATGCCGCGCTGGCCATAGGCAATGGCGACCGGCTTGCGGCGGCACTTGAGCGGTGTCAGGCCCGCCAGTTTTTTCTCGAAGCCGGAGGCGATTTCCTCGGCGCGGGCAGTGCGTTGCATCAGCTGCCCCATGCGGCGGATGTCGGCCGGGATGGTGGCCAGCGACTGGGAATAGTCGAACTCCTCGATGCGGAAGCCGAGGCGCCGGAGCAGGCCGGTGGTGTTGTGCAGGGAGAAGGTGCCGGTAACGATCAGGTCGGGCTTGAGGGTGAAAACCTCTTCCGCCAGCCCGCGATTGGCCGGAAAAGCCTTTGCCTCTTCGGGCATGGCCGACAGCATCGGGTCGCGGGCCAGGGCCGACACCGACTTGAGCTGGCCCGGCGCGGCGAGCGCCATTGCCAGCTGGTCGGTGCACACGTTCAGCGAGGCAACGGTGGGCAGCCGGTCTTGCGCCAAGCCGGGAGCGGCCAGCAGCCAAGCCGCCGTTACCCCCGCCATCACGCTTTCGACTGCCCGTTTCGTCACCATTGCATCGTGAAGCCGCCATAGACCGAAGCGCCCGGCGTGCCATACCCGCGCACCACCTGGTACTTCTCGTCGAGCAGGTTTTCGCCGCGCACGTAGACTTCCAGTCCGTCGATGGGTTCGTAGCCCACCTTGGCGTTGACCAGTACGTAGTCGTCGAGGGGGACGAGGTTGTTGTTCACCACGTCGACGGTGTCCTTGACTATGCGCACCGTGGTCGCCGTGTTCCAGCGTTCGGTGGGCCTCGTGAACAGCCCGAGTACGATGTCATGCTTTGGTACGCGCGGACGGCGGTCGCCGTCTGCTTCGACTGTTCGGGTGAAGGTGTAGGCGGCAGTGAGATCGGCCCAGTCAGTCAGGGCATAAGCCAGATATGCTTCCACTCCGTCACGCTCGGTCTTGCCAAGCGTTTGGACATAAGCATCCTCGGCCACGCTGTAATCAATGAGATTGTCGGTGTTGAGCACGAAGTAGGTTGCGCCGAACGACAGACGTCCATCCAGCGCGGTCTGATCGAATCCTGCATCCCAAGAGAAGCTTTCTTCCGGCTTTAGATTGGTGTTTGGACCCTGTGGACCAAAAGGATCGTAGCCCAGTTCGAACGGACTGGGCGCGCGGAAGCCGGTACCTGCAGAGGCGCGAAGCTTGGTGCCGGTCTCCTCGAAGGTGTAGGCGGCTGTGGTTCGCCAGGTGGTGTAGCCGCCAAAATCGCCATGCTCATCATGACGCACCGCGCCGGTCAGCGTGGCGTTTTGAACCGGCGACCATAGAAGCTGGCCCCATGCGCCGAAAATTTCGGCGTCATTGCTGCTGCCGAAGTTGTCGGCGAAGGATTGGCGCTCATAGTCTGCGCCAGCCTGTACGGTGACCTGTTCACTAACGTCATACTCGCTCAACCAGTCGCCTTTCTGCCGCGTGGAGCTGGGCAAGTAGGTCGAGGAGAAAGGCTGTCCATTGAACACGCCAGTGCTGAAGGATTCGCGAGATATGTCGTTCATCTGAACTGAAACGGTGTTCCGCCAGCGACCATCGAGAGAAGTCGAAGTGAGACCTGCCCGGCCAGCAAATTGACGCCGCTGGGCGACATTGTCGGGATTATCTGAGGGATCTGCCCCGCCATTGTCGAACTCGGATTCGGAGTCGATATACAGCAACGCGCCGAACGCTGTGAGATACTGATCAAGCACCTTTTCTCCCGCCAGCGAAACGGTAACGTTATCATATCCGTCACGCTCGGTGTTGCCGTTGCGTGCGTCGGCGGCAGAAATGCCGTCCGTCGTCAGACCTGTTACACCGGCGGCGAAGCGGCTGCCGTCGGACAGGGCTGCCTGCGTGCCGAGGTGGCCGCGGAAAGTGCCAAACGATCCGGCCTCGCCGGAGACGATGTAGCGGATGCCTTCCTCAAAGTCACCGAGCGTGGAGATGCCAATCACGCCGGCCACTGCATCGGCGCCGTAGAGTGTCGACTGCGAGCCTTTGAGAATTTCTATGTTGTTGACGCCGCCAACAAGCAGGTGCTCGGGAGAAACCTGCACCTGGGGGGCCGATGCGTCCGACAGGTCAATGCCGTTCCACAGGGTCTTGACGTACTTCTTGTCCGCGCCGCGCACAATCAGCGTGGTCTCCTGACCAATGCCGCCCTGGCTGGAAATGCTGACGCCCGGCTCCTGCGCAAGGTAATCCTGTACGGTCGGCAGCGACTGCTGCTTGATGTCCTTGCTGCTCACCGTTTCGACGGTGGAGCCGACCTTGGCCTTGTCGGACTTGGTGCGGTTGGCCGTGACCACGATCTCGCCGATATCGACGGTTTCGGCCATTGCCGGTGCTGCAAGCGCCAGCGCCGCGAGCGGCAGTACCGCCCGCGTCATTGCGGATTTCAGGTGTATTTTCATCCTCTGTCCCCTCGGCAGGCATGTTTTGCCTGCCGTTCCGAGCCTCTGTTCTAGCTTCGGGGATATGTCTAGCCTTGTAGCCGGCCTTTCACTTGCAATCCCCGCAAACGGTGACGGAAACGAACCACCACTGCGGAAATCACAGCTCCTGGCGCTTCCCCGCACCGGGATGAGGTGGGCGGCTCAAGGCAGGTCTCCTGGCTCACGTCTCAACGGCGGCTTCGACCTTCCCGGACCAGCTTGGTCCAGTGGCCTTTTGGAAGTCGCCTCAACGTTCACAGTTGCGGGGGCAGCTCCGGCTGGGGCAAACACTTGAGCCCTTCCGGATTCCCTCTTCGCTTCACCGCAAGCATGACGATCCCGCGGATGAAGAACCTTGAACACTGCAACCGGTAGCACCGGCCCGAAAGTCGAGTCAATCAGCCATGCGACCAATGCGTGCTCACAGGCGACGTGACACCGATTCCATATGCGTGCCAACAAATTGCAATTGGCTGCGTTTGCTGCCAGACTTTGCGGTCATGAGCGCAGCGAAGACCGATCCCGACACCGCCGAAAATGCCCGTTACCGGCTGGATGAGCAGGTAGGCTACCTGCTGCGCCGCGCCCAGCAGCGCCACTTGGCCATCTTCTCCTCGTTGCTGCCTGACTTCACGCCCACCCAGTTCGCCGCGCTGGCCAAGCTGGCCGAGTCCGGGCCGCTGTCGCAGAATGAACTCGGCCGGCACGCGTCGATGGATGCGGCCACCATCAAGGGGGTGGTGGACCGGCTGCGCAAGCGTGGGCTGATCGCCACCCGGCGCGACGGGCGCGACCAGCGCCGCATCTACCTGTCGCTCAGCCCCGAGGGTGAACGTGAGTACCGCGCTGCTGCCGCAAAGGCGGTTGAGATCACCGCGCGCACCGTGGCCGGGCTGAACGATGCAGAGCACACCCAGCTCATAGACCTGCTGAAGAAGCTTACCTGACAACCCCGAGGGAACGTGACCCATGTCCTCAAGCTCCAAACTCGTCATCCGCAATATCGGCATGATCCTCACCGGCCGCATGGAGGAACCGATCATGGACGCCGAATGCGTGATAGCCGAAGACGGCAGGATCACCGCCATCGGCAAGGAGGACGATTTCGACACATCCGGCTCGACGACCGAAGTCGATGCGCATGGCACGACCCTGTCGCCCGGCCTGATCGACAGCCACGTGCACCCGGTGGTGGGCGACTACACCCCGCGCCAGCAGCAGCTGAACTGGATCGACTCGACCCTGCATGGCGGCGTGACCTGCATGATTTCGGCCGGCGAGGTGCACATGCCGGGCCGGCCCAAGGATATTATCGGGCTCAAGGCCATGTCGATTGCCGCCCAGCGCTGGTACGACAATTTCCGCCCGTCAGGCGTCAAGGTGCTGGCCGGCGCGCCGGTCATCGAGCACGGCATGGAAGAGCATGACTTCCAGGAACTGGCAGCGGCGGGCGTGAAGTTTCTCGGCGAGGTCGGGCTTGGCACCGTCAAGGATGGCAAGACCGCCGGCCAGATGGTGTCATGGGCGCGCAAGTACGGCATCCAGTCCACCATCCATACCGGCGGGCCATCGATCCCAGGCTCCGGCTTGATCGATGCCGACATGGTGCTGGAGACCGGCACCGACGTTGTCGGTCACATCAATGGCGGACATTCCGCGCTGCCGGATGACCAGATCAAGTGCCTGTGCGAGAACTGCAAGGCGGCGCTGGAAATCGTGCACAACGGGAATGAGCGTGCAGCCCTTCTCACGCTCAACACCGCGCGCGAACTGGGCAAGCTCGACCAGATCATTCTGGGCACCGACGGGCCGGCCGGCTCGGGCGTGCAGCCGCTCGGCATCCTGCGCATTATCGCCATGCTGTCGTCGCTGGGCAACGTGAAGGCTGAAAACGCCTGGTGCTTTGGCACCGGCAATACCGCGCTCCGCCGCTCGCTTGATTGCGGCATCGTCGAGGTGGGGCGTGCTGCCGACTTCGTGTTCGTCGACCAGGCCCAGCATGCGCCGGGCAAGAACATGCTGGAGTCGATACAGCTCGGCAACCTGCCCGGCGTCGGGATGACGGTGATTGACGGCATCGTGCGCACCGGGCGGTCGCGCAACACGCCGCCCGCGCAAAAGGTGCCGGAGCTCACCAGAGCCCCGCCTGCAAGCCTCGGCGGCGGGCATTAAGGGGTGGCCGCGCAACTCATTCGCAGGCACCTGGCCGGTGGATGGCCGCTCACCACCACCTGTCCGGCAGCAGCAGGTTGCTGCGCGACAGGTCGTTGACGTCGCGCATGCCGCACAGCGCCATGGTGATGTCGAGCTCCTTCTGGATGATTTCCAGCGTTTTGGTCACGCCTTCCTCGCCCATGGCGCCGAGCCCATAAAGGAAGGCGCGGCCGATATAGGTGCCTTGCGCGCCGAGCGCCTTTGCCTTGAGCACGTCTTGCCCTGAGCGGATACCGCCATCCATGTGCACTTCGACCTTGTCGCCGACCGCGTCGACCACTGGGCCGAGGGCGGCGATGGAAGAGATGGCGCCGTCAAGCTGGCGTCCGCCATGGTTGGACACCACAATGGCGTCGGCGCCGACGGTCAGGGCCTTCTTGGCGTCCTCCGGGTCGATGATGCCCTTGAGGATCAACTTGCCGCCCCACTCCTTCTTGATCCACTCCAGGTCCTTCCAGTTGAGCTTGGGGTCGAACTGTTCGTTGGTCCAGCTCGACAGGGACGACATGTCGTCGACGCCCTTCGCGTGGCCGACGATGTTGCGGAAGGTGCGCCGTTGGGTGCCCAGCATGCCGAGGCACCAGCGCGGCTTCATCGCCAGATTGATCATGTTGGCAAGGGTCGGCTTGGGCGGCGCGCTGAGGCCGTTCTTCACGTCCTTGTGGCGCTGACCGAGAATCTGCAGGTCAACCGTAAGCACCAACGCCGAACATCCTGCGGCCTTGGCGCGGCTGATCAGATTTTTCGAAAAGTCACGGTCGCGCATGACGTACAGCTGGAACCAGAACGGCTTGCTGGTGTGCTCGGCCACGTCCTCGATCGAGCAGATCGACATGGTGGACAGGGTGAAAGGCACGCCGAACTTCTCGCACGCCTTGGCCGCCAGGATCTCGCCGTCGGCGCGCTGCATGCCGGTCAGGCCGGTGGGTGCGAGGGCTACGGGCATCGCGACCTGTTCGCCTATCATGGTGGTCTTGGTGGTGCGTTTGTCCATATCGACCGCCACCCGCTGGCGCAGCTTGATCTTCGAGAAGTCGCTCTCGTTGGAGCGATAGGTGCTCTCCGTATACGAGCCTGAGTCCGCGTAGTCATAGAACATGCGCGGCACCCGGCGCTGGGCCAGCTTGCGGAGATCCTCGATGCAGGTAATTGTCGTCATGGTGTCAGCCCTCGGCCCTTGTTCCGGTCAATTGGTAAAACAAATTGACCACGGAATCCACTATACTTCCGTGGATAGTTTGCCGGATTTTCTTCTGGAATTTCCGGCCTTGCCGTCCAGTTCGGCCTGCCGTGCGGTTATCGCATCCAGTGCGACACGCCAGGTAAAGGCGAAATACTGGAAACCCTGACCGTCGATCCGGTCCTTGTCCAGGTCGTTGACCACCTGGTCCAGCATCTCGAACAGGCCGGAGCGCAGCCGGTCCAGTTCGCTGGCCGAGGCCGAGGTCCGCGCAGTTTCGGTGACCCTCAGCAAATCCAGGTTGTAGACGTCGATGCGGCCTTTCTGGCCTTCCTCCCATCGGCGCTTCACCCACAGCAGCAGTGACGCAAGGATGGCCGCAACGGAAATGGTGACCCCGATCGGCTCGGCGTTTTCTTGGAAGAAACTGGGCTGGTCGCGATTGTAGAAGGCGGCGGCACCGGGGTGAACCGGCAAGAGTGTGGCGCCGCTGAGCGCGGGCTGGCTCACGAAGCTGGCAAGCCTTGATGACAACGAGAGTTCGCGCTGGTTTTCGAACAGGGTGGCCGTGACGCGGCGCACCACTTCTTCAGGCACCGCGTTGCGGGTGACGAGAATGCGATCTGCGGCGACAGTCGTAATGTCACGGTCGGGGATGGCCGGCGTTCCCGAGTAGACGCCCTTGGCCAGAGTTACGGTCTTCAATGCCGGACGCTTGACCTGCATGGCGGCAGCCTGGTCGATCTCCACGATCTAGATCTGTGCGGCGTCCGCCAGCCGCTTCAACCGGCGGTTGCTGGGCGCGCGCATAACGAACATGGCGTCGATATCGTGGTTGCGCAGCGCGAGAATTGCGTCGTCCTGGTCATAGGGCCGGGCGGTGAACCGTTCGGGTTGCACCGTGTACTGGTCGATGATGTACCAGAACGAGCGATATTCGGACGATGTGATGGCAGGCAGTCCAACCCGCTTGGCCACAATGTCGCGGACGGACTTTATGCCTGCGTCACGCCGAGCGATCAGGTGATAGGTGTCCGGATACAGGTTGGCGATCATGGCGAGATCGGGCTGCGAGATTGCATCGGCGGGGATCGCGGCAAAATCGATGATGCCGTCTTCCAGAAGCTTCAGGCTCTCGCTGGACCCTGCCGTCTGGAATACGCTGATGCGAATGCCGTCGGCGGGACTCGAGGCCTTTTCGGCCAGGGCCTCGAGCAGCTCGAAATTGTCGGAACCGCGGCGTTCGGCGCCGACCTTCCAGGTCCGGTCGGAGGCCGTGTCCTGGCTGGCATAAAGCCATGCTCCCAGTGCAATCACGAAATCATCAACGGTATCAGTGCAAGCAGCAAGCCTCGTCTGTTCACCGTGTCACGGCTTTGCCCCCGGCGCCCAGCGTCAGCCATCGCGCCGCGCCTGTGCATAGTCTTCCACGGCCTGGCCGAATGCCTCGAACAGGCGCACCGAATCCGGGTTTTCGCTGGCGCGGTACTCGGGATGCCACTGCACGGCCAGCGCAAAGCCGGTTGCTTCCTTCACGGTGACGGCCTCTATGGTGCCGTCAGGCGCCCGGGCCATGACCTCCAGGCCATTGCTGAGGCGGTCGATGCCCTGCCGGTGAACGGTGTTCACCATGGTGCCGCTCTTCTTAAGGATGCGGTGCAGCAGGCTGCCCGGTTCGATGGCGATGGGGTGGGCCGGTCCATAGCGCACGGCCACGTCATTGCTGTCGGGCGCGCGGTGATCGAGCCGGCCGGGCAGGTCCTGGATTTCCGTCGCCAGTGTTCCGCCGAACACGACGTTCAGTTCCTGGAAGCCACGGCAGATGCAAAACAGTGGCATGCCGCGGCTGATGGCTTCGCGGATCAGTGGCAAGGTCAGGCTGTCGCGGGCGTGATCATAGGGCTCGTGGCGCTGAGATGGCGTGTCGCCATAGTGCGGCGGGTGCACGTTCGAGGTGGCGCCGGTGACAAGGATGCCATCAATGCGGTCCAGCATCCGTTCCACGCCATAGGCATCGCCCATTGCCGGTAGGATCACCGGCAGCACGCGGGCGCAATCGGTCAGGGCGCGAAGATACTTGTCGCCGGCTGAGTGGAAGTGCAGCCCGTCCTTTTCCGATACGTCGGCAGGCACTCCAACAAGGTAGGGTCTGGGCATCATCAAGGGTCCACCAGGCGCTGTCTCTGTTGACGATTACCTAGACCCTGCATTTTGGAACTGTCCACCAGTTTTTGGTGTGAAAGCTTACTCCATGTCGGCGAATTAAGGATCGCGCGCAAAGGTTGGTGTTGTATCTCGTACCGGTTTCGGCTTTATTCCTTCGTCGCAGTTCCTTGCGGGGCTGTTCATATCCATCGATCCGCAACAGCGCATGCGGCCCCCCTGCCGGCAGAAGCAGACAACAATGAGGGAGCGTTTCTGACGGCAAGCCATCTATGCATGTTGTGAGTGTATTCAGGGAGAAACAAATGGATCGTCGCAAGTTTATCAAGTCTGCCGGTATTGCCACCGGCGCAGCTGCCGCCACCACGCTGGCCACGCCGGCCATTGCCCAGGCCACCAAGGACATGGTGATCGTGTCCACGTGGCCGCGGGACTTCCCGGGTCTCGGCACCGGCGCACAGCGCCTTGCAGCGCGCATCGGCGAACTGACAGAAGGCCGCATCAATGTGCAGTACTTCGCGGCCGGCGAGCGCGTCGGTGCGTTCGATGTTTTCGACGAAGTGGCCGCCGGCAACAGCCAAGCCTACCACGCCGCCGATTACTACTGGAAGGGCAAGCACCCGGCCTGGGCCTACTTCACGGCGGTGCCGTTCGGCCTGACCCACCAGGAGCAGGATGCCTGGATCAACCACATGGGCGGCCAGGCCCTGTGGGACGAGGTAGCCTCTAGCTTCGGCCTGAAGTGCATGATGGCAGGTTGCACCGGCGTGCAGATGGGCGGCTGGTTCAACAAGGAAATCAACTCGGCCGACGACCTCAAGGGCCTGAAGATGCGCATCCCGGGCCTCGGCGGTGACGTCATGGCCAAGCTGGGCGCATCGCCGGTTTCGCTGCCGGGCGGCCAGATTTACGAAAACTTGGTGTCCGGCGCCATCGACGCCACCGAGTGGGTGGGACCGTGGAATGACTACTTCATGAAGTTCTACGAAGCCGCCAAGTACTACTACTATCCGGGCATGCACGAAGCCGGTTCCACGCTGGCGCTCGGCATCAACGAGAAGTGGTGGTCCGACCTGTCGAAGACCGACCAGGAAATCATCAAGGCTGCCTGCGGCGAAGAGCACATGAAGTCGATGTCCGAATACAACGCGCTCAACGGCACCTACCTGACCAAGCTGATCAAGGAAAACGGCGTTGAACTGCGTGAGTTCAACGACGACGTGTACGACAGCTTCGGCAAGGCAGCGGAAGAAGTGTTCGCCGAAACGGTGGCTCACTCCGACCTGGCTAAGCGCACGCACGAAAGCTTCGTTGCAGCGCGTGCTGACGTGGGCGGCTGGATGAAGCTGTCCGACGTGGCCTACCTGAACCAGCGCAACCGAGTGCTGGGCATGTAACAGCAGACATTGCGCAGCCGGCGGGGTCCCGAGGGGGTATCCGCCGGCTGCGTCGACTCGTCTCGGCGCAGGCGACAGCCATTTGCGATTAGCTCTAGGTGCCTGTGCTGTTTCCCGAACAGGGGTCAACGGGTGGCGGGAAGTGCCCCGCCGGGGATAACAGGGCGGAAAAAGACGTGAGCACACAGTCGATCGATGTGACGGCGGGAACGCTGGGATGGCGGATGTTTTCGTGGTCCGTCACGTTCCTTACATTTGCATTTCTGTTGAACAATTTTCTGACCTACTGGGCCGGCTGGCCCGGCGCGTCAGCAGCCCTGTCAGGCGCAGGGGCCGTCGGCTGGGTTCAGCTGCTCATCTATCCGCTAGCCGTCGTCCTCGGCGCACTGATAGTGCAGCGCTCGCGCGGACTGGCACTCAGGGCCGATGCGGCGAGGCTCTATGCCATCACCGCCTACATCATCCGCTGGGCGTTCTTCTCGGTATTGCTCGTCGGCCTCGCTGACGCCTTGATCTCGTTTCTGCGTGTGGAAGGCATGCTCGACAGCGTGGTGGGCAGCAATCTGGCGGGCGAACTGGGGCGGCCCCAGTTCCGCGGGCTGTGGGTACACATTCCCCTTTGCGTGCTGTCGTTCGCGCTTGCGGCGGTGTACCGCAAGACGCTCGGCTTCATCTGGTTGTCGCTGCTTGTGGTGGTGGCCGAACTGCTCATCGTGTTCACCCGCTTCATCTTTTCCTACGAGCAGGCCTATATGGGCGACCTGGTGCGCTTCTGGTATGCGGCCCTGTTCCTATTCGCCAGCGCTTACACCCTGATTGAGGAAGGCCATGTGCGCGTGGACGTGCTCTATGCCGGCTTCCAGGAGCGGCGCAAGGGCCTGGTGAACCACTGGGGTTCGATCCTGCTCGGCATGACGCTGTGCGCCGTGATCATGTGGTTTGGCATGGAAGGCAAGGCCAGCATCATCAACTCGCCGCTGCTCAACTTCGAGGTCTCGCAGTCGGGCTTCGGCATGTACACCAAGTACATGATGGCCGGCTTCCTTGCGGTGTTCGCCGTATCGATGATGATCCAGTTTGCAGGTTACCTGCTGGAGGCGATTGCCGACCGACGCGCTGAACCGGGCAAGCGCGAAATCGCCAATCCCGGCGGTCACTGACCAGCCAATCGTTTCTGGGGCACAAGAACATGGAACTTTTCTTCCTTGCAATGCTGGTCATGCTGATGGCTTTTGCGCTCGGCTCCGGCTACCCGGTGGCGTTTGCCCTGCCGGGATCGGCAATCCTCACCATCGGCGTGGCCGCAACGGCCGGCTACGTGTTTGCCGGCGATCCGGCGGCATACTTCGCCCATGGTTCACCATCGCAATGGATCAGCGCCGGCGTCACCAACTTCCGCGGCGTCTACTGGGAGGTGGAGCGGGACACGCTCATAGCCATCCCGTTGTTCGTGTTCATGGGCATCATGCTTCAGCGCTCCAAGATCGCTGAAGACCTGCTGGTGACCATGGCGCAGCTGTTCGGCCCGATTCCCGGCGGTCTCGGCATCTCAGTGGTATTCGTGGGCGCGCTGCTGGCGGCGACCACCGGCATTCTAGGCGCCACCGTGGTGGCCATGGGCCTCATTTCGCTGCCGGTGATGATGCGCAACAACTATTCGCATCCGCTGGCGACCGGCACGATTGCCGCCTCGGGTACGCTGGGCCAGATCATTCCGCCGTCCATCGTGCTGATCATCCTGGCTGACCAGCTTGCAAGCGCCGTCGACCAGGCCGATACCGGCCGCAAGGCGCTGTACAAGGCGGCAACCGGCGAAGTCACGATGCCGTCCGAGTTCGCCGTCACCTCGACCAGTGCCGGCGACATGTTCCTCGGTGCATTCATTCCGGGCCTCGTCCTGGTCGGCCTCTATATGCTGTTCATCCTGGTGCTTGCGTTGCTGCGCCCGAAGTTGGCGCCTGCGGTGCCGATCGAAGGCGGCTATAACAGGCAGTTGCTGGTGCGTGCGTCGGTTTCCCTGGTGCCGCCGCTGGTGCTGATCTTCATCGTGCTGGGGTCCATCATTGCCGGTGTGGCGACGGTGAACCAGGCCGGCGCCATTGGCGCGGCCGGCGCCATGATCATGGCAGGCTACAGGCTCAAGGAAGGCCAGCCGCGGGCGTTCTGGCCTGCGCTGCTGGCGCTCGGCTCGGTAGTGGCCATCTTCGTGCTTGGCTCGATGTTCTCAATGAACATCAAGAACATCCGCTCTTCCTACGATGCGCTTGGCATCGGGCTGGGGCTGGTGGCGTTGTCCGGGCTGGTGATCGCGCTGCTGTGGAGCGGGCTGCGCACGCTGCGCATCGACCGCACCCTGCATGGCGTCATGATCGAGACCGCGAAGACCACTTCGCTGGTGTTCATTATCCTGCTTGGCGCCGCCATGCTGACGGCGGCGTTCCGTGCATTCGGCGGCGAGGAACTAGTGAAGGAATTCCTGACCGGGCTGCCTGGCGGCTTCTGGGCGCAGTTCATCATCGTCATGGCGGTGATCTTCCTGCTCGGCTTCTTCCTCGACTTCATCGAGATCGCCGTGGTGGTGGTGCCGATCGTGTCGCCGATCCTGCTGGCGGACCCGGCGGCCAACATTACAGCCGTCTGGCTCGGCGTGATGATTGGTCTCAACATCCAGACATCGTTCCTGACGCCGCCGTTCGGGTTCGCCCTGTTCTATCTTCGCGGCGTGGCGCCATCGAGCGTGCTCACCACCTCGATCTACAAGGGCGTGGTGCCGTTCATCATGTTGCAGCTGCTGGCGCTCGGCATCGTCGGGTACCTGCCGAGCCTGGTGAATTACCTGCCGACGCGGCTGTCGCTGCTGGGCGAACAGTCGCCACCGCCGATCAACCCGAAGCTACAGACCTGCATCGAGGAAACGGTGTTCGCGAGGTTCCAGAATGAAGGCGACCGCATTCGCGGGGCAATCGGGCAGGCCCGCAAGCTCGACATGTTAGTGGTGCCGGAGAAGCTGGCGTCGTCGTTCAGCGAAAGCCTGGACAAGGCTGAGGACACCTTCAAGCTGCTGCAGGACATCAAGACTACCGAGAATGACATGCAGGCAGCCATTCCTGGCTATGCTCCGCTTCACGCCCAGGTGCGCGAGATCGAGCGTGACATTCGCCGGGCCGAGGAGGACATGAAGGCGTCCGAGACGTCCTTGCGGCGCGTGCGCGGAGACGATGAGAAGGCCCAGCAGGCCCGCGCCCGGTACGAAGCCCGTATCGCGCGGGACAAGGCAGAGGCAGAACGGTTGAAGGCGCTCATTCCGGCTCAATGGAAGGAGAAGCACGAGGAGTTCAAGAAGCTTCTCGGCGCGGACAAGCGGGCACGTCTCGCCTACCGGCGCAATGTCGACCAGGCCTACAAGCCGGTTGCCGAGCTTCGCGGGTTGCTGGCTGGCGCCGAGCAGTTGCTGGCCCTGAAGCCGGCACTGGACAATGTTGTCTCCATGGTTGATGGCAGCGAGGCAGCTGAAACCGTGGATGCAATCAAGTCACTGATTTCGGACCTCGGAGCGGTCGATGGCACCAGCGATCTCACCAAGCCGTTGCGCGATGCGTCGCGGGCGCTCGAGAAGAACCCGGACGACAGGCCGGAGGTCAAGCGCCTCCTCGACGAGGCCGTTGGCATCTTCAACAAAAAGGTCGACTGGCGGCAGAAGGCCGTCGAGAGCATCGGTCCCGGCTTGAAGGCCTACGACGAGGCGATTTACGACACCATTGGCCTCAGGTCGCAGCGGCGCCTGCCTGATGACACGGCGCTCAGCGTGGCCGCGTGCATGTCGCACCATACCGACGTGTCGCTGAGCTTCTAGGGGCGAGGTGGTTCTGCCCATGACGTCTGCCGATTTGTTTGACCTGACCGGAGAGGTAGCCCTGGTCACGGGCGCCTCGTCCGGGCTGGGCGAGCGGTTTGCCCAGGTTCTGGCGGCCAACGGGGCCAAGGTCGTGCTCGCCGCGCGGCGTGTCGACCGCCTCGAAGCCCTGGTCGCAAAGATCCGCGCAGGCGGCGGCGAAGCCATCGCCGTGGAACTCGATGTAGCCGACCAGCCAGCCATCGCGCCGGCCTTCGATGCCGCCGAAGCCGCGTTCGGCACGGTTACGATCCTGGTCAACAATGCCGGCATTGACGGTTCGTCTCCACCGCTCGACATGACGCCGGAGCAATGGCGCAATGTGATGTCGGTCAATGTCGACGGCGTCTGGTTCTGCGCGCAGGAGGTAGCACGGCGGCTGGCGGCAGCCGGCAGGCCGGGCAGCATCATCAACATCGCCTCGGTGCTGTCGTTCCGTGCGGCGCGCACACTGTCGGCCTACGCAACGTCGAAGGGCGCGGTGCGCCAGATGACCCACAACCTCGCGCTCGAACTGGCGCGCTACAACATTCGCGTCAACGCTATCGCGCCGGGCTACATCCTGACCGAGATCAACCGCGACTTCTTTGCCACGCCAGGCGGTCAGGCCATGATCAAGCGCATACCGCAGCGCCGCATCGCTGAGGCTTCGGAACTGGACGGCACGCTGTTGCTGCTGGCGTCCTCGAAGGCGTCGGGCTACATGACCGGCTCGACGGTGGTGGTGGACGGCGGCCACATGCTACCGGCGGACTGATCCGGCATTCGCGCCATTGCCCCGGCGCATACGACAAGGACCTGACCCCATGGACTTCACGATCTCTCCCGAACTCGAAAAACTTCGCCGGCGCCTGCGCGACTTCATCGCCGAAGAGGTGATCCCGCTGGAGAACGACAAGGACAACTACAACGAGTTCGAGAACATCCGCCTGTCGCTGCTCAAGCCGATGCGCGAGAAGGCCAAGAAGGAAGGCCTGTGGGCGCCTCAGATGCCGAGGGAACGCGGCGGGCTGGGGCTCAAGGTGGCCGAATGGGCGGTGTTCTATGAAGAGGCCGCCCGCTCCATCTTTGGTCCGGTCATCGTCAATTGCCAGGCGCCTGATGATGGCAACATGTCCATCCTGAACAAGACGCTGCCGTCGGAGGAAATGAAGGACAAGTGGCTGCAGCCGATCATTGACGGCGACGTGCGCTCGTCGTTCGTGATGACCGAGCCGCATCCAGGATCAGGCTCCGATCCGGGCGGGATGATGCTGACGAAAGCCGAGCGCAAGAACGACCGCTACATCGTCTCGGGCCGAAAGTGGTTCATCTCCGGTGCCGCCGTTGCGTCGCACTTCATCCTGATGGCGCGCACCTCCGACGACCCGCGGCGCGGGCTGTCTGCCTTCGTATTCCACAAGGATGATCCGGGCTGGCGCATCGTCAGGCGCATTCCCAACATGGGGCCGGACGAGCATGGCGGCGTTTGCGAACTCGAGTTCGACGGTCTGGAAATTCCGATGGCCAACCGCCTGCTCGAGGAAGGTGACGGCCTGCGCATCACCCAGATGCGGCTGGGGCCGGCGCGGTTGACGCATTGCATGCGCTGGCTGGGCTACGCCAAGCGCTGCATGGAAGAAGCCAGCGACTACATCAACCGGCGCGAGGCGTTCGGGCAGAAGCTGGCCGAGCGCGAGAGCGTACAGATGATGATGGGCGACGTGGCCCGCGACATCCAGACCGGCAAGCTGCTCACCATGCATGCGGCCTGGATGATCGACCAGGGCGACAAGGCCCAGCGGGAAGTCTCAACCGCCAAGATTCACGCCGCCGACACACTGCACCGCGCAGCCGACACGGCGTTGCAGCTGCAGGGCGCTCGTGGCTATTCGGAGGACTCCATCGTGGAGTGGATCTACCGCTATGCCCGCTGCGCCCGGCTGGTGGACGGCGCATCCGAAGTCCACAAGATGGTGCTGTCGCGCCACTACCAGAAGCTGGGCAATGGCTACTGGGACTGGCCGGTGGCGGGCGACGCCTGAGCACGCGATCGTTAAAGTTTTACCGGTTGGCTTAAGCACCGCTTTTCCGCGCCTTGATATGATTCCGCCGAACCATTCATCAGGTGCGGAAAGGGTGCGAACCCATGGTTCTTGGCCGGTTCATAGACATCATTCTGGCATTCGCTGCGGCGACCTGGCTGGCGATGGTCGGCGTCACGGGCGAGGTGAAGGCTGCAGCCTACGATACCTCGCGGCTTGACCGGATGCCGGACTTTTCCCAGACCGACTCGCGGCTCGGCTTGCCGGGCGGCGGATCGCACTATTGCGTCCCGGTGGCGACCGCAAACGTGCTGGTGTGGTTCGCAGAGTACCGGGGCTACAAGAACCTGCTGCCGGTACAGGGTCTGTCCACCATCGAGAAGGTCGCCAGCGTGGCAGGAAGGCTGGGCAACGACCAGTTGATGTCCACTGCGCCGAAGGGCGGCACCAACCTGCAGAAATTCGTCGATGGCCTCGATGCATATGTCCGCGAGGCGGGCTATAGCAGCTCGATCAGCGCCTACGGTCCGATCCCGTTCAGCAATGTTGCGCGCAGCCATGCCGGTGCGCCTGACTGGAACTCCATCCGCTCAGACTTTGCGGGCGGTGCGGGCGTGTGGGTCTCGGTCAGCTTCTTCGAGGAAACCCGCAAACCGGGCGAGTGGCGCCGGCTTGGCGGACACATGGCGACGATGGCTGGCTTCGGTGTGGACGAGCGCGGCAGCACGGACCGCGACGTCATCATCCTGCATGATCCGGACGACGGCCATGCTGCTTCGGCGCAGCGGCGCTACCTGCGCACCGAGAGCCTGCGCAACGTGCGCGCAGTCGACGGTTCGGGTCAGGTGATGTTCGAGATGGACGACTATCTCGACGTGACCCGCGACTTCAACATGCGCCAGGGCTATCGCGCCGTGATCACCAACGTCTTCGTGCTGGACATGTAGCCGGGGCAGGGCTCAAGCCAGCCCGGCCAATCCCAGCAGCAATCCGATCAGTGCACACGTGCCGAGCGTGCGCGCCAGGCCCTGGTGAAGTTTCAGCAGCATTAGCGCCGACAGGGCGAACAATCCCACGGCTGCCCAGTTGACGGTGGACCATGCCGGCCACGGCATGCTCAACGGCCACCATTCCAGCCGGCTCACGTCAGCGAAAATCACGTGCAGCGCGAACCACAGTGCAAGGTTGGCGATCACGCCAACCACCGCGGCAGTGATTGCCGCCAGCGCGCCCGAAAGCCGCGGCATTCGGGCAAGGCGCTCAATATATGGCGCACCGGCGAAAATCCACAGGAAGCAGGGTGCAAAGGTGACCCACAGGGCCATACCTGCCGCGGCCAGTCCCATCGGTACCGAGCCAAGCAGTCCGGCTGAGCGGAAGCCCGCCATGTAGCCGACGAACTCTGTCACCAGGATGAGAGGACCGGGAGTCGTTTCGGCAAGTCCCAGACCGTCGATCATCTGTTCGGCCGTTAGCCAGTTATGGGTCTCGACCGCCTGCTGGCCCATGTAGGCCAGCACCGCATAGGCCCCGCCGAACGTGACTACCGCAAGCTTGGAGAAGAACAGGCCTACCTTGACCAGCAGGTGGTCCGGATAGACCAGCAGGGCAATGGCGGCGATGGGGGTAAACCAGATGATAAGCCAAGTGGCGATGGTTATCGCCGTTGCAGATGCAGGCACCTTTGCCGGTT
>JAHEBA010000026.1 GCA_024642465.1 Alphaproteobacteria bacterium
CCAAGCAACGCAAGCTAGGCGGCGAGAAATTCACCGTCGAAGGCCTGGTGCTGCCGGGCGAGGGTGACTTCGGTGTCGCGCTGGACGACATCAGCTTCTCTGTTCGTGCAGGCGAAATCTTCGGCATCGCCGGGGTGGCAGGCAACGGCCAGAACGAACTGCTGCTGGCCTTGAGCGGCGAACGCCCCGCTCCAGACGCCCGGGCGGTACGTATCGGGGACACCGGCGTTGGTCAGATGGATGCCAATGCCAGGCGCGGGCTCGGGCTGTGCACCGTGCCTGAGGAACGCAATGGCCATGGCGCGGTGGTGGATTTCAGCCTGTCGGACAACGCCATTCTAACAGCACGTAACCGCATGGGCCTTGCCAGCGGCAGCGGTCTCATCGATGTCGGGGCGGCCGAGAGGTTTGCAGCCAGGGTTATCGAGGCCTTCGGGGTGAAGGCAACCGGCGCTGGTGCACTGGCAGGCTCGCTGTCGGGTGGCAACCTGCAAAAGTACATTATGGGTCGTGAGATCCTGCAGCAGCCAGACGTGCTGGTGGTATCACAGCCCACCTGGGGCGTCGACGCGGGTGCTGCCGCCGCCATTCACCAGGCGCTGGTTGACCTTGCTGCAATCGGCTCTGCGATTGTGGTTATCTCGCAGGACCTGGATGAACTGCTGGCGATTTCCGATCGAATGGCGGTGATCAACGAGGGCCGCCTGTCGCGAACGCTCGATGTGGGCGCGGCGTCCATTGACGAGATCGGGCTGCTGATGGGCGGGGTGCATGGCGACCCGTTTGCCACCGCGGAGATCACGGAGGCGAGCCATGCTCATTGAGCTGGAGAAGCGCAAGGAACCCAGCCGGCTGATGCTGTACCTGACGCCGTTTATTGCTGTGCTTGCAACCATGCTGGCAGGCGCCATCATCTTTACGCTTATCGGCCATGACGGCTTCGGCGCGGTGGGCAAGATCTTCTTCGGCCCGCTGCTCGACACCTACAAGTGGCAGGACCTCGGCGTGAAGGCCGCGCCGCTGATCCTGATTGCCGTTGGTCTCGCCATCGGCTTCCGCGCCAACGTCTGGAACATCGGCGCCGAGGGCCAGTACATCATGGGTGGACTGGCCGGCACCGGCGTCGCCTTGCTGACCTGGGGCATGGAAGGCTGGTGGATATTGCCGGCCATGTGCCTTGCCGGCGTTGCGGGCGGCATGGCCTATGCCGCCATACCCACCGTCTTGCGCACGCGGTTCAACGTCAACGAAATCCTGTCCAGTCTGATGCTGACCTATGTGGCCGTGCAATTGCTGTATTACCTGATGCGCGGACCCTGGAAGGACCCCGAAGGGTTCAACTTCCCGCAGACGCGCATGTTCAACGACTGGCAGCTTCTGCCCACGGTGGTGCCGGGTACGGTGGTGCATCTGGGCGTGCCGATTGCGTTCATCGTTGCGCTCATTGCCTGGTTCGTCATGTCGCGCACCGTGTTCGGTTTCCGCATCCGGGTGGTGGGCGCGGCACCGGCAGCCGCCCGCTACGGAGGGTTTAATGCCAGGCGCACCGTCTGGGCCGCGCTGCTGACCGGCGGCGGGCTGGCAGGCTTTGCCGGCATCCTTGAAGCGGCAGGCCCGTTCGGACAGATGGTGCCGCAGTTTCCGACCAATTACGGCTTCACCGCCATCATCGTGGCTTTCCTCGGGCGGCTGCACCCGGCAGGGATCATTCTGGCTGGCATAATCCTGGCGGTGTCCTATGTGGGCGGCGAGATGGCACAGTCTTCTATTGGCTTGCCCAACGCCGCGACGGGCGTGTTCCAGGCCATGATGCTATTCTTCCTGCTGGCCAGCGACGTGCTTGTCCGCTACCGGATCAGGATTGGCGGCCAGGTGCACAGGGCAGGGGAGGCATGACCGTGGAGGGTTCGCTGGTCATCCCGATCATCATGACCGTCGTCGGCGCGGCAACGCCGATCCTGCTGGCGGCGTTGGGCGAACTCGTGGTCGAGAAATCCGGTGTCCTCAATCTCGGCGTCGAAGGCATGATGCTGATCGGCGCGGTGACGGGTTTCGCCGTCACTACCGTGACAGGCCAGCCTGTCATCGGCATCCTCTCGGCCATGCTGGCCGCCGCCGGGTCCGCCTTCATCTTCGGCTTCCTCACGCTCACCCTCACCGCCAACCAGGTTGCCACCGGGCTGGCATTGACCATTTTCGGCATCGGCCTGTCGGCGCTGGCAGGCGAGGGCTATGTGGGCCGCACGGTCGATGTGTTCGGCTCGGCGTTTCCGGAAAGCCTGGCCGGCCATCCCGTGCTGAGGGTGATCTTCGGCTACAGCCCGCTGGTGTACGTTTCGCTCATTCTTGTTGTTGCGGTCAGCTGGTTCCTGCGCAGGACGCGGGCCGGGCTGATACTCAGGGCGGTGGGTGAGTCGGATATCTCTGCCCACTCCATCGGATATCCGGTCATCGCCGTGCGCTACATGGCGGTGCTGTTCGGCGGCGCTATGGCGGGCCTTGCCGGATGCTTCTACTCGCTGGTGCTGACGCCCATGTGGGCCGAGCAGCTCACGGCGGGGCGCGGCTGGATTGCGCTCGCGCTGGTGGTGTTTGCCAGCTGGCGGCCGGCGCGGCTGCTGCTGGGGGCTTACCTGTTTGGCGCGGTGATGACGCTGGAACTCCACGCCAAGGCGGCGGGCTTCTCGCTGGTGGCGCCGGAGTTCCTTGCAGCCATGCCCTATCTCGCCACCATCGCCGTGCTGGCCATCATTTCGGCCCGCAAGGCTGGAAGCTCAGCTGCACCGGCCTGCCTCGGCAAGCCGTTCAAGCCGGGTGCTTGAACCGCTCAGATATCGAGTGTGTTGTCGTGTTCCCACTTGGAGAAGTGTGAGACGAAGGAGTTCCACTCCTGGTGCTTGAGCTTGAGGTAGGCGTCGGAGAAGTCGTTGCCCATGGCGGACTTGAGCGCCTTGTCCTTGTCGTACTCGCGCAGCGCGTCGAGCAGGTTGAGCGGCAGCTTCGGCGCGCCCTTGACCTTGTGGCCGTCGGCATACATGTCGATGTCGTAGCGCTTGCCCGGATCGGCCTTGGAGCGGATGCCGTCGAGACCGGCGGCGATGATGACGGCCTGCAGCAGGTAGGGGTTGGCAGCACCGTCCGGCAGGCGCAGTTCGAACCGGCCGGGCCCCGGCACTCGCACCATGTGGGTGCGGTTGTTGCCGGTCCAGGTGACGGAGTTGGGCGCCCAGGTGGCACCTGACGTGGTGCGCGGGGCGTTGATGCGCTTGTAAGAGTTGACGGTCGGGTTGGTGATGGCGGCCAGCGCCGAGGCGTGCTTCATGATGCCGCCGAGGAAGTGCTTGCCCTGTTCTGACAGGCCGACTTCGCCGGTCGGGCCGTCGCCGCCTTTCTTGGTGGCGAACACGTTGGTCTTGCCGGACTTATCCCACACCGAGATGTGGGCATGGCAGCCATTGCCGGTCAGCCCTTCGATGGGCTTGGGCATGAAGGTGGCGCGAAGCCCATGCTTCTCGGCGATCGACTTGACCATGAACTTGAAGAACGAGTGCTTGTCGGCGGTGGCAAGCGCGTCGTCGAACTCCCAGTTCATCTCGAACTGGCCGTTGGCGTCCTCGTGGTCGTTCTGGTAGGGGCCCCAGCCGAGGTCCAGCATGTGGTCGCAGATCTCGGCGATGACGTCATAGCGGCGCATCACCGCCTGCTGGTCGTAGCAGGGCTTTTCGGCGGTATCGTACTGGTCAGAGATCTGCGAGCCATCGGGGGACAGCAGGAAGAACTCGCCCTCAATCCCGGTCTTTACCCGCAGGCCCGCATCGGCGGCCTCGCCGATCAGCCGGTTGAGCACGTTGCGCGGCGCCTGGGCAACGAGCTGGTCATCCATGACGCAATTACTGGCAAGCCAGGCAACGTCCTTCTTCCACGGAAGCTGGATGACGCTATCGGGGTCCGGCACGGCCAGCATGTCCGGGTGGGCCGGAGTCAGGTCCAGCCAGGTGGCGAAGCCTGCAAAACCGGCACCATCCTTCTGCATGCCGGCGATCGCCTGAGCCGGCACGAGCTTGGCCCGCTGCCCGCCGAACAGGTCCGTGTACGAGATCATGAAGTACTTGATGCCGTTCTTCTTCGCGTAGGCTGCAAGGTCTTTGCTCATCCCCGTTTCCCTCTTCAGTGTCCGTAGGTGTTGTCGATCAGAAGCCGTTCCTGCCAGGGTACCAGTCGGTGCCGGCAAGAGGAACCTTTGCCATCGCCGCAGCCTCAAGCGTCAGAGCGCATAGGTCTTCCGGTTCCAGGTTGTGCAGATGGTTCTTGCCGCAGGCGCGCGCGATGGTCTGGGCTTCCAGCGTCATTACCTTGAGATAGTTGGACAGCCGCCGGCCGCCAAGGATCGGATCGAAGCGGTTGTACAGCTCCGGGTCCTGGGTGGTGATGCCGGCCGGATCCTTGCCCTCGTGCCAGTCGTCATAAGCGCCAGCGATAGTGCCGAGCTTGCGGTATTCGCCTTCAAACTTGGGATCGTTGTCGCCAAGGGCAACGAGAGCCGCAGTGCCGATGGAAACAGCGTCTGCGCCCAGCGCCATGGCCTTGGCCACGTCGGCGCCATTGCGAATGCCGCCCGACACGATGAGTTGTACCTTGCGGTGCATGCCGAGGTCCTGCAGCGCCTTCACTGCTTCCGGAATGCAGGCCAGCGTCGGCATGCCGACATGCTCGATGAACACGTCCTGGGTGGCAGCCGTGCCGCCCTGCATGCCGTCCAGCACTACCACGTCGGCCCCGGCCTTCACGGCAAGGGCAGTGTCATAGTAAGGCCGTGCACCTCCGATCTTCACATAGATGGGCTTTTCCCAGTCGGTGATCTCACGAAGCTCGAGGATCTTGATTTCCATGTCGTCCGGCCCGGTCCAGTCCGGATGACGGCAGGCCGAGCGCTGGTCAATGCCCTTGGGCAGGTTGCGCATTTCGGCAACCCTGTCGGAAATCTTCTGGCCCAGCAGCATGCCGCCGCCGCCCGGCTTGGCGCCCTGTCCAACCACGATCTCGATGGCATCGCAGCGGCGCAGGTCGTCCGGGTTCATGCCATAGCGTGACGGCAGGTACTGGTAGACCAGCGTCTTCGAATGGCCGCGCTCCTCCTCGGTCATGCCGCCGTCGCCGGTGGTGGTGGAGGTGCCTGCTGCCGAGGCGCCGCGCCCCAGCGCTTCCTTGGCTGGTCCCGACAGCGAACCGAAGCTCATGCCGGCGATGGTGATGGGGATGTCGAGGTGGATCGGTTTCTTCGCATGGCGCGTGCCGAGCCAGACATCCGTTGCGCACTTCTCGCGGTAGCCTTCCAGCGGATAGCGCGAGATCGAGGCACCCAGGAACAGAAGGTCGTCGAAGTGGGGCAGACGCCGCTTCGAGCCGCCGCCGCGGATGTCGTAGATGCCGGAGGCTGCCGCGCGTCGGATCTCGGCGTTGACGTCGTTGGAGAAGGTCCACGACTGCTTCGGCGGTGTATGGGGAAAGTCGCTCATCGAGAAGCCTCAGTACGCGTCCGCGTTGTCGATATTGAAGTTGTAGAGCTTGCGGGCCGAGCCATAGCGGGTGAACTCTTCCGGTTTGGCCTTGCCGTCCACACCGGCTTGCTTCAGCAGATCCGCCAGAAGCTCGAGGTGTTCGGGCCGCATCTCCTTCTCGATGCAGTCGGCGCCAAGGCTCTTCACCTTGCCACGGACGAACAGCCGCGCCTCGTACAGGCTGTCGCCCAGCGCCTCGCCAGCATCGCCCAGTACCACCAGGGTGCCGGACTGCGCCATGAAGGCCGACATGTGGCCGATATTGCCGTGCACCACGATGTTGATGCCCTTCATCGAGATGCCGCAGCGCGAGCTGGCATTGCCCTTGATCACCAACAGCCCGCCACGGCCCGTGGCCCCGGCATACTGGCTGGCATCGCCTTCCACGATCACCGTGCCCGACATCATGTTCTCCGCCACGCCCGGCCCAGCGGAGCCCTTGATTTGCACGGTCGCCTGCTTGTTCATGCCGGCGCAGTAATAGCCGGTCGAGCCCTTCACTGTCACCTCGACGGGTGCGTCGAGACCGGCGGCGATGGCGTGGGCGCCCTTCGGGTTGATCACCTCCCAGGCGCTCATGTTGGTCTGGCCCTTGAGCGCATGGAGGGTGGAATTCAACTCGCGCAGGCCGCGGGCCTCAAGGTCAAAGGTCTGCATCGTCAATGGTTCCAGAAGTAAACGGTGGCAGGTTCGGGTTCCCACACCCGGGCATCCTCGATCCCCGGCAGGTTGACCAGCGCCCGGTACTCAGAGCCGAACGCCACGTACTGGTCGGTTTCGGCCATCACCGCCGGCTTGCACGCAATCGGGTCGCGCACCACGCCGAAGCCGTCCTTGGTGCCGACCACGAAGGTGAAGAAGCCGTCGAGGTCCGACAGGCTCGATTCCAGCGCCTCGCCCAGTGTGGCGCCTTCGCGCATCTTCCAGGTCAGGTAGGCCGCGCCTACCTCGGTGTCGTTCTGGGTCTCGGTGATGATGCCCTCGTGCGCCAGTTGGCGGCGCAGGCTGTTGTGGTTGGACAGCGAGCCATTGTGTACGAGGCACTGGTCCGCTCCCGTAGAGAACGGGTGTGCGCCCATCGTGGTCACCGCCGACTCGGTCGCCATGCGGGTATGCCCAATGCCGTGGGTGCCGCTCATCTTCGCCAGCTCGAAGCGCGCCGCTACGTCCTTCGGCAGGCCCACTTCCTTGTAGATCTCGATGGTGTCGCCAGCGCTCATCACCCGCACCTCCGGGCGCAGCCTCTTCAGCGCTGCACGCGCGGCGTCGATCTTGTCAGCCGCCATCTCCAGCACCGCGTGGGTGTCCTTGCGGGTCATCTTCACCGCCGTGCCGCACGCCTTGCCAAGCGCGGCATCGAGACCCTCGAAGTCCGCATCCGGATTGGCCGACTGCACCGTCAGCTTCCACTGGTCATCGGCGTCGGTACCGTAGATGGCGATGCCCGCGCTGTCCGGACCGCGATCGGTCATGGTGATCAGCATGCCGGTCAGCATCTGACCAAGCTGCGGCTCCAGAGACTTGTCCTTGAGAAACAGACCAACAATCCCGCACATGCAGATCGTCCTCCTTGATGATGATGGATTTAGGCTAAGCTGGCACGCGATGAAATTCAACTAGCAAGAATATCTTTTTCACAAGAGTAGTGAGTTGTGCAAGTCAATTGTTGCGCTTACCCGCTTGCCGGACAGAGCGCCAATCCCTGTGTAATCAGCGAAAGCAGCCTCGTTACTTCGCGTTCTTGTAGGCGATGATCGACAGGTATCGTGCCGGCAGCTTGTGCAGGTTTTCAGGCCCATGCGGCGCGTCTGCATCGAAGAACAGGGTGTCGCCCGGCTCGAGCCTGTAGATGTCCTTCCCGTGCCGGTAGTCGACTTCGCCCTCCAGCATGTAGATCGTCTCGATGCCTTCATGCTGGAACGTCGGGAACACGTCCGAGTCCGAAGTCAACGTGATCAGGTAGGGTTCGACGACAACGCCGCTGGCATTCTGGCCCAGGTGTCCTAGCAGCTTGTATTGGTGTCCTGCGCGCGTCCCGCGCCGTTCTGTTTCGACGCCTTGGCCGGCCTTGGTATGCACCGCATTGTGCACATCCTCGAACCGCCGGAAGAACGCCGTCACCGGCACGTTGAGCGCGTGGGACAGGCTTTGCAGCGTGGTGAGCGACGGGGAAGTATTGCCGTTCTCGATTTTCGACAGCATGCCGATCGAAAGGCCCGTGCGCTTGGACAGGTCCGCAACGGTCATTCCGGCAAGCGTGCGGAACGTGCGAACCTCGCGGCCGATGGCGACCTCCAGAATGTTCTCCCGCTCGTCGCTTACTCGGTGCGGGTCCTGCTGCAGTACAACCTGTGCCATCCTTTGAAAGACCTTCCAACTGCCCGGGCTTGATACCGCCTCTGCACGATGTGTGCGTTGCCAGAACCATAGGCATCCTCGAACTGGAATTCAAAGCATTGAGAGGGCGATGGCATATCCCTGGCTTGTTTGCAGGCCCAATCTCTCCCAGGAAGCGAATCCGGGGTCGAGGCAGCTGTACGTGTATTTCCGATCTTTTGGCACTCAACGACATCCAGCATCGTTGATAAGCAAGTAAACCGGCTTGAGATCGGGAGGCGATGTGGAGAGGCACGACCTCAGTATCCGCAGCAGGGCGGCTCGCGGTGGGTTGACTGGACGCTGGCAGGTAGAGGACCTCGCAGACTAAGGAACTGCCAGACCTTTAACAGTCACGGGAGAACTTATGGGGTCCGCCGCGTTAGACGGCGAAGCCAAACCGATTGACCCCTTACCGCGCTTGGTGCAATTCTAAAAACGCAAACGTTGCCGAAGCGCATTATTCCGCCTATGGCAACAGATGCCCTTGGGCCCGACGCTAAGTTCATCCGGCGAGTGCCGAAGTGTCGGACCTGTCGCCTTCGAGTGTCAAAGCGAATGTCCGAGGCACAAATCAATTGGTGCGAAATCAGAATTAGAGACGAGTCTCGAAATTGGAACATTCCTCGCAACGAATGCATTTCGATCCGCCTGTGGGAATTTGATTCCTTGTATTAAGCTAACTTAACATAGCCAGAACTACCGTGTTGCTTACCTTGTCCGGCTCGCATTAATCCTCGGGAAGCCCGCCAAAGAACCGTCATGCGCATTCTTGTCCTTCAACATGTAGCCGTAGAGCATCCTGGTAGTTTGCGCCAGTTCCTCGAAGAAGACGGCCACGAATGGGTGGCTATTGAACTCGACGAAGGCGAGAAGCTACCGAACCCGGACCACTTTGATGCGTTGTGGGTGATGGGCGGGCCAATGGATGTTTGGGAAGAGGATCGCTACCCCTGGATTGCAGAAGAGAAAGCGTTTATTCGTGAGAACGTTGGAAATCGAGGTATGCCGTTTCTTGGGCTGTGCCTTGGACATCAGCTGTTAGCGGCCTCACTGGGCGGCGAAGTAGGACCGTCAGCGAAGCCTGAAGTCGGCGTTATGCCGGTGCAGTTGACAGAAGCCGGCGCAACGGGCGTCCTGTTCGATGGTTTGCCGGAAAGTTTCAACGTTCTTCAGTGGCATAGTGCGGAAGTGAAGCGTATGCCCGAGGGTGCGAGATGTCTCGCCACTTCTCCAGACTGTGCGGTTCAGGCAATGGCTTGGCACACTCGGGCTTATTCGGCGCAATTTCACATAGAAGTTGAAGCAGATACCCTAAGCAACTGGAACAAGATTTCGCAGTATTCTGATGCGTTAGAAAAGACGCTTGGTGAGAACGGAGCGGTTCAGCTTCAGGCAGCCTGTACCGGAGAGATGCAAAACTTTAGTAGTATGGCCGAACGCGTCTATATCAATTGGTTGCAGGCAACGTCAGTAGCTTAGCGATCGACTATCACGTGGCTACCGAGCGGGTGAGAGACAATCGAGCGGCTTCCAAGTGCTCCTTCATGAGCCGAGCTGCTCGTTCTGGCTCCCTCGCTCTAATGGCGTTTACGATCTCTCGGTGTTGGGTGTTATAGGTCTTGATCGTATTGGCATTGAGTGTCAGATGCCGCATCAGTTTCCATTGTTCCTGATTTCGGACGGAATTTATCTGCGAGACGATCCAGATCAGCAGGTGGTTGCCCGTTGTCTGGGCTAGGTAGCTGTGCCACTCGGTGTCGAGTTCCGAAAACCGAACCGGATCATTCTCGGCTGCATCCATCTGGACTAGCAATTCGTCCAACCGGTCAAAGTCGGATGTCTTTGCATTGAGGACCGCCAGTCGGCACATATGGGGCTCTAGGGCGAAGCGTGCATCGATTAGTTCTAACGGGCTCGCATTGCTGATCACCTCGTTGGTCATGTCTTTCGGTTTGCCGGCAACATAGGTGCCGCTGCCCGCCCTAGTTTCAACCAGCCCTTCTTCCTCAAGCTGCCTGATTGCGCTGCGAACGGTACCGCGAGCTACCATGAATTGGTCCGCCAACACGCGCTCAGGAGGCAACCGGTCACCCGGCATTAGATTACCTTGAGACATGCCGCGCCGCAGCTCGCTGGCAATGGTATTCGCTCCAACTCTCTTCATCTCAGTTCTGTTTCTTCCGCTTAATGGACCAAATTTATACCAATGCCGATGCTTGGCGCAAGCAATTATGGAATTGGTGCAATTTCTGTTGATTTTTGGTCCGTTCTAGAAAACAGTTCCATCCAGAAAAATGCGCGTCCCTGCTGTCATTCAGGGTAAGCGGCATACGAAAAACAGGGTGGAAAGGAAATGGCACTTCCTCAGCACGTCGAATTTCTAATCATTGGTGCGGGCATTCATGGTTTGTCCGCGGCGTGGCGGCTCGCTGAAAGACTACGTGAGCGCGGCGAAGAGGTTGCGGGCAGGGTTGTCGTACTCGACAAGACCGGAATTGCTGCGGGCGCCTCCGGTATTGCATGTGGGGTCGTGCGAAACAATTACTTCCAGCCAGCGATGCGGAAATTGATGGCGCATTCGGTCGGAATCTGGGAGAGCGACCCCAAGGGCCTGAGTTATCATCCGGTTGGCTACATGCAGATTTCTTGTGAGGCGATGCACAAAGACGTGGCCTCGATCTATGAGCAGCAGCAGGCAATCGGATACGAAAGCGTCTTCATCGAGGGTGAGCAGCAGTGCACTTACTACATGCGCGGCATTTTTGATGACTGGCAGGCCAAGGGCATAACGTCCGTACTGCATGAGAAACGCGGTGGCTATTCTAACCAGACAAAAACCATGTACGCACTGGCCGACAGGGTCGAGAAGCTGGGCGTGCGGATCATAACCGGTATCGAGGTGAAGGGGTTTAAGACCGAAAACGGCTCTAATACCGTATCGGCTGTCCACACAGACAAAGGCGATATTGGTTGCACACACGTAATCGTCGGCGCCGGTCCCTGGGTGCGTGACTTCTGGAAAATGCTTGGTCTGCCAAAGCAGATTACCGTTAAAGACCTCGCCGGCAACGTTCACAACGATGTGGACATGTGGCGGTACTGGCAACTGGAAGAAGGGGTCCTTGTTATCGATCCTGATATGGGCCGGGCCAATGATGGTAGCATTCCCCCCGTCATTCACGTTGATACCGACGCGCCACTTTACTCCGCGGTTGATGGCTCGAAGATCACCGACGAGATGTGGGGGATCTACTACAAGCCTGACTGGCATTTCGGCGGCATCCAGGGTGGCGCCAGTCCTTACAAAGTCGAAACCCCGGTGGATGAGGTGGCTATTGATCCGTATGGCCCGTCCAGCCCGGAGTTCGTATCGTCACATGAATTCGCCCATATGTGGGTGTCGGCATTGGCCCACTGCCAGAAACGGTATGAAGGCCAGATGCCCAAGTACCACAAGGAAGCCTCTGGTGGCATTGGCTGTTTCACTGCAGATAGCTTTCCCGTGTTCGATCATTTCCGTGAGAACGTGGCTATGATCGCCGACTCCAACCATGGTTGGAAGATGATCGGCGTCGGCCACCTGATTGCGGACGAGGTCTTGGGTGAGCGGCAGGAGTTGTTGGAGCCATTCAGGTTTGGACGGTTTGAAAGGGGCGAACTGCATCCCGTCTCGAACAGTCCTTATCCGTGGAGTTGATGCACAGAGGATAACAGTGGCACGCTTTTGATCTAAACGCAGAAAAACCGCGACATATAATAGATGGGAGGAAACGACGTGGCTGAGACGGATATTGAGCGCTTCGTGGAAGCGAAAGGCCGAGATGAGAAAATCAAACAAGTTCGCGCCAAGATCGATGAACTAGGCATCGAATACCTCTATCTTCAGTTCGTGTCCGTAACTGGCAAGATTATGGGCAAGGGTATTCCGGCCGACCATTGGGAAAGCGTTGCTAAGAAGGGATTTCAGCTCGTCTACGGCGCCACCGTGAACCTTTTTACCAACCGCGCCGGCGAATACCTCGGTTTCGGTCCTGAAGCAGCTGAACTTGTGGGTATCCCCGAGCCAGAGACTTTCATGCAGTTGCCCTGGGCGCCGCAGATCGGTCGGTTCTACTGCACACTGTTCCGGAACCGTGAAGAAAAGCAGAATCCGGGTGGGTATTTGACAGCTGACTGCCGTGGCAACCTGCGACGGTTGCACGAGCAGTTTATCAAGAAACATGGAACTCAACTCAGGATCGGCACTGAGCCGGAGATGATGTGGCTGAAGTTCGATGAGAACGGCAAGCCTCGCGATGGCTTTTCAAAGCCGTATTGCTACCACATTGATCAATTCGAAAGCCTGCGTCCTGTGTCGCTACAGGTGATCCGCTATGCCCGCAAAATGGGTCTGGACATGATCCAGGGCGACCACGAAGACGCACCGGGGCAGCTTGAGCTGAACTGGATGTTCGATGATGTGCTTCGGAACGCTGACCGATTAACAACGTATCGACAGATCTGCGCTCAGGTCGCTCGCGAGAACGGTATCTTTGCCTGCTTTATGACAAAGCCATTCATGGGCGTATCGGCCTCCGGTTGCCACCACAATATGTCGCTCTGGCGAGGCGGCAAAGACCAATTCGTGGCGTGCGGCAACGACAAGAAGAATCTGCCCGGCATGATTGACAACTACATGTATGTGAAGGGTGGAGAAAACACGTTCATGCCCGACACGGACGACCCCCAGATGCCCGGTAAGGAGGGCCTGAAAGCCATCGGAGGTGTGGTTCATCATCTTCAGGCGCTCACGGCCGTTGGCGCCTCTACGGTGAACTCTTATCGTCGTCTATGGGATACCGGGTTCTGGGCTCCGGTGTTTGCCGACTGGGGCTTCCAGAACCGCACCACAGGTTTGCGTGTGTCGGCGCCGGGCAGGTTCGAGTATCGTTCGGTGGACTCGATGGTAAACCCGTACTTGATGGGCTCCTGTCTGCTGGCCGTCATGGACGATGGTCTCGACAATAGCCTGGATCCGGGTCAGCCCGAAGAGCGCAACATCTATGAAGCTATGGAAGCTGGCAAACAGGTCAAGAAACTACCCATGTCGCTCGGAGAAGCACTTGGTCATCTCGCCAAGGACGAGGTTGTCCAGCGCGGCATGCCAGGTGAAATGTACCGGCTTTACGACGAGTACAAGCAGGACGAATGGGCGCGCTTCATGTCCACAGTAACCGAGTGGGACAAGGAGCGCTACATGGATTGCCTGCCATAAGGCAGAGCTGCGTTTAACTCGAGATCACGGCAGGTGCTTTGGCAACTGCCGCACCTAAACCACCAACTTCTGGAGGCGCATGGAAATGTGCGGAATTGCAGGACTGATACACAGGGGCAAGAGCTCGAACGTGGGGGCGGAAATGACCTCCATGCTCATGGCGCTAAAGCACCGAGGTCCAGATTCGACTGGCTATGCTCTGTATGGTGAACCACAAGATGGCGACTACGTCATGCGATTGAAGGTGGCCGAGGCCGAAGACATGGACCGGGGCCGCGGCATTCACAAGGTAATTGCAGACAGGATCGAACTCGTTGAGGGTATCCTCAGGGATCACGGTGCTAAAGTGAAGTCTAAGCAGAACGCGACTGAGTATGCTTTGCGTTACGTGCTGACCCACGACGGCGATACAGCCGACCTCGCTAAGCACATTGAGGAAACTGACGGAGTTGAAATCCTGTCGCTTGGGAATGGATTGGAGTTAATCAAGGATCTCGGCGACGCGAGTGATGTATCTTCAGCCTACAATCTGACTAGCTTCGAAGGCACTCATGGCATTGGCCACACTCGCATGGCCACCGAGTCTGATGTGGATATCCGTTCGGCTCACCCGTATTGGGCCTTCCCATACAATGACGTTTCTGTGGTGCACAACGGCCAGATCACTAACTACTGGATCATGCGCCGCGAAATGGAGCGCAAGGGACATCGCTTCATGTCCAACTGCGACTCCGAGTTGCTGGCCGTATACACTGCCCATAATCTGGCAAATGGCGTCTCACTCGAAGAGAGTTTGCGCCGTTCAATCTCGGAGATTGACGGCGTGTTTACCTACCTGGTCGCCACAAAGGACCAGCTTGGGATGGCCAAGGATACCATGGCTGCCAAGCCGCTGGTTCTCTACGAAAGCGACGACTTGATCGCAATGGCGTCGGAAGAAGTCGCTATTCGCGCCATCCTGCCGCAGGAAATCGACACATATGATCCGTACGACGAGGAGGTTCGGGTATGGCAAGCGTAAGCGACGCAGAACTCAAGAAGATGTCACAAGACGAGCGCGTCAAAGCGCTCGGCATGACGACCGAACAGTTAACGGGCAAATCACTCTACATCGAGTTCGACCCCGGCGCCGAAGAGCGCTTCATCTATCCGTGGGCGCCTGTAGTGGATTTCAACAAGCGCGTGGAACTGGATACCGATAAACTGACCACTCGCGAAGTGAACAAGAAGATCCGGGAACTGATGAGCGAAGGTTACGGCACTATTGTGCTCCAGAACCCTCGCGGCAAGCATTCTTTAGGCGTGGGGATCCTGTCAAAGCTTAACCTCATTGTCGAAGGTTCGCTGGGTTACTTCGGCGTGGGTCTGATCGATGGTCCGAACGTGCGCATCAATGGCCGTGTGGGCTGGTCATGCGGTGAGAACATGATGGCAGGCACAGTGGTGGTCGAGAAGAATGCTGGGTCCACGTTTGGCGCTGCCATACGCGGTGGAGACTTGGTGTGCAAGGGATCCGTCGGCTCTCGTACCGGTATCGACATGAAAGGCGGGACCATCATTGTTGGTGGCGACACGGGTGCCCTGTCCGGTTTCATGATGCAGCGTGGCCGCATGGTCGTATGCGGCAATGCCGGCAAGAACCTGGGTGACTCGATGTACGACGGCACCATTTACGTTGGCGGGGATATCAAGTCGCTGGGCGTTGATGCCGTGGAGAAGCCGCTCACTGATCTCGACAAGGCCTGGTTGACCCGCAAGCTTAAGCAGTACGAGCTGTTGCCATCCAAGGGCGTCGACCATTTCAAGAAGATCGTCGCCGGCAAGCAATTGTGGAACTACGACAACCTCGAGCCGACTGAAAAGAAGCTCATTCTGTAGGCGGTTCAGGAAAGGATTTATGTAATGGACCAGATAAGAAAGAAGCCGCTAGAACGTGATGTCTACAGGCTTGGGAAGTCGTTCGTCTTCCCGCCGCATGTTATCGACGATATACACATCAAGTCCGAACTTGGTCGCTACCGCATGCGAGGTTTCTCGCTCTTCAAGAAGATTCCGCATTGGGATGACTTGACCTTTTTGCCTGGTACACTTACCCGTTTCGTGATCGAGGGGTACCGCGAGAAGTGCGAGACGAAGACGGTGATCGGGCCTCGTGCTGGTCGGCCGCTGGAGCTTGATATTCCCGTCTACATCACCGGTATGAGCTTCGGCGCTCTGAGCTACGAAGCCAAAACGGCGCTTGCCCGTGGGGCGACAATGGCCGGTACGGCAACCTGCTCGGGCGAGGGTGGCATGATCCC
Organism: Alphaproteobacteria bacterium; assembly: GCA_024642465.1. Taxonomy (GTDB): domain Bacteria; phylum Pseudomonadota; class Alphaproteobacteria; order Rhizobiales; family Aestuariivirgaceae; genus Anderseniella. The sequence goes on from JAHEBA010000026.1 coordinate 15,492, forward strand.
GGACGAGCGGCGTTTCTCGTCCAAGTGGTTCTATCAGTGCATCCAGTCGCGGTACGGCTTCAACCCGAACCACCTGGTCCTGGCTGACGGTTGCGAGTTCTTCATCGGTCAAGGTTGTAAGGTAGGCCTTGGTGGCCACTTGATGGGCCAAAAGGTGACCGACCAAGTTGCCGAAATGCGTTCTCTTCCGGCCGGAATCGACCAGCGTTCACCGGCTCGTCACCCGGACTGGCTGGGCCCCGATGATTTGGCGCTCAAGATCCAAGAAATCCGCGAAGTGACCAACCACATGATCCCAATCCAGTTAAAACTGGGTGCCGCACGCGTCTATGACGACGTGCGCATGGCGGTGAAATGTGATCCGGACTCCATTTATATCGATGGCATGGAGGGCGGCACGGGCGCAGGCCCACATCTGGCGACCGAAGACACCGGCGTACCCGGCATTGCAGCCATCCGCCAGGCGCGCAAGGCAATCGATGATCTTGGAAAACGGGGCGAGATCACGCTGGTTTATGCCGGCGGCATCCGCAATGGGGCAGACGTGGCCAAGGCCATTGCTCTCGGTGCCGACGCAATTGCCATCGGTCACTCGGCTATGATGGCGCTGAATTGCAACAAGGACATCCCGGAAGCTAACTACGAAGAGGAAATGGGTGTGGAACCCGGTCACTGCTACCACTGCCACACGGGTCGCTGCCCGGTAGGCGTGGCAACTCAGGATCCGAAACTGCGTGCGCGCCTTGACCCCGATGCTGCTGCAGAGCGCGTCTATAACTTCCTGCATACGTTGACTGTGGAAGCTCAGCTCTTCGCCCGTGCCTGTGGTAAAACGAACATTCACAGCCTCGAGCCGGAAGATCTTGCGGCACTCACCATGGAAGCATCTGCGATGGCTGGTGTTCCGCTGGCTGGTACCAACTACACGGTTGGCGTCGAAGATTATCACCACCTCTAAGGAGACGACGTTATGGCAGGTAAACAGTACCGCGGATCGGAGATAAAGGACGTCGACCAGTTTCTAAAGGACTCTGCAGGCCTTGAATCCGAACGTGAAAAGGAGATTGGACAGCACATTGGTTACCGGTACGATGTGAACCTTGTGCCCGATTATGGTCGACTTACCCCTTATCTAAAGAAGTACATGGAGGTAATGGGTTGGGACGACCTCAACTGGCTCGAGGACGTACATATGGGCTACGAGGAAGGCTCACCAGCTGTTTTTGACCGAAATAATAACGGCTGGGTGCGCATTCCCGATAGTATTGAATTGCCAGATAATCAGCAGGATAGGGATATGATTGCCCGTGAGTTGTTGCTCAAGTTCCAGATGTCGGACCGCCACCCGCTGGTGACCTTGCGGAAGGCCTATATGAAGTTCTGAAAGATGCCAAAGCAAGTTCAGATAGCCTGCCTCCAAACGAGGCCCATGCCCACGCAGGAAGCCGCACTGGCGGAGGCTGTCGAACTTGGAGACCGGGCGGTCAGTTCAGGAGCAGATGTACTCACTCTGCCGGAATACTGCGGTGGCCTGAGGACGCAAGGCAGCGCTTTCCGGCCTCCGGCCGCGCCTGAGACCGGTCATGCTGTGCTAACCGGGTTGCGGCACTTCGCTAGAACACGACGGACTTGGATGGTTGTGGGATCCATCGCCGTTCAGACATCCAGCGGCAAGGTTGGCAACCGCAGCTATGTCATCAACGACTATGGCGAGATTGTTGCCCGCTATGACAAGCTGCACATGTTCGATATCCAGTTGTCGGAGAGTGAATACTACCGAGAAAGCGATACAATCGAACCTGGCAAGAAAGCCATCCTGGTTGATACGCCATTCGGCAAGCTGGGCCTGACGATCTGCTATGATCTACGCTTCCCGCAGCTATACCGAGATTTAGCCCAGGCAGGTGCGGAAATCCTGCTGACGCCGGCTGCTTTCACCAAGAAGACGGGTGAGGCGCATTGGCACGTATTGAACCGCGCACGTGCCATCGAGAACGGGGCATTCGTCGTTGCGCCACGCGCCATAGGCGCTGTCGATGGAGGCGGCGAAAGCTACGGGCATTCGCTCATCATCAGTCCGTGGGGTGAAGTACTGGCTGATGGTGGCACGTTGCCCGGGATCGTGCAGGCGACCATTGACCTGGAAGAGGTCGCTGCCGCAAGGGCACGGATACCGAGCCTCACTCACAACCGGCCCTATGCGCTTTTTGTAGCCTCGCGCGAGGCGGCGGCATGATGGAACTGGATCACGTGCTAGGGGCGAGCCAACAACCAGCCAGCCCACTGAGGGCTGCGTTTCTGCGGTGGCAGTGCCGCGTGCGCCAGTTGGCTATGCGCGACAACAATGGCCGGCCTGATGACTCAATCATGCCCACGCTCAGTCTGCCCGGCGAAACTACTCCGATGGGACAAATCATTACCGTGCTCAACAAGTCGCCGTTGTATTCAAAGACACCGGAACTGAAGCACCTCGTGATGCGGACCAATGATCCGGCGCAACGCCGTGACAAGGCACTGCAGATGATGTCCGAGACCTATTACCAGAAGTGGAATGAGTTCAGTGACCTGCTCACGGCAACCTTCCCTCCGAGATCAAGAGGGGCAAGCACCATCATCGAAGCGGGTGGCTGCACATTGACCTTCGAAGCGTATAACCAGCGTTTCGATCTTAATTGCCGGGTGCGGCAGCTTGGTCAGGGCGAGCCGCTTCGGGAAGCTACTTGGTGGCATAATGTTTTGTTCAATCCCAATCTGACTCCGGATGTCGTGGTTCTTTGCTTTGCACCTGATTGGGCCACTAGTTCGGCAGATCCGCAGCCAGCCGGAAGCTGATGAGGTGAGTTCCGGTCAAATCAAGAGAAGTAGAGCGGTCACGCCGCCAATCGGGAGGAAAACGATATGATCAGAAAGTTCACGACAACCCTTGCAGCAACCGCAGCAGCGGTTGCCATTTGCCTAAGTGCGTCTGCACCCTCGCTTGCCGACGACAGTTCCGACCCCATCATCATCCCCATCCACAACTGGTCGAGCCAGATCGTGATGAGCAATGCAGTCGGGCAGATTTACCAGTCGATGGGCAATAACGTCGAATACGTTACCACCGACAGTCAAGCTGTCTACGAGTCGGTTCGTCTCGGTGATGTGCATCTGGAGCTCGAAGTTTGGGAAGGCGCCTTCGGCAAGTCGTTCCGCGAAGCGCTCGAGAAGGGGGGGCTGCACGATGCCGGGGACCATGACGCGGTAACCCGTGAGGACTGGTGGTATCCCATGTGGACAAAGGAAGCCTGTCCCGGTCTGCCGGACTGGAAAGCACTCAACGAGTGTGCGCACCTGTTCAAAACAGCTGAGAGCGGGGACAAGGGCCGTTATCTCGATGGTCCGGTCGACTGGTTGAAGCACGGCAAAGAACGCGCCGAAGCACTCGGCATGAATTTCGTCGTGGTCAACGCGGGTTCTGCTGCTGCGTTATGGGCTGAAATCGGTGCCGCTGAGAAAGACAAGCGTCCTGTCGTGGTGTTCAATTGGACGCCGAACTTTGCTGAGGCCGTCTGGCCAGGCGAGTTTGTCGAGTTTCCGGAATGGGAAGAAGGCTGCGACAAGGACCCGACCAAGGGCCCGATTCCGGATAAGCTCTATGACTGCGGAAACCCGGCCAAGGGCTACCTCAAAAAGGCAGCTTGGGACGGCATGAAGGACAAGTGGCCTAAGGCATATTGCGTGCTGACCAAGATCAACTTCACCAACCCGCAGATCGCCGAAATGGCCAAGCTGGTCGACACCGACGAGCAGGAACCGGAAGAAGCCGCGACCAACTGGCTGAAGGCCAATGAAAGCGTCTGGAAGCCATGGGTAGAGGCCTGTTCGGGCTGATAGTCAAATCGCAACAAGCTGTTATCATCTCGGTACTGCACGTACCGGGGTGATAACGTTGATTGTTTGGGACTCATGGACAAGAAAACACCAGTCATCAGTTGCCGCAATGTCTGGAAGCTCTTCGGGCCAGATCCAAAGCAGTTCCTGGCCACACTGAAGCCGGATGCGAGCTACGAAAACATTCGCGCGCAGGGCTACATCGCCGGCGTGCACAACGTTTCGGTGGACGTGGGTCGCGGTGAAATGCTGGTGATTATGGGGCTCTCCGGCTCAGGCAAGTCCACGCTAGTGCGCTGCATGGGCCGGCTGCACGAAGTCACTGGCGGAGAGGTCCTTATCGAAGGTGAGGACATCGGCAAGCTCGACGAGGACGCGCTGATCAACCTGCGACGCCGGAAGATGGGCATGGTGTTCCAGAGCTTCGGGCTGCTGCCGCACAGAACCGTGCTGGAGAACGTTGCCTTTCCGCTCGAGATGCGCGGGCAGGACAGGCATGAGCGCCGTGCCCGTGCTCTCGAGGTGATCGAACTGGTAGGACTGGCCGGTCGCGAAGATTATTTTCCGCGTGAACTCTCGGGTGGTCAGCAACAGCGCGTCGGCATCGCGCGCTCACTCGCCATCGAGCCAGATATCTGGTTTCTCGACGAGCCGTTTTCCGCGCTTGACCCGTTGATCCGGCGCGAGATGCAGGATGAGTTCTTGCGCCTTCAGAACATGCTGGAGAAAACCATTGTGTTCATCACGCACGACTTCGACGAGGCTTTGAGGCTGGCAGACCGCATCGCCATCATGAAGGACGGAGCTATCGAGCAGTGTGACAAGCCGGATCAGATCGTGCTCAACCCGGCCACCAGCTATGTGGCAAAGTTCACCGAGGAAATTGACAAGGCGCGCGTTGTGCATGCAGGTGTCCTGGCGCGGCCAGTCAACGGAATCGAGGTGACTGGCGAGCCGGTCAGTGAGGCCTCGACGATCCAGTCGCTGGCCCGACTATTGATTTCGGACCGGCGAAAGCTCATCCCGGTTGCCGGCAAGTCCGGCGAGCTGGTAGGCGTCATGGACAGGCAGGAAGCACTTGACGTGCTGCTGGGGAGTGGCTCGTGACGTCCTTCTCCCGCCACGCCCTGACCGGACTGTGGCTGCTGGTCTTGGCTGTCGTGCTGACCGCCCTGAAGCCGTTGTTGCCGCCAGTGCTGGACCGGTTGCCAGTCTGGCACCCGATCTGGTCGCACTACCTCGACACATGGTTTGACTGGCTGCAGAACGATCTCGGCCTGATCCACGTAACCCGGCTAGCGGCCAGCGGGCTGGGTTTCCTGATCGACGTGGCTGCCAACCTGCTTTATGGCAAGGCGCGCTGGCCAAGACTCGAGGCCATTCCGTGGTCGACCGTAGCGGCGTTGGCGGCTGTTGCCGGTTACTATCTCGGAGGCTGGCGGCTGGCTTTGCTGGCCGGCGGCACTTTCACCTGGTGCGCCCTGATGGGGCAGTGGAAGTGGACGATGGAGACTATGTCAGTCATCGTCATCGCTGCCCCATTCGGCTTCCTGATAGGTCTTTTGCTCGGGATATGGTCGTGGAAGTCAAGCCGCGTAGAAAGCGTACTCCGACCCGTCCTCGCAGTCCTTCAAACCCTGCCATTTTTCACCTACCTGCTGCCCGCGGTAATTTTCTTCAAGGTCGGGCCCACAGCAGCTTCGGTGGCAACCATCGTCTACGCAATTCCACCGATGATCCTGATGACCGCAGTCGGGCTGAAGAAGGTTTCTTCCGATGTCGTCGAGGCGGGCAAGATGTCGGGCTGCACCCGCTGGCAGATGCTGACCCGCGTCTATCTACCCGCCGCCCGCACCGAGATACTAATCGGGTTGAACCAGGTCATCATGCTTTCGCTGGCCATGGTGGTGCTGACGGCGTTCATCGGGATGCCCGGTCTTGGCGCCAAGCTGCTTGCCATGATGAACAGCTTCAAGCTTGGCCGCAGCGTAGAGATCGGCATTACCATCGTGCTTCTCGCCGTCACCCTAGACCGGTTGTCCAAGGCACTCGTGGTCAAGCAGCCCGAACATTTTGAAAAGGGAACGCCCTGGTGGATCAGGCACCAGGCATGGCTGGTCGCCGGTGGCGTGTTCGTCTTCTTTACGGCACTGGGCAGGATGGTTCCGTTTTTCAACGAGGTATCGCGCAGTCAGTCGCTTTCGGTCGGCAGCGAGATTGACGATGTCATGAAAGCCGTTCTTGACTGGGACCCGATCCAGGCGGTGACCGGGTTTCTTAGGTACTTCTTCAACGTGTGGGTGTTGGTGCCGACAGAGAATGCTCTGCTCTATGTGCCGACGTTCGGCTTGATCGCCGCAATCACCGGCTTTTGCTGGCTGATGGGTGGCGCCCGTCCTGCGATCATCGGCTTTGTGTTTTTCACGGCAGTTGCCGTGCTGGGGTGGTGGGATCGGGCAATGCTGACGTTGCACTCAACCGTGACGGCAACATTGCTCGCGGTGATCATCGGCATGCCCTTGGCAATCTGGGCCTCGCGCTCCGAGAAAGCTACCCGGCGAATGATCTATGTGTGCGATACGGCACAGACATTCCCCAGCTTCATATACCTGTTGCCGGCCATCATGCTGTTCGGCATCACGCCAGTTACGGTCATCTTGGCGATCCTGATCTACACAATGGTACCGGTCGTGCGTTACACTATTGAGGGGTTGCGTGGCGTCCCGGCAGAGATGACCGAGGCAGCGGACATGTCAGGCGCGACGCGCTGGCAGAAGCTCGTCAACGTGCAACTACCCTTGGCCATGCCAACCATTGCCGTTGGCCTGAATCAGGCACTGATGTTTTCGTTTTTCATGGTCATCATCGCGGCTTTCATCGGGACGCGGGATCTGGGCCAGGAAATGCAGCGCACGCTGGCGGGAACGGACCTGGGAAAGAACTTCACGCTCGGCTTTTCCGTCGTCCTTATGGCCATTACATTTGATGTTGCAATCAATGCGTGGGCTGAGAAAAAGCGAAAGCTGTTGGGACTATGACTGTCAAACCCGTATTCGAAACTCCCTATGAACGCCGTGGCATTATAACGCCGGGACTACCGATCCTGCCGCACGGCGTAGAACGCCACCCTGTGCCAGGTGGAGGTTCGCGCGCGGTCAGGATCGACAAGGGCGACGAGGTCTCGGTTCTCGACCGCGAGGGATTGCAGACGGCAGAGCTCGTGTTCTTTGCGCCTGACGGCACCTCAGATGCCGGGCGGATGGGCGCCAGGGGTAAGGGTAAAGCCAAGGGCATACACCATGCGCTGATCAGCGATGCCAGCGGCGCGAAGGTCATCCGCGCGCTGGAAGCGGCAGGCTTCGACCTCGGCAAGGCGGACGCGTTCACGGCGCTGGGCAATGGTTCTCGGCCCGGCGACATGGAAACTTTTCTCGCGGCTAGCGACGGACTGCTGATCGTCTGCGCGCCCGGCGGCCCGATGCTCCCAGAGGCGAGTGACACGCCCAGCGAGATTATTCTCTACATCCGCCGTGCCAACCCGGGCGAAGGCAAGGGAGGAATGGCACCGCCGCCACCATTGGCAGACCCTGTGAGCGACTTCAACATCCAGCCTGGCTATGCCACGGCCTACGAGGTGAAGAAGGGCCAGTACATCCAGGTTCTCGACGTGCAGGGGCGGGAATGTTCGGACTTTCAGGCGTTTTCCACACGAGCGCTGGACAAAGGGCTGGAGCGAGAGATCGATCCGACCACGACGCGCTCACTGATGGGCTCGCTTTACCCAGCACCGGGCATCTTCTCGAAGTATTTTAGTGTCGACCACGAGCCACTGGTCGAGATCGTGCAGGATACCTGCGGGCGACACGACACGTTCGGCCTTGCCTGCACTGCCCGGTACTACGAGGACCTCGGCTATCCTGGCCACGTCAACTGCTCCGACAACATGAACCGCGACCTGGCGCGCTTCAACGTGCGCCCGCGCGGCGGCTGGCCGGCAATCAACTTCTTCTTCAACACGCTGCTGGATGAGGCCAACGCCATTGGCATGGACGACCCTTGGTCGCGCCCGGGTGATTTCGTGCTGCTGCGGGCGCTCACCGACCTGGTCTGTATCTCGTCGGCTTGCCCGTGTGACATCGACCCGGCAAATGGCTGGAACCCGACCGACATCCAGGTGCGGGTATACAGGGAAAACGAGGATTTCCAGCGTTCTATCGGCTGGCGCAAAACTCCGGAGGCGGATGTGGAAGAAACCAGGAAGACGGCATTCCATGAGTGCTTCGCCCGGCATACACGGGACTTCGTGGAGTACAATGGCTATTGGCTGCCCAACAAGATGACTAATCACGGCGCCATTGCGGAGTACTGGGCGTGCCGTGAGAAGGCCGCCATCATGGACCTGTCGCCGTTGCGCAAATACGAGGTGACTGGACCGGACGCCGAAGCGCTGATGAATCTATCCGTGACCCGAGACATGTCGAAACTGTCGGTCGGGCAGGTGGTCTACACGGCCATGTGTTATGAGCACGGCGGCATGATCGATGACGGTACAGTCTTCCGCCTGGCCGAGAACAACTTCCGCTGGATTGGCGGCAACGATGACAGCGGCCTGTGGCTGCGTAAACAGGCCGAAGATCGCGGGCTCAATGCTTGGGTGCGCTCCTCGACCGACCAGTTGCACAATGTGGCGGTGCAGGGCCCACGCTCGCGCGATATCCTGAAGAAGGTGATCTGGACGGCGCCGACGCAGCCCAACATGGATGAACTGGAGTGGTTCCGTTTTGCGGTTGGCCGCGTCGGGGATTTCTACGGGCCATCCGTCGTGGTGTCGCGGACCGGCTATTCAGGTGAGCTGGGCTATGAGGTCTTCTGCCACCCGAAGGATGCGGTCAAGGTGTTCGATGCCATATGGGCGGCTGGAGAACCTGAAGGCATGGTGCCGCTTGGACTTCAGGCGCTGAACATGCTGCGCGTCGAGGCCGGGTTGATCTTTGCCGGCTACGAGTTTTCCGACCAGACCAATCCGATCGAGGCGGGTATCGGCTTTACGGTGCCGTTGAAGTCCAAGCATGCGGACTTTATCGGGCGCGCGGCAATCGAGGAGCGCAAGGCACACCCACAGAAGAAGCTGGTTGGTCTTGACATCGAAAGCGGCCTGGTGCCGTCAACCGGCGACTGTATCAGGATCGGCAAGGCACAAGTTGGCGAAATAACTTCCGCTATAAAATCTCCAATCCTCGAAAAGGTGATCGCACTGGCCCGGCTAGATGTGACCCACGCCGAACCGGGAACCGCTGTCGAGGTGGGGCAACTGGACGGCCAACAGAAACGGCTGAAAGCAACCGTGGTAAAGTTCCCACACTTCGATCCGACCAAGGAACGGGTGAAAGGCAACTACTGAGGCTGCAAGTCAGTCGCCGGAGCGTGTCAGTTGCAGGGCATTGCCGGTGTTGCTGGCCGCAAAGACTGCTTTGTCGCGCGGGATGGGGTCGCCGGATACGTCAAAACGTGCCCAGCGGCTGTCGAAGTCAGCCACTTCGAGCAGCCTGGCGTCCTTGAAGAAGCCGAACATGGTCAGGTGCCCGTCCTTTGCCACAGCGGCGCGCTCTTCATTGCTCCAATGCCAGCCGAACGGGCAAGACATTGCATTGGCCGGGGCCTGTGCGGCGGTCGCAATTCGGACCTCGTCCCAGTCGCTCCCTACAGCCTGCGTGAGCGGCGCAGCGATTCTTGCTTGCAGTACGGCCTCGGTCCATTGCTTAAGCGAAGCGCTGAGGTCGGCCCTGCTGGTGCAAATCCGGTGCAACGTGTAACCGTGCCAGCCGGCAGCCAGAAGGGTAACGGTAAGGGCCGTGGCTATGATCGGCTTTGCCGGTACCGCATTTATTGCTGTCTTGATGTCTCTCACGCTCATGATGCGCTGAGTCTCCCCAAATGACGAGACCGACCGGGAAGACCCGGTCGGTCCAATGAGTGTTACAACTATCAAGCTTGATCGCTAGTATCGATCAATTGCCTTCTTGGCTTCCGCCCCGGATGCATCGGCATCCATTTCGTGGCGGATTTCAGTGGCTTCCATGCGCATCTGTGCCCAGTGCCACCATAGCCAGAATGCGAGACCTGCGATGAACATAATGAACTCGGCACCCTGGAACGGGTAGACGGCTGCCACGTCCTTCAGGTCAACGGCCCAGCTTGTCATTCCATTTGTCGACATCTGTTTGTCCTTTCCCGTGTCAGTTACTTGACCATGGCCAGTTCAGCCTTGATCACATCAGCCTTGGCTGCCTCGAAGGCCTGGTTCGACTCGAAGTCGAGACCTTCCAGTTCAACCTTGCGCGGAATGCGCAAAAGGCCCATGCCATTGAGGATCTTGGAGACGATCCACGCTGGCAGGAAGCCAAGCAGCCCGAACATGATCAGCGCGCCAATAAAGTTGCCCAGCGGGTTGATGGTCGCGTAGCCCTCGAACGGCGAGGACGGCTGTCCCCATAGAACGAAACCGGCGATTACCAAGCCGATGAAGCCCGCATACCCATGCACGGCGACGGCTCCCACCGCATCGTCGATCTTGAACTTGCGCTCCACCCAGTAGTGCAGCTTGTAGGCCGCCCAGGCACCAACGCCGGCAATCAGCATGGCCTGGATCGGGTGATACAGGTCATTGCCCGCAGACGCCGTGATGACGCCGGCGAGACCGCCAGAGTAGGTCCAGAACGGATCGCCCTTGGATATGATGTAGGCCACCATCAGGCCACCCGACAGCGACATCAGGAAGTTGAAAGTGATGGCCGACAACGTGGTCGGAGCCAGGTAGATGTTGGTGGCAGTCCAGGTTTCACCGGTTATTTGGCCGCCGATGGTTTCGGGCGAGATGATCGGGACGTTGCAGGCTGCATAGAAGCCCCAGAAGCCTGTATAGATCAGGAACAGGCCGAGCGTCACCAGCCATACATTATGTGGTGGAATATCACGAGGCGTGCCATCAGCGGCAAACTTTCCGAGACGAGGGCCGAGAACCACCAGCACGCCAAGTGCGAAACCACCGGCGATGGCGTGGATCACACCCGATGCGTAGGCATCATGATAGCCGAGTAGCTTGACCATCCAGCCACCATAGTGCCAGCCCCAGGCGGCATCGATGATCCAAGTTCCCGAGCCAATGATGACAGCCAGGATCCAGAATGCACCCGACTGGATGCGCTCGATGACGGCACCTGACACGATCGATGCAGCGGTCCAAGAGAACAGCAGGAACGCTGCCCAGAACACACCATTGATTCGGTCGGACAGGTTAGTGCCCATGTTGTCATCCCATGGCCGAGCACCCTGCGCGGCATCCCATTCGATGCCACCGGTGATGAACGGACCGTTCGGGAAGGCGAAATAGATCCACCAGCCGAAGAAGAAGAATGTCACGGTGACCAGAGGGATCACCATGGTGTTCTTCATCAATGTGTGAAGGTGATTGCGGCGTCGGCTTGCAGCAACCTCATAAAGGCAAAAGCCTACGTGAATCAAGAACATGAATACGACAGTGACCCAGTAATAGAACTCGGTGAACACCGTCGTGATGGCGTCCAAATTGTTTCCCATCGGGTTGTTCCCTCCTTTAAGTGCCAGCTGGCCGCTTGCTACGGCTCTTGGCGTTGATCAGGATCAGGATTGACGGGCCTCCCCCTGCGAAGAGCTTGAAGTGTATGGCCCCAAAGCCTGTCCCCATGGGAACTGTACTCCCAAGCCAAAACAAAACCAAATACAAAGCTTCAATGAACCAATTATGTGCCAAAAAGATTTTCGACAAGTCAAGATTGGTGTGGGAAGGGTACCCATCTTGCCCATAAGCGAACCTAGTCTGCCGCAAGTGCCGTGTTGAGACTGCATGGCTGTGGGGTCAGATAACGGATACGCCAGGCAACAACAGGTAGGCCGCAGCAAGCAGTTTGCGGGTGTCGTTAAGCATTGCCGGGCGTTCTCTCTGCCAGCGTGCAAGCGCCTCTCTTGCAGCCGCAGGGTCACGCGGTGTTTGCAGATTAGCGGCGCCGAGCCGGCCTTTCGCATAGGCCGCAATATTGCGCCATTTAATGCGCCAGTTGTCTTCGTAGGCCGCGCGATGTTTTTGCTCCATCCGCATATGGAATAGCGATGAGCGCGCCACACGTGGCGCCTGCATTTGTTCGATCCACTGATGAGTGGCATTCCAGGCCTGGCGCGCCTCATCGAGGAGCTGTTTAGCTGTTTCGCCTCTTGAGGCCGATACGCACATGGCCTGATTAGCAATAGCGGTAGCAAGCCTCGGATCGCCGTCGGCAAAGTGCTCGCGCGCTAGCCTGAGGGCGCTGGCGGCAGCGGTTTTTGCCGCAGCTTCGTCGCCTTGGGCAATTGCCATCGCCAAATCTTCGCACGTCTGTTCCCACTCGAGTTCTTGTTCGCTCCAACCCGCAGCAATAAGTTCTTTCAAGCTCCAGTTATCAGACACCAAGATAGGCCCTTTTGACGTGTTCGTTCTCGTGCAGCTCAGTTGCCGCTCCTTCAATCGACACAGTGCCTGTTTCCAGCACGTAGGCAAAGTTGGCCAGCCCGAGCGCCAGTTCGGCGTTCTGTTCAACAAGCACCACAGGTACCCCCTGTTTGACGATGGCCTTGATGATGCGGGCAATTTCTTGGATTATCACTGGCGCTAGGCCCATAGAAGGCTCGTCCATCAGCAGTAATTTAGGTTTCGACATCAACGCCCGACCGATTGCCACCATTTGCTGCTCGCCACCAGAGAGGGTCTTTGCCCATTGCCGGCGACGCTCTGCAAGGCGAGGAAACCGGCCGAACACCTCCTGAATGTCGCTTTCAATGCCGCTTTTCTCCTTGCGCAGGAACGCGCCTGTGCGCAAATTTTCCTCCACGGTCAGGTCGGGGAAAATGCGCCGACCCTCCGGCACCTGGGCTATGCCACGTGCAACAATCTTGTCCGGCGGAAGGTTGTCGATACGCTCTCCATTGAAGCGGATCTCGCCGCTGGAAATGCGGGTCAGGCCAGAAATTGCTCTCAAAGTGGTAGTCTTGCCGGCACCATTTGCGCCTATGATGGTGACTATCCCGTTCTCGGGCACACTCATTGAAACGCCCTTTAGTGCGGCAACCTTATTATAATGTACGTGCACGTCTTGCAGCTCAAGCAGCATCGATGGCACTCCCGAGATAGGCCTCGATCACCTTCGGATTCGTGCGCACCTGCTGCGGCGTCCCTTCGGTTAGAAGTGAACCGAAATTCATCACGGTGATCTTGTCGCAAAGCCCCATGATGGCGTGCATGTCATGCTCCACTAGCATGATGGTGACACCCCGGTCGCGGACCGACCGTACAAGCGTCATCATTCGCGATGTTTCTTCTGGGTTCATGCCGGTGAACGGCTCGTCGAGGAGAAGGACCTTGGGCTGAGCGGCGAGCGCCACGGCGATGCCTAATGCCCGCTGGTGGCCGTGTGACAGGTTTGCGGCTAGTTCGTTTCTTAGGTCGGCAAGACCGAAGAATTCAATCAACTCGTCAGCCTGCTTTTCAATTGCCGCTAGTTCTTCGCGGTCGGCACCTAGAACCTGGGCGATCAGTGTCGACCGTACCGACCCGTGGAATCCGATTTTCACGTTGTCGAGTACGGTGAACTCCTTGAAAAGGGTCGTACCCTGGAACGTTCTGATTAGGCCGATCCGCGCCAGGCTGACCGTTGTCATGCCCGAGACGTTCTTCCCTTGGTAAATGACCTGACCGGTGGTTGGTGCGTAGAAGCCACTAATGACATTGAAGGTGGTCGTTTTTCCCGCGCCGTTTGGACCAATAAGCCCGTGGACGCTTCCGGGACTTACAGAAAAATTGAGCCTGTTTACAGCCGTGAGGCCTCCGAAAGTGCGGGTCAGATCACGAACCTCGAGGATCGCTTGGCTCATGCTTTTTCCTCGCTCGCCGGCGTGCCTTCGGGCGCTGTGCGACGACTGGTTCTCCATGCTTGCAGTTTCGGTACGAGGCTCTCCAATCCATTAGGCAGGAACAACACCGAGGCAATCAAGATGAAGCCGTAGATCATCGGGCGGGCAGTATCAAAACCGAGGGCACGCAAAATCACCTCGTTGATGACTGTTAGCACCACGACGCCGAGGATTGGGCCATAGAATGTTGCCGTGCCACCGACAATCGCCCAGATCAGCACGAACACCATCTCTTCAACATCAAATCGGTTCGGATTTATGGTGCCTATGTAATGGACATACAACGCGCCGCACAAACCGGCAAAGGTCGACGCCAGCACGAAAGCTAACATGCGATAGCTGAAGGTGTTGACCCCTACCGATTCAGCCAGCTTGTCTTGCCAATGAATCGCATGAAACGTGAGACCTATGCGTGAGCGCTCGATGCGATACAGGAAGAATAGGCTCATCCCGACAACAATGAGGCACAGATAGTAGTAGGGCAGGGGCTCGAAGAAAGATATCGGACCAATATCTGGAAAGCCTGGGATCAGTTTGAGGCCCTTGGGCCCGCCAAACGGATTCGTGAAATACTTCCAGATCAGCCTGATGACCTCACCAGCAGCAAATGAGCCGATTAAGAAGTAGAACCCCTTCATGCGAAACAGCGGGAAACTGAGTAGAGCAGCAACAGCCCCTGCCGTTACTGCGCCTAGCAACATAGATATAGGTACCGGCACGCCAAGGCGCTTGCTAAAAAGTGCGCTAGCGTACGCGCCAACACCCATGATTACCACGTGGCCCAAAGACCATTCGCCGGTGAGCGTCATCAAGCGGTACGAACTCACCAGCAACACGTTAATCACCAGCAAGACCGCAACTTCCCGCTGCGAGAAACTCAAACCAAAAGGTAGCGCGATAAGCGTTGCCAGCAGCACAATCCCCGCCACCCACAGCCAAGGATTCACTTTGCCTCTAGACACGGTCCTTCGCTCCAAAGAGGCCGGTTGGCTTGATCACCAGAACCATGAGCATCAGCAGTAAACCGGTGATGTCGGCAATGACGCCATCGAAGAAGGTGGTGACGAACGTGTGCACGAATGCATACAGAATTGCAGCCACAATGGCACCCTCAAGCTGGCCGATACCGCCTACGATGATGATAATGAAGGCGGTCACAATGACCGAATGTCCCATGTAGGGCGTTGGTGAAACCAATGGTGCCGTGAGCGCCCCGGCTACGCCTGCCAGTCCGGCACCAATGAACATTGCAAGCCGGCTGACTTGTGACAGCGAGATCCCCTGAAGCGCGGCGGCTTCCCGGTCCTGCGCGCAGGCGCGCATCGCCCAGCCATACTTGGTTCGGTGAAGAAACAGGTAAAGCAAGCTGAGCAGAGCCACCGAGGCAATGATGACCAGTAGGCGCTGGTGGGTCAGGACCACGCCATTTAACAGCTCAATCTTCTCCTGAGTTGGCGGAGGAATATGCGCCATCCGCACGCCGAAGCCGAGCACCGCAGTCGTTTGGAGGATCAGCAGGAAGCCAATCGATGCTATGAGTCCCCCCAAGGGATTGTCTCGCAATGGTCTGAATAGCGAGATCTCCATAAGCAGGCCGAGCAGTCCAACAAAAACAAGCCCTAGCACCACCGCGACTAGAAAGGGCATGCCCGACTCTGCATACAAGGCAACGACCACGTACGCACCTGCCATGTAGAGCTCACCATGGGCGAAGTTAATGACTCCCATGACGCCGAATATCAGCACTAGGCCGACGGCTATGAGCGACATGTAGCTCGCTGCATATACCGCGTTGACGATGGTTTGCAGAATAAGGTCGCTCATCCGCTCGGCGTTGTCCGCAAATGTTGTGAGGGGGGGAGCAAAGACCTACTGTAAACATTGGACGCAAACATTTGGCTATTCAAAACCGCCTTCTCCCCGACAAGTCGTCGGGAAGAAGCATAGTCGTTTGCGAGCCTATGCTTTGGCTCCAGCATGTACTGGGGGCCTGCTAGCCGCGCTGGTTCCACATCTGCCCCAGAGCGGTCATGTGTTTTACCATAAGGTCCTTATGCTTGTCCCACCAGTCAGGAATGGACCGAAACTCTTTGATCACGGCCTTACCATTCTCAATCACCACAACAGGCCAGTTGCCGACCAGCGCATTATCGATGCCGAACAACTCCGTTCCCCACCACTTCGCGTCGCCGAAGGCGTGCTTGCCAGTCCCACCTTCTTTCATGGCCTTTAGGACGTCGGCGGGTTCAACTGATCCAGCCTTGCCTGCTGCATCGGCCCACAAGTCCATGATAGAGGCATATTCCCAAGATACGGCGCCCCATTCGGCTTCGCCGTAGCGCTTTGCGTACTCGGCATAGAATTCGTTAGGTTTCGGGAAGTTAACACCAGGCTGGTTTAGAGCTGGGTCGTCGAAGTCTGGGAACTGGAAGATGAAACCTTCCATGAACTCCTTCGATGTCTTCTCGACGATCTTTGGATAAAAGTCGGCGGTACACGAAATTATTGTACCCTTGAAGCCTTGCTGGAAGGCCTGCTCACATAGTGGGTGTACATAGTCTGCATAGCAGGTGTCTAGGCACAAGATGTCTGGGTTTGTTGAAAGAAGCCGAGTCATCACCGGAGCGAAGTCAGTGGTAGCCGGATCGAAGAACAGTGGGTCGTCGACGACCTCTATTCCAGCCGCCTCAAAAGCAGCCAGATATGTCGCCACCGACGGCTTACCAAGTGCGTCGTCCTGGGCGCAAATCACAGCCTTTTTTGCATCCGGCTTGTTGGCTGCGAGCCACTCGACACCGGTTACATTGTAGATCGGATGTACTTCACAAGGAGCAATCAGCGTCTTGGTGTTTGGAGTCAGGTCAGACGGCAGCAGGGTGGAGACCAGCATGCCCTCATTCTCCGCAATCGGTTGGACGCCCGGCCAGGTGTCACCACCCAACATCATTATGAATTTGACGCCATCCTCCTTGATGAGCTTGGCCGCACCAGCACGCGCCTTGCCAGGGTCGTACTCGTTATCGTAGCTGATAAACTCCACCTTATAGGAGTCATCCCCGACCTTGATGCCGCCGGCGTCATTAACCCAATCGGCCCAGATCTGGCACCCGTCAAGACCAGGCTTGCCCCAAGCGGCAACTGCACCAGTTAACGGCGCAAGGAACCCAATCTTGACTGTCTTTTCAGCGCCAAAAGCCACTTTTGGGACTACACCGGTGGCAGCTACCGACATTGCCGCAGCGCTTGCCGAGAGAAAATCGCGGCGGTCCAGGCGAGTTCTTGCGAGAAGATTCTTCATTCTTTCCTCCCTTGCTGCGATTGGTCGCGGCAGCATCAATGGTTCGCGGCGATCCGGCTTTTCACGTGTGATGAAACGCAACCGGAACGATGAGGACAGCTTCTTCAAAAGGCTGCATTGAAAAAAGACTAGACCGCTGTGAAACCAATTTGCAAGATAGATTCAGGGGCCGGTGCCATTTTCTGAAAATTGGTACGCTCGACACGGAATTGGTATATACCGCAACAAAAAACAAATGTGGCTTCGACTTGAGCGGGGCATCTATGAGGAGGATCGCATGTCAAAGAGAGTGGCAGTTATCGGGGCGGGCCCGTCTGGAACCGCGGCTTTGCGGGCCTTTCAATCGGCAAAGGAAAAGGGTGCTGATATTCCAGAGATTGTCTGTTTCGAAAAGCAGGATGATTGGGGAGGTCTGTGGAATTATACGTGGCGCACTGGTCTCGACGAGTATGGCGAACCTGTGCATTGCTCGATGTACCGCTATCTTTGGTCGAATGGCCCAAAGGAAGGGCTAGAGTTTGCGGACTACACCTTTGAGGAACACTTTGGTAAGCCCATCGCTTCCTATCCGCCTCGCGCTGTGCTGTTCGATTACATTAAGGGTCGAATGGACAAGGCTGGTGTTCGTGACTGGATCAAATTTCGCCACGTGGTGCGTCGCGTCACTTTCGATGATGGTACTAAGAAATTCACAGTGGTCGTTCAGGATCTGACGAACGACAAGGAACTAATCGAGGAGTTTGATTATGTAGTTTGCGCTTCCGGACACTTTTCAACTCCAAATGTTCCAGAGTTTCCGGGCTTTGACGTCTTTGGCGGACGCGTACTTCACGCGCACGATTTTCGTGATGCACTCGAATTCAAGGGCAAGGACATATTGATAATTGGCACTTCCTATTCGGCAGAGGATATCGGTTCGCAATGCTGGAAGTATGGTTGTAAGTCGGTAACTGTTGCTCACCGCACAGCACCGATGGGCTTCAAGTGGCCGGATAACTGGCAGGAGGTGCCACTTCTTGAACGGGTTGACGCAACCACGGCTTACTTCAAGGATGGCAGCTCGAAGAAGATTGACGCCATAATCTTATGCACGGGCTACCTACACCACTTCCCCTTCATGGAAGAGAAGCTAAGGTTGAGGACGGCCAACCGGCTGGCAACTGCAGATCTCTACAAGGGTGTAGTCTGGGTTGACAACCCACAACTGTTCTACCTTGGCATGCAGGACCAATGGTTCACATTCAATATGTTCGATGCCCAGGCTTGGTACGTGCGTGACATCATTCTGGGCCGCATCTCTGTGCCGGACCGCGCAGCACGCGCCAAAGATGTCAAGGAGCGCGTAGCCGCTGAAGACAGGTGCGAGGACGCCCATGATGCGATCGTATATCAGGGCGATTACGTTAAGGAGCTGATTGCCGAAACCGATTATCCAAGTTTTGACGTTGATGGTGCCTGCGAGGCCTTCTTCCAGTGGAAGGATCATAAGAAGAAGGACATCATGGGTTTCCGCAACAATGGCTATAGGTCGGTTATGACTGGCACCATGGCGCCGGCCCATCATACACCGTGGAAAGACGCTTTGGACGATTCACTCGAGAGTTATCTTCAGACTAAGCCGGGAGCAGCTGCAGAATAATCTTGGGACCGCGGGTGGTTCAGACTGCCGGTTCTCGCGTTTTGGCTGGCAGTGTGCCGTTTTAGCGGATACGCAGCTGCGGGTCCGCTCGCGATGCTACCATGTTCCTTTGGCCAATGTAATCAGCGGCTTCGCAATGTAAGCGGGAGTCGGGGTGTCCGGTGGCATTGCCATCCCGCACGCTGTCGGAATGGTGGCGGAAAGCCTTTGCGAGCGTGCATCGAATGGGTATCCGCTTGGCTCGCGGCTGAGTCCGTAGCGCCAAGAAGTGGAAGCACGTGGCATTGTCGGTAACACCCGACTTGAGGCGCTTGACCCACCGCTAGATCGCTTGGTCATCAACTGAGGAGAAAGCAGCCACAGCTCTACTGCCTTTCAGGGTGAGAGGAGACTTGGGTTCGATCCGGCAATTGAAGGCCATCCAAAGTTACGGATTGCGGCGCCCACATGTCGGTAATACTTAACTATTCAGAGCCTTTTGAAGAATAAGAACGACGCGAAATTCACAAAGCTGCACCTGATTGATCAGCTGTGTAGACTTGCATCGGGGAGAGGATTGATGGGGCAGTATAGTGACAATTTTGTCGAGCGCCTTCACCTTGTGTGGGGACCGGGTTTCATGTCTCCCGGGGGGGCGGAGGAAGTGGCGGAAATTGTGAGCGGGCTCGAACTCGAGGGTGCCTTGGTTCTCGACATCGGATGTGGCACTGGCGGCCCATCGATTGCGCTGGCAAGGGACATGGGAGCATACCTAATTTGCATCGATGTCGAGCAGCACCTACTCGACCGGGCAAAGGAATTGGCACGGCAAGAAGGAGTGGGTGATCGAATCGAGTTCAAGTTAGTTGAACCGGGTCCGCTGCCGTTTCAATCAGAGACTTTTGACGCCGTCTTCAGTAAGGACGCGCTTATACACATGCCAAACAAGATGGAGATTTACCGAGAAATTCTACGCGTGCTGCGCCCAGGCGGTGCACTTGCTGCCAGCGACTGGTTGGCCGGCGAAAACGCCATTACAGACGGGTCGTTTCAGGAGTATCTCACGATTGCCAACCTCGATTTCATTATGGCAACCGCCGAACAGATCGTGCAGGTAATGCGTGATGCCGGCTTCGAATGTATTAGGACAACAGATCGCAACGCGTGGTATGCGGCGCTGTCAACGATTGAGGTCGAGCAAATTAAGGGGCCTCTCCGCGAACAGATTGTTTCGGTATCTGATCTCGAAACTTACAATAGCTGGCTTTCTGTTCGGTGTGCACTGGCCAATGCGGCTAAATCCGGCGGTTTGCGTCCTACACATCTGCGTGGCTACAGGCCAAAGGTATTAAGTTAATGTTGGATGTCTGGTATCTTTCCGAACCGCAGCCAATAAGCAAGCTGACGGATCCCAGCAAAGAAGTGTTGTACTTATATGAAGCCCATCAAGTCTCGCGAGCGACGTGTCGCCAGCATCTATGATGCATCGGCCTATGAGCCTTATGATCCCGAGGGCAAGTCGGAGCGCGGGACAAGCTTCATAAAACTCAACAGCGATACGCAGCGGGACGTAGGCTTCTACATCTACCGCATGGAACCAGGTGCTCGCAGTACACCGCACAGGCACGGTGGCGCCGAAGAGTTCCTGATCGTTGAGGGTGAATTGATCGACAATGACGGGACTGTCTATAAGGCTGGAGATGTTGTTTGGCTGGCCGGCGGCACTGAACATACGTCACACACAGAGACCGGATGCATCATCGCGGTATATGCAGAAGCTGCTGAACAATCCCCAGTCGACAACAAGGAACTATCTGAAGGGTCCGATTGATGCGTGGTCGTCATTTAGAGCGTGTCGAACGCCTGATGAAAACGGCAGGGCCAGATTGAGAAACTGATCTGTCTGGGGACTGATGTGGCCTGGTTAAGCCCTCGAATATGACCATCCAACACAGCTGGGCAGTTCCGAGTGAACTTTAATGGTGAGGCGGTGGGCCAAGGCTTATCGGTCGTAGCTCGCCAAGAGAACAATCGAGTACAATCTGCTTTGGAAAGCAGCTTTGACATTCTTGGACTTGTTTTTGGGGAACCAAAGCGCACCGTTGGTTCAAAATTCTGATGCAAGAGCAGTCGTTCGCGGAGATCGCCGAGCAAGAGAAGCTCTCGGCTGACCGAACCAGACTAGCATATAAACGCCACGGCCCATTTTATGCCGGACGATATACTTGTTGCGATCTTTAACGGCAACGCGTGTGGCGTTGAGGTGCTGCCACTGCGTCAAACACTCCGAGTGGCAAACCTTGTTATTGAACGCTTCAGAACAGGCGGCCTCGTTGATAAGGTACGGACATGGAACGTCCACTTGTTTCAATGATGTTCCTATCTGCGCACTAGCTGAGAAAGGAAGGACCTACTTATGCTGTCCTTTGCGTTGACCCTGCTCAGA
>JAHEBA010000261.1 GCA_024642465.1 Alphaproteobacteria bacterium
AGTGGAAAGGCGCGACGTGGGAGTTCTCCTCGGCGGAAAACCTCGAGATGTTCAAGGCCAGTCCCGAGGCCTACGCGCCGCAGTATGGTGGTCATTGCGCCTATGGCGTGGCCAAGGGTTCCCTGGTGAAAGGCGAGCCCGAACAATGGAAGATCGTCGAAGGCAAGCTGTACCTGAACTATTCGGCAGGGGTCCAGAAGACCTGGGCGAAGGACATTGCCGGCAACATCAGCAAGGCGGAAGGCAACTGGCCGGACCTGCTGAAATGACGTAGAGGGATAAACTGCCCCCGCGTCTTTCATGACCAGGCAAATCTGTTAAACTTGGCTGCAGGGTCCGGGCAGTTTCCGGACCCTGTTTCGTCATTGAAGTTAAACCGGAGGGGAAGACGACATGGCTGACAATTCCAGCTATCACACCGATATCGAGAAATACGTGGGCAGCGTGAATGCCGTCGCAGTGGATTCCATCGTGAAATATTGCGGCATTGCGCTGCGCTCGCGTGATGCATCGCTGGTATCCTGTACCGACCCGGAAGAACTGGGCCGGGTTCGCGATGGCTTTGCTTCGAAGAAGCTTGGCCTGTCGGGCGATGCTGCCGACAAGGCAATGGCTGCAGTTTGCGAGAAGATGAAGGCTGACAAGACCAAGCCCCGCGTCACCTTCTATTACCTGCTGGCGCAGGAAACCGGCACCATGGGCGCGCTCGCCTGAGGCGTTTCCGAGCCTGGTTGTTGATGGCCGCCGGCATTGATTTGCCGACGGTTTGCTTTTGGGGCTAGCCTGCCCAAATCCAGTTGCGACGGAGAATCAGGCAATGCGGCAGTATCTCGACCTGCTACGGCACGTGCGCGAGACGGGCGTGCGCAAGGAAGACCGCACCGGCACGGGCACCTTGTCGGTGTTCGGTCACCAGATGCGTTTTGACCTGGCCGACGGGTTTCCGGTGCTGACCACCAAGCGCCTCCACCTGCGCTCGATCATCATCGAGCTGTTGTGGTTTCTGCGCGGCGATACCAACATCAGGTGGCTCAACGACAACAAGGTGACCATCTGGGACGAGTGGGCCGACGCGAACGGCGACCTCGGTCCGGTCTATGGCCACCAGTGGCGCTCGTGGCCGGCGCGCGATGGCTCGACCATCGACCAGATCGCCAACGTGGTGGAGCAGATCAGGAACAAGTCGGACTCGCGGCGGCTGATCGTGACCGCCTGGAACCCGGCGGACGTGGACCGCATGGCGCTGCCGCCGTGCCATTGCCTGTTCCAGTTTTACGTGGCCGACGGCAAGCTGTCGTGCCAGCTATATCAGCGCTCGGCCGATATCTTCCTCGGCGTGCCGTTCAATATCGCCTCCTATGCGCTGCTGACCCACATTATGGCGCATGTGACGGACCTCAAGCCCGGCGAGTTCATTCATACGCTCGGCGATGCTCACTTGTATCTGAACCACCTCGAGCAGGCCGACGAGCAACTGAAGCGTGAGCCGCACGCATTGCCCAAGCTGGTGATAAAGCGCGACGTGAAGGCGATCGACGAATTCGAGTACGAGGACTTCGAGATCATCGGCTACGAAGCGCATCCGCACATCGCAGCGCCGGTGGCGGTATGACCGTTGCGGTTCGTCCTGCGCGGCCCGGCGACGGCGAGGCGTTGCACCGGCTGGTGGTGGCGCTGGCCGAGCACCAGAACGAGGCGCACCTGGTGACCTCGACGCCGGATCAACTGGAAGCGGTGCTGTGCGCGGACGAAGAGCGCCAAGGGTGCTTCGTCGCCGAGATGGATGGCGCCATCGTGGGGTTCGCCTACTGGTATACGCTGTTCACCACCTATACGGCGCAAACCAAGCTCTACATGGAGGACTTGTGCGTATTGCCGGAGGCGCGCGGCGCTGGTGTGGGGCTGGCGTTGCTCAGGGCGCTGGCGCGGCTGTGCATGGAGCGGGGATACCGGCGGTTCGAATGGCTGGCGATGGACGACAACGAAACGGGCATTGCGTTTTACCGACGGATCGGCAGCAAGGTGAAGGCCGGTGCCCAGACCTGGCAGATGTGGGGCGACCAGATCAGCGCGCTGGCGGAAGGATAGCAGCATGAGAGTGAGCGCAGTGGTTGCCGCATCGGACAAAAACGTGATCGGCAAGGACGGCGGGTTGCCGTGGCATGTCTCGTCGGACCTGAAGCTGTTCAAGAAGATCACCATGGGCAAGCCGGTGATTATGGGCCGGCGCACATGGGAAAGCCTACCGAAGCAACCTCTGCCCGGCCGCCGCAACATTGTCATCACCCGCAATCCCTCCTATGCCGCAGCAGGAGCGGACGTGGCGGGATCGATCCACGAGGCGCTGGCGATGTGCGAAGGCGAGCCTGAAGTGTCGATCATCGGCGGCGGGCAGGTTTATGCGCAGGCCATGGACCGGACCGACCGGATTTACCTGACCCGCATTCACCTGACGGTGGACGGCGATACGTTCCTGCCGGAGCTGCCGGAGAGCGAATGGCAAGAGGTGGAGCGGCGCGAGTTTCAGAAGGGGGAAAGGGATGATGCAGCGTTCACGCTGGTC
>JAHEBA010000262.1 GCA_024642465.1 Alphaproteobacteria bacterium
GCCGCAAGATGCAGGACAGCGAGGCGATGCTGTTCGTCTGGCCCGCGCCATACGAGACGGCCATGTGGATGCGCAACACCTACATCCCGCTGGACATGCTGTTCATCGCCCCGGACGGGCGCATTGTTCACATTGCCCACGAAACGGTTCCGCACTCGCTTGATGTCATCAGTGCCGGGCAGAAGGTGCTTGCCGTGCTCGAGATCAAGGGCGGCGCGTCGGCGCGTCTCCGCATTGTCGAAGGTGACCTTGTGCGGCACCGGGTCTTTGCCGCGCAATAACAGCAATGAGCCTCTTGCCCACGGTACGTATTTTCCTGTAACCACCTTGTCAGCCGGCAACAGGTTTGCTCGCGGCACTCGGAGCGTAGCGCAGTCTGGTAGCGCATCTGGTTTGGGACCAGAGGGTCGGGAGTTCGAATCTCTCCGCTCCGACCACCGCCGCAGGGGCAACACCCGTGCTGCTGGCCGGGACCAATCAGCGCCGAGGATTTCCGCCCCATGCCCGCCCGCATCTACAAGCCAGCGCGTAACGCCATGCAGTCCGGCAAGGCAAAGACGAAGGATTGGGTGCTCGAGTTTGAACCGGAAGCCCCGCGCGAGACCGACCCGCTGATGGGCTGGACATCTTCCGGCGACATGAAGCAGCAGGTGAGGCTGACCTTCTCCACCCGCGAGGAAGCCGAGAGCTATGCCCGGCGCAAGGGCATCGCCTACACCGTTTACGGGCCCAAGCAGGCCAGCGCCAAGTCCAAGTCGTACTCGGACAACTTCCGCTGGGGCCGCGAAACCAACTGGACACATTGAGGTTGCGGGCCTGCCGCGCGAGCGGGTAGACGTTGGCTAGCCGATCTGCCTTTGCAACGCACGGCCCCGTAGCTCAGCTGGATAGAGCACTCGCCTTCTAAGCGAATGGTCGCAGGTTCGAATCCTGCCGGGGTCACCACTAACTTATTGTTTTTGAGTAAAAAAATTTAAAATGATGCACTGAGTCTAGTGCGAACCGGCAACCAGAAGATGGTCGTTGGCCTGAGTCTCACCGCCAGAAGGTTCGCCAATTCGCGACTCAGTTGCAGACATTTTTCTCTCAACTTTTGGCTGCTCATTTCTCTGCGACATTTCAAAGCCTTGGAAAATATCGTCTGGACGTAGGTTCGAATCACTGGGTGGTCACCACTCTCTCACTGGATTTATGCGGGCATTGGGCAGTGCCTGGGAATGTCCCGACATTCCGCAGGCTTGCGGCAGTGTTGTCGCTGACGTTCTGGCAGAGAGACGGCATCGCAGGCGTTGGTGAGCGCCAAACTGGCCGCCAGTCTCTGTTGGCTCTTTTGACGTCCAGAAGGTTGGGGGCGTGTTATGGGGGGCGGGCTAGATTGCCCGGTCAGCTTGCTGAGCAGCTTTGGCCTTGCATGCCGAGGAGCCGGCGCTGCTCTTGCCAACTTGCAGGCAGCTTGCCGAGACGCCTGAGCAACTGAGCTGTCAGATCGGTCGGCTGAATGCCCACCAGGATGGATTTCGTTATGTCAGGTGCCAGGAACGCCAGCTGCAATGTCCGGCTGATCTCGCTGGCAGGAATGCCTTCGTGACTGGCCAGGTCATCAATCGAGTACACCTTTCCGCTCGTGAGGCTGTCGAGCCAGCGATGCACATTCCGGATCAGCTGGACGAGCGTCACATCCTTTGAGGGCTTCATTAGCGGGTCGCCTGCCAACATCAGCTTCGCCTCGACGCCCCTGCGCCGCATGTGGAATGGCATATCGATCGTTGCGATATCGGCGTCGTCCGGGGTGCGCTGTGGCTTTGCGTCTGCGGACAGTGCCGAGCACAGTGCCTGACGGCAGATCAGTAGCCTCAGGTTGCCGGGCCTGATTTCGATTCGACTGATGACTTGCTGCAGGATCTGAAGCGTCTTCTCAGTTCCACCTGCTTGTAGCTGAACGGCGATTTTCCTCGCACCGAATGTGAATGTCTCGATCATTGCGGCATCAGCGCCGTCGAGCCGGGCAAGGTCTACGAGTGCCTCCGGGTCCCTCAGCGACTCGGCAAGGCCAGAGAGCACTGCTTTCTCCAGTTCAAAGGCTGGCAGCCTCCAGCCCTCAATCCTGCTCCTCCTTTGGATTGTCAGCCGGTGCGAGATGTAGAACCGGTAGCGCATGCCGTGATTGTTGGCGTGGGTGGGGGAAAGACGATCACCGGTCTCGTCATAGAGCAGGCCTGCCAGCAGGCTGGGATGGGAGGCATTGGTGCGGGAGGTTCGGTTCGCACGGTTGTCTGCCAGCTTGCGCTGCACGGCGTCCCAGAGGTCCTGCGGGAGTATGCCATCGTGCTGACCTTCGTAGGTGGTGTCCTTGTGAGAGACGCGCCCGATGTAGACCGGGTTGGAGAGAAGCCGGTAGAGCATGCCGCGGGAGAGGGGGACGCCACCTACAGTCTTGCCGTTGGCATAGGTCCGGAGCTTGCTGCGGATGCCTTGCCGGTCGAGGTCGTCCTTGAGGTCGCTGACACCATCGCAGTTGAGATAGAGCCTGTAGATGGTCCTGACGGTGTCAGCTTCCTG
>JAHEBA010000027.1 GCA_024642465.1 Alphaproteobacteria bacterium
AGGTCCCGGAAGTACGGCAACCGTGCGCGCGCGGCAGCCACCGTCTTGGCGTCAATCGTGGCGGTGATCAGTTCTTCACCCCGTCCGGCACGCGCCGCATCCCGGCCTTGCGGCGTGAGGATGCATGAGCCGCCATGATAGGTGAGACCGTTCTCGGTGCCGGCATGGTTGGCGTAGAGCAGCCAGCAGCCGTTCTCGAAGGCGCGGGAAGGGATCACCCGGTCCGCCACCTGGTCCCACTGGTCCGACAGGGCGGTGGGCACGATGACGGTTTCGGCACCGGCCAGGCAGGCGGCACGCACGGCTTCGGGAAACTCCGCGTCGTAGCACACGAGCAGGCCGCAGGTCATGCCGCCAAGCTGAAACAGCGTCAGGCCATTGCCGGGCGCAAACCAGCCTTCCTCGCATCCGGGCGGGATGGCCAGCTTGCGGTGGTTGGCAAGCAGCGCGCCGTCCGCGCCGATGGCCAGCGCCGAGTTGTACACCGTGGCGCCGTCACGCTCCGGGTAGCCATAGACGATGGCCGTGCCGGCCTTGCGGGCGAGGGTGGCCACGGCTTGCGCAAACGGTCCGTCTGCCGGCTCTGCCAGGACGTGAAGCTGACCGGCCACGAAATAGCCGGACATGAACAGTTCGGGGCAGACGACGAGATCGAGCGCCTTGCCGTCGATTGTGCGGCTGAGCTTCTCCAGCCGGTCTTGCGGCGAAAGCCCGGCGCCATCGCACTGGTGCACCCCCGTCCGCATGGCCTCAGCGCTCCACGATGAAGATCTGGCGCGGATAGTCGGTCAGGTATTCGCAGCTCGTCTCCGTCACCACGATGCTGTCGCCGATGCGTCCGCCAAATTCGCCGTCCACCGAGATGCCGCCATCAACGGCGAAGGTCATGCCGGGCCTGAGCACCGTGGTGTCGCCCTGCTTCAGTTCGGGGCTTTCGAGGTAGGCCATGCCGATTGACCGTCCGGTCCGGTAACCGGTCTCGTAGCCGCGTTCGGCATAGACCTCGTTGGCGGCCGCTGCCACTTCCTGCGCCGTCACGCCGGGCCGGATGGCGGCGATGGCTGCCTGCTGCGCATCGATGGCCGCCTGCTGCACCCGCGCCGCGGCATCGGAAATCTCGAGAATGTGGAACATCCGGTCGAAGCCCAGCTTGTACTGCTTGAACTGCGCCATGTTGCAGAAGCAGAAGTAGACCGGGTCGCCCCGCTCCAGCTGCTTGACGCTGGCGCGGCGATGCACCATCGAGGTATCGCGGCCCGACTGCATGATCTGCAGGTTGTGGATCATTGGCGAGACGAACTGTTCCCAGCCCTTGGCCGTCAGGAAGCCGGCGGCCTTGCGGGTGCCGGCATTGATGACCGCCAGCGCCGCCTCATACTCGGGCGCGCCTTCGGCCAGCGCACCGTGGGCCGCAGCCATCATGGCTCCGGCAATCTGGCCTGCCTGCTTCATCACCTCGATCTCGAGCGGCGACTTGATCATCCGCATCGGTGCGATGAGCGGCGAGACGTCCACCAGTTCGACGCCTTTCATCTGGTCGTCGAGCCAGTTGCGCACGATCACCGGCATGGAATTGCGCTCGATGCCGAGCTTTCTCAGGCCGGACCCCAGCGTTTTCGCCAGCACGTTCTCCCAGCGGTTCGCACCGGCGTCTTCCCAGGTGCGCACATCCTCCACCCAGGTCATGGCGCCAACCATCTCGCTCTCCATCAGCGGCGTGACCACGATGGGCGCATCATGGGCGCGGATGATCAGGAACGAGGGCCGGCCGAACTCCACCGACAGGTAGCCCCAGAAGCCGGCGAAATAGGCGATGGTGCTTTCATCGGTGATCAGCGCCACGTCGAGGTTTGCATCTCTCATGCGCTCCTGCATGCGGGCGGTGCGCTGGCGGGCTTCTTCGAGCATTGTGAACATCCGTTAGGTTGCGGGAGCCACATGCTCGGTCAGGCTGGCAGCAATCTCTTGCCTGCAAGCGACACTGGCTTGAAGGTTTGTACCCTGAGCCCGGCGAATTCAGACGGATCGTGCGATAACCAGGTGACCGGGCTGCGGTACGCCTTCCTCGTGGCGCACCGTGATGTCGCGCACGTGGACCATCCCGAACCCGGCTGAGGCAAGTTCGCGCTCCAGATAGGCCAGTGCGTGGTGAAACCGCTGATGAGGCCCTACCGCATAGGTGCCGCCAGGCGCATCGAGCAGCTCGGTCGAGAAGGCGAACACCGCCTCCGGCGCGCTGACCCGCCGGGCGCCCGAAAACAGCGCCTGCACGTCGCCGAGATACGGCAGCACGTCGGTCGCCACGATCAGGTCCCACGGCGCCTCGTCCTCGATCTCTTCCACGAAGGCCACGGCGTCGCCCACATAGAGCTCGTCGTAAAGGTCGTTCTCGCCGGCAATGTCGATCATGTTGGCGGAAAGGTCGATGCCGGTGCGGTGATGGGTGCTTTCGCTGAGCGCCACGCCGGCAAGCCCTGTGCCGCAGCCAAGGTCCAGCATGCGGGCATAGGGCCCCGGCGCGTGCTCCTTGAGCGCCTCGTTGAGGATCAGCGGCACGTGGTAGCCGAGCTGATCCACCAGAATGTCCTCGAAGGCATCGGCGTGCTGGTCGAACAGCGTCTCGACATAGGCTTCCGGTGCGCGCAACGGCACGTCGCCGCGACCCATCGAGGCAAGCCGCACGGCGGCTCCGCCGTGGTCTTCCGGGTCGAGCGCCAGAACACGGGCATAGGCCTCGGCTGCCTCGTCGAGGCGGCCTGCCTTCTCCAGAGCGAGGGCGGAATTGTAGGCGTCCGCCAGTTCGTCCTCACGGGCTTTCGCCATTGTCCGGCCGCCTTTGATCGGTCCTTGCGCAAGAGCCTGATATAGGGCTCGCGCGCAGGCAGGGCAATGACGGGCTTGCGGCAGGTTCTACTTCAGCGCGCTTGCCCGCTTCAGCGCGTCATAGGCGCGCCGTGCATTCTCGTTGCCGGCTTCGGCGGCGGTCAGGTACCACTCCAGCGCCTTGCCGGCGTCAGGCTGAAGACCGCGCACGCCGATGCGCTGGTAGATCAGCGGATCATAGGTCGAGCCGAGCCTGAGCGCTGCGTTGGCCTGGTCGGCATCGAGCGCGCGAGAATAGAGCGCGCGCGCCGACACGATATCGCCCAGCTTCATCAGCCTATCGCCGCGCTCAAGCAGTTGGCGTGCCTTGTCCAGCGCCATCGATGGCGCCTTGCTCGGGGCAGGCAGGTTGCGGCTGACCGGCGCGGCCTGCATTGCCGGAGCCGGGTCCAGTGCGGCCAGCTTGATGGCCCCGGCGGGCTTTGCCGGCGGCGCTGCGGCGGGGGCTTCGGACTTTGCCTGGCTGGACGATGGCTCCTGTGCCGTGCTGATTGCCGCAGTGGCGCCGGCGGCGGGGCGCTCAATGTCCAGCGCGCCCGGAGCCGGTGCGATCGCGCCTGCAAAGTCCGGCCTGGTAACGGCTTCATAGAGCAGGCCTGGATCAGCTGCCGGCACCTGGTCGGACGTTGGCTCGATCAGGCTTGCCGTTGCTTCCGCAGGCTTCGTGGCAGCTATCTCCTGCACAGGCTTCGGCGGCGTTGCAGCCGGCAGGGTGGCGTCCGGTGCGATGATGCGGGTCTGCGCCGGCGTTGCGGGTTCGCGCGGCGGGGCCGCCGGCGTCATGTAGACGGAACCGGATCCGGCCATGCTGGCCTGCTGGGGTTCGGCGCCGGCATCCAGCAAGCCCTCCATGTAACCGGGTGCATAGGTCTGCATGGCAATCGGTGCGGCCATCGCCAGCGCGGCCAGGGCTGCCGTGACGCAAACGAACAGGGTAATGCGCCGGTTGCGCTTCTGCTGCCGGGCGGCAAGGCTGGCCCGCCGGGTGTAGAACTCGTTGCTGCGCCGGGCGATCTCCTCGCGCCGCGCGGCCTGCCAGTCCTCGTGGTTCAGGGTGTTGAACTTCTGCATCCGCTCGCCCGCCGCCCGTATCCCGGCCACGCCGGCGGCAACAGGTTCGCCCTCGGAGCTGCCGAACTCGCCGCCCATGCTCCATTCGCCCGGGTCGGGCAATGCCGTGTCTTCGTGCCCATGGGCCGTCGGGAAATCTTCCTCCCTGCCTTCGCCGGCATGGTTGGATTGGGATTCAGTCATGAGCTCACTCCCTGTTACTCGTTTACTGACTGGCGGGCCGGGCAGCCGCTGCGGCTTTTTCTCCTCCCAGCCGGACCCCTCGGGATCAGTTGGCGGAGGCGGTTCCCTGCGCGCGCGTCCACGCCAGGAACTGGCTGAACAGCTGCTCACGGTCTTCCTCCGCCAGCGTGGCGGCCTCGGGCCTGCTCTTCAGGAACTGTTCAAAGGCCTGGACCAGCTCTGCCATCTGCTGCTCCTGCCTGCTGGCCGCCGACACCGGCTGGTTCGGATTGTTCTTCAGCCACTCTTCTGCCACCGGATAGCGCTGCCAGCCAGGCAGTTCGGCAGCCAGGTTCACCTCGGCCCACTTCGAGTGGTGAGGCTCCTCCAGCAGCTTGGGGAAGTTGTCCATGAAGGTGTTCACGAAGGCCCTGGTGGAGTAGTACCGGCCGGTGCGTTCCTTCCAGTTGAACACCGCCATCACCGCGCCGACGGCGACCGTGTCGGTGCTGCCGCCGGGGCCGACCAGACCTGCGTAATCCTCGGACGTGATCGATGCTGGCAGGTAGGCGTCCTGCAACTCGCGGCCATAGGGCACCGGCACGATGTGCAAGCCGTCGGCCTCACTCACGCTGGAAAAGATCGAGGCGGGCTTGCCGGCCACATAGACCATCGCGTCGATCTCGCCGGACTTCACCTTCTGCAGTGCGTCCTGATAGGGCTCGTTGGCCCGCATCACCTTGAGCCCAAGCGAGTCGAACACCACCTGCGCCGTCATCGCGGTGCCGGAGCCTTCCGGACCGAAGTTGACCGTCTTGCCGGCAAGCTGCCGGATGTCGGTGATGTCGCGCCGGGCAACCAGGTGAAATTCCTCGTTGTAGAGCTTGGTGATGTAGGCCACCCGGTTCTCGATGTCGGCAATGGCATTGGTGCGCTTCAGATAGGCCAGCACGTCCGACTGCACGATGGCCACGTCGATGCCGCGCAAGTACAGCAGGTCGGTGATGTTCTGGATCGAGCCCTTGCCGACGATGGGTAGCACGCGCAGTTCGTCGGTGCCGTCCAGCGCCGCCTGCAGGTCGGCCGCGATCCTGATGTAGGTTCCGCCCATGCCGCCGGACACCAGCCCTATGGTGCCCCTGTTGATGATCTCCACCCGCTCCTGGTGGGTGGCAGGCAGGTTCTCGGTGGCTGCTGCCGCGCCCGCGGCAATGCTCAGGCCCGCAAGAACGGCAACCGCGGCAACACGCAAATACTTGTAGAACATGGGGGTTGGGACTCCTGCGATCCGTCACAGTGCGCGGACCGCTGGTGGGGCACTCATGCCGTCCACAGAGCACGGGGTTGATGCCCGTGCCCAGTCCGCAAGAAGCCGTCCCTAATGGCTTGACATGCACGGTATGGAGGAATCAAAGCGGCGATTTGGAGAAAAAATGTAGAATTCGCGACTGCAATGTGGCGATTTCTGGATTTGGTTAATGTTTCCCCAACATTCCGGGGCATGGTCCGGTCATTTCGAAGGTTGCAGATGGGACCCGTGGAGCCGATATGATTGCTGACGTGAAACGCAACAAGGCGCAACCATCCTGGACAGTCCCTTCAAGCGCTCGCAGCCCGTGCGCGTTCGCCTGACGGCGGATGCCGAACTTGCGCGAGCCTATATCCTGACACTGGTGGCGATGGGCCTGCGCGCGGTGATGGCGCGCGATGAAGGCGGCTACGGCATCTATGTCGACCCGGAAAACGAGCTGCGTGCGGGCTGGGAGCTTGACCAGTACGACGACGAGAACGGCACCGGCAAACGCCAGCCTGCCGCCCGCAAGCCGGTTTTCACATTGTCCTTTTCCAACACCGCCATGGCCTATGCCGCCATCCTGCTGTTCATCTTCGCTGCCGCCCGGCGCAACGGCTTCGGATTCAACTGGGTGGCGGATGGCGCGATGGTGGCCCATCACGTCACCTCGAAGCTGGAACTGTGGCGCACGGTGACGGCGCTAACCCTGCATCTCGACATTGCCCACCTTGCCTCCAACATTGCCTTTGGCATCGTGTTCGTGTGGCTGCTGTCGAAGGAGATCGGCAGCGGCATGGCGTGGGCATCGGTGGTGCTGGCAGGCGCTGCGGGCAACTTCGCCAATGCGCTGTGGCATTCGCCGGCACACACGTCCATCGGCGCCTCGACGGCGGTGTTCGCGGCCATCGGCCTGCTCGCGGCCCTCAGGCACCAGTGGCGCCCGCCGAAGGTGTCGCTGAGATACTGGGCGCCGCTGGGCGGCGGACTGATGCTGATGGCCTTCCTCGGCTTCGGCGCGGGCAACGTCGACTATGGCGCCCACTTGCTCGGCTTTGCCGCAGGCATCGCAGGCGGGTTCCTGCTGTCGCGCAAGGACAGGAAATGGTTCGACGACGACGCGCGCCAGATGAATGCCCTGAAGCTCGCCGGACTGACGCTGGCCGGTGCATGGGGCGTGGCGCTGGCTTTCTGACCCGGACACAAAAACACCCGGCCACGCGGGTTGCGCTGCCGGGTGTCCTCAGTCTATGAAGAATAAACTGGACTGGCTTGCCTACTTGCCCTTGGGCTTGGCGGCAGGCTTTGCGGCGGGTTTGGCGGCTGGCTTCTTGGCCATGGGTGTCGTGTCCTTCTTCGACAAATTGCCACCGGTTGCGCGTTGATGCGAACCGGAACACCCAATGCTTGTCATGAGTCGCGCTGCAACTCTGTCGCAAATTCGTCATGCGCCACGTCGAAAATTGTCCTTTGCGAGACAACAGGGAAGCACCCGGCGGGGCGCCGCCGGATGCCTCCTGTCTGCCTGTCAGGCCAGGTGCTACTGCACCATCAGCTTGCCGGCTTCGAGATTGACGATTTCGCTTCCCTTGAGGGTCAGCTTCTGGGTGCCGAATGTCATTTCACATCCGGTCCCACACACGTCCTTCTTCACTTCGGATGCCTTCAGGGTAAGGTCCGATGACTTGCCTGCCGCGGTGATCTTCACCGTTTGCGGCGAGGTTTCCATGTTGTGAAGGGTAGCTGCGCTTGCAGGCACAACTGCGGCGATCACAACCATCAGACCGCCCAGCAACAGGGGCGGATCGTAACTCCAGTTTCAAAACGTGTGGGTTTGGGTGATTGAACGTCGCCAGGGCGTGGCCACACGCGCGCTTTGGCGACCAGGCTTGCCACCAGCACTCAACGCTGGCCGGCATGCACCGCAGAAGCGGTTACTTCTGCGAAGGCTTGCCCTGCACAGGCTTGGGCTGCTGCGGCTTGTTGGTCGAACCAGGTTTGTGCGCAGACATCTCGTGTCTCCTTTTGCACCGGGGTTACCGGACCATCCCGACGGTCTCGCAAGGCGTCCGGAATGGGGCTAATTATCTGCCTGGCCCCGTACGTCTGCCAGTTAACTCGCTGCAATTATTGGAGCATTTTGAAGGCAATTGCGGCAGCTTGGTCACAATCAGCCGTGGTCACGTGCAAGCTTCGCAAGCAATCCTTCCGTCATGTAGTCCATGAAGGTATGGATGCGGGCCGCGTTGGCGAGGTCGGGGTGGGTCAATACCCACAGTCCGTTGCGGGCGTCCCCGGTGTTGTAATCGAGTTTTACGAGCGATGTGTCGGTCCGTCCCACATAGGACGGCAACAGCCCGACGCCCATGCCATGACGCACCGCGGTTGCCAGCGCCATGATGCTGTCGCAGGTCATCGCAATGCGGGCGCGGCCCATGTGCCGGCGCATCCAGCGGCCCGGCGTGGAGTCGGCAAGGGTGTCGCCGGGGGCTAGCCAGTCCATGTTTTCCACCGCCTGTCCCGGGTGTGAGTCGAGATAGGCCGCGCTGGCGTAGGCGTGAAAGTGAAACTCGCCCGCCCTCGTGCCGGCAAGTCCTTCGGCAATGGACGGCGCCGGGCGGATGGCGACGTCGGCATCGCGCCGCGTGATCGAGAGGATGGAATTGGTGGTGGACACCTCGAAGCGGATATCCGGGTAGAGCGTGCGGAAGCCGGGCAGCAGCAGGCCCACGATGGTGTGCAGCAGGGTGTCGGTCGTGGTCAGGCGGATGGTGCCTTCAAGCTTGAGGTCCTTGCCGGCGATCTTGCGCTCCAGTCCCCACACCGCCTGCTCGACCTCGCGGGCGGTTTCAAGCAGTTGCTGGCCCTCGATGGTCAGCTTGTAGCCGTCCGGCCGCCGGTCGAACACGCTGACCTCGTGCAGCGCCTCGAACGAGGCGATGCGCCGCTGCACCGTCGAATGGTTGACGCCCAGCACCCGTGCTGCGGCCGCCAGCGACCCGTTGTTGGCGACAGCCAGGATGAATTGCAGGTCACTCCAGTCCAGCCTGTGCATCTGTGCACACTTTCCTTGCAAACTTCGCGGGTTCCTGATCGTAACTGCAAAGCCTAACGTTTCAAGAGGGGTCGAGTTTTCAAACCCACAAGGGAGTTGCCTGATGAACAGGAAGATCATGATTGCGGTTGCCATGGGCGCCGCCCTGGTGGCCGGTGCCACGGCTGCCATTTCCGGAGAATCCGAAGAGCGCGCCGTCAACGCGCGTCAGTCGCTGATGCATTTGTATGCGTTCAACCTCGGCCAGCTTGGCGCGATGGTGAAGGGCGAGATGGAATACAACGCTGATCTCGCCAAGGCCTCTGCCGACAATCTCGTCAAGGCCTCGACGATGAACGGGATGGCCATGTGGCCGAAGGGTTCGTCGATGGACGCCGAAGGCATGGCCGGCAAGACCTGGGCCAAGGCCGATATCTGGGCTGATGGCTCGGACATCGGTGAAAAGGCGAAGGCGCTGCGCGAGGCGGCTGCCCAGATGGCGGACGTGGCCGGCAACGGTCTCGATGCCGTGAAGGGGGCAATGGGCGGCGTCGGTGGTGCCTGCAAAGGCTGCCACGAAAAGTTCCGCGCGCCGAAAAACTGAGCTTGCTTCCCCGGAGAATGGCGGGTGTTTCAGGCCTTCATTCTCCCGTGCGCCCGGTTCGCCATTGCGGGGGCCGGGCGCCGACTGTTTGCAGGCCGCCGCCGGACTTAGCCGTCTGCCAGTCTGAAGCGGCCTTCGGGAACGTCGTAGCGCGCCTCGATGGCAGCGGCCGCGATGACGGTCATGTCGCCACGCGCCGGGTCCGGCACGTCGAGCCCGCCCTTCACCGCCGTCACGCTGATCTGGCCATAGGGCATCTGCCCGGCAACTTCTTCGGTATCGACTTGGTCCGGCCGTTGCACGCCGATGGTGATGTTGACCCGCATGGCGGCAGGATCCAGCCCCAGCGACCAGTACAGCGACAGCGAGGAATGGCGCATGGCATCGTGCACGGCGCGCACGGCGGCCTTGGTGTAGTCGCCGCCATAGAGGTCGTTGCCGGTGCCCATTTCAAGGATGAGGCGCTGGTCAGCCATGTGCGGCACCTCCCGTGTCTTCCACGTCGAAATAGACGACGGCTGCGGCATTGGCCATGACGGTGAGCGAGCCGTCGTCCTTGGGCACTTCAAGCCCGCCTTCTTCCACCGTGACCTTGGCCGTGCCATAGGGCAGCACGGCGGCAACGGCGGCCTTGTCGACAAGGTCGGGCCGCGCCACGCCGATCAGCACCTCCACCTGCATCGCCTCGCGCGGGAAGCCGAAGGCCGGCGCCATGGTCAGCGAGTTGTGCCACAGCGCGTCCTTGAGCGCCCGCACGGCGGCCTTGGTGTAGTCGGCGCCATGCAGGTCGGTGCCCATGCCGAACTCCATGGCGAAGCGTTTCAGCGCCATCGGATCAGTCCTCGGCCGACAGGTCGAAATTGGTGTCCGGGAACCACTTGGCGAGCCGGATGTCGGCGGACCGAGCATGCGCTTCCATGCCTTCCAGCCGCGAGATGCGGGCACACGCCGGCCCGATCGCCTTGTTGGCCTCGCGCGTCATGCGCTGCCAGGTGACGGTCTTGAGGAACTTGCCGACATAGAGCCCGCCCGTATAGCGCGCCGCTTGCTTGGTCGGCAGCACGTGGTTGGGACCGGACACCTTGTCGCCGAACGACACGTTGGTTTCCTCGCCCAGGAACAGCGAACCGTAGTTGCGCAGGTTGTCGTGCCACCAGTCGAGATCCTTCGCCATCACCTGCAGGTGCTCGGAAGCATAGCCGTCAGACACCTGCACGGCCTCTTCGCGGCTGTCGCACACCACCACCTCGGCGTAGTCGCGCCAGGCATCCGTGGCAGACTGGCGGTTGGGCTCAGGCAGGCTGGAAATCAGCTTCGGCACGATTTCCAGCACCTGCTCGGCAACCGCCCGGTCAGTGGAGATCAGCCAGACGGGTGAGTTGTAGCCATGCTCGGCCTGGCCGACGAGGTCGGTCGCCACGATCTCCGGGTCGGCGGTGGCATCGGCAATCACGGCGCTTTCGGTGGGGCCGGCGAACATGTCGATGGCGACACGTCCGTAGAGCAGCCGCTTGGCTTCGGCCACGAACTGGTTGCCGGGGCCGACCAGAATGTCGGCGGGCTTGCCGGTGAACAGCCCGAACGCCAGCGCACCGATGCCCTGCACGCCGCCGAGGTTGAGGATCGTGTCCGCCCCGCACACGTCCAGCGCGAAAATGACGGCGGGGTGGGCGCCGGTCTCGCCGCGCGGCGGCGAACAGGCAATGACGTTGTCGACGCCCGCGGCCTTGGCCGTGGTGGCGGTCATGATGGCCGAGGCGATGTGCGCGTAGCGTCCGCCCGGCACATAGCAGCCGGCAGTTTGCAGCGGGATGTTGCGGTGTCCGGCAACGAGGCCGGGCAGCACTTCGGTCTGGGTGTCGAGGATCGAGGCGCGCTGGGCCTCGGCGAAGCGGCGCACATTGTCGTGGGCGAAACGGATGTCGTCCTGCAGCTTTTGCGACACCATCTTCCGCGCCCGTTCGCGGGTTTCATCGGTAATCACGATATCGCCGTCCCACTTGTCGAGCTCGCGGGCATAGCGCGCTGCGCGCTCGTCTCCGCCCTGTTCGAGTTCGCCGAGCATGTTCATGACGATGTCACGAACGTCCTGCTCCCCCGTGGCGGAAGTCTTGTCGGCTTTCTTGAGGTAGGTGATGGCCATGGGGCTCCTCCCTGTGAGGGGTTGGTTTTGATCTCAGTTCGTTGCGAAGTCGATGATGGCGCGGGTCAGCACGTCGAGCGCGTCCACCACGGGAAGCGACGGGTCCAGCGCATCCGCCAGCACGGACAGCTCGGTACAGGCAACCGCCAGCACATCGACCCGGTCCGATGCCAGCTGGGCGGCAATTGCGGCGTAGCCGGATCTCACCTTGCTGCCGCTGTCGCCGCGCTTCACCGCCTTGATGATCTCCATGAGACGCGGCTGGTCTTGCGGCGACACTGTCTCCAGCCCGCGCGCGGCCAGAGCCTTTTCGTAAAGCCCAACATTGTGCACGGCGGTGGACGCCAGCAGGCCGACGCGCTTGTGGCCGGTGGCGCGCTCGGCCAGCGCGTCCGCGGTCAGGTCGATCATGTCGAGAAACGGCACCGAGGTTGCGGCGCGCACGTCCGGCGCATACCAGTGGGCAGTGTTGCAGGCGATCACGATGGCATCCGCCCCGGCTGCCTCCAGACGCTGGCCCATCGCCTCGATGGCCGGTGCCGGGTTGACGTCAGCCCGCCCCTCGATCAGCGCGGCGATGCGCGAAGGCACTTTCGGGTTGTTGTCGGCGATCAGGTGAATGTGGTCGCCATCGTCGTCGGCAGGCGTGGCGGCGACGACGCGGCGCATCAGGTCGACGGTTGCTTCAGGTCCCATGCCGCCAATGATGCCGACCACCTTGTGTCCATCCACGCTCATTCAGGCCGCCCCGGCATTGATGGTCATCGCGCACTCGCGGATGATGCGGCCGATCAGCTTGCAGTCGTCGACGGTGAAGGTAAGCGGCAGGCGCATGTCGATCAGCGTCGAAAGCACCTTGTCGGTCTGCGGCAGGTCCTGCCGGCCGGCATAGGTCCACGAGTCGTGCCGCGAGGTGAAGGCTACAGGCTCCTCGGCGCCGAACCACTTCAGTTCCACTCCCCGGGCCATGGCAGCCTTCAGGAAGTCCGAAATCTGCTGTTTCGAGAAACCGGGCAGGTTGAACTGGATCGACGAGGCGACGAACTGTTCCTTGTCCGGGCGATGGGGGAATCGCACCCCCGGCACGTTGGCAAGCTCGTGGGCAACCGCGTGATAGCGTTCGTTCCAGCGCTTACAGTTGTCATCCAGCAGCTTGAGTTGCGGACGCAGGATGGCGGCGCGCAGATTGTCCATGCGGCCCGAGCAGTTGGGCGTTTTAAGACGCACCTTGCGGAAAACCTCTTCCGGCGGCGATGCGATGTGGCGGCCATACAGCATGTAGGAGCCCGACAGGATAGTGGCGCGCGCCATCAGCTCTGCGTCTGCGCTGACGAGGAAGCCGCCTTCGCCCGAGTTCATGTGCTTGTAGGTTTGCGTCGAGTAGCATGCGGCGAGCCCGTGCCGGCCCGACTTCACGCCGTTCCAGGCGGCACCCATGGTGTGGGCGCAGTCCTCTATCACCGCCACGCTGGCGCCGTCGCAAAGCTCCATGAGCGCGTCCATGTCCACGATGTGACCGCGCATGTGCGACAGCATCAGCACGCGCGCGCCCGACGAGGCGATCTTTGCCTTGAGGTCGTGGAGATCGATGACGTGGTCTTCAGTCACCTCGACCAGCACCGGCCGCCCGCTTGCACCGGCAATGGCGCCGGGCACGGGCGCCAGCGTGTAGCCGTTGGTCAGCACCGGCTCGCCGGGCTTCAGCCCGAAGGCGCGAAGGGAGGTCGTCAGTGCATAGCCGCCGGATGTCACGGCAAGGCAATAGGTCACGCCGAGCCAGGCGGCGAATTCCTGCTCGAGCAGGGCGGTTTCCGCCGTTTCGCCAGGCGCGGTGTTGTAGCGGTGAAGGCGGCCGGAACCCATCACCTCGACGGCGCGGGCAATCGCGTCATCGGGGATCGGCTCCTGCTGGGTGAAACTGCCTGTGAAGGTCTCGCTCATGGCCCACGAGCATAGCGCCAATTCCGGCTGCTTGCGCTAGCGCCAGACAGCAGAGGATGTGGTGCCAATGGTCAATCGCCGGTGATCGCAGCAATCTCGTCCGCCGAGAGCCCGGCCTCGCGCAGCACCTCAGCCGTATGCTGGCCCAGCACTGGCGCCGGCCGCTTCACCCCGCCGGGCGTGGAGTGGAACTTCACCGGCGCACCGATGGTCTTCACCGTTCCGGCCACCGGGTGCCCGACCTCGGGCACCATGTCCCGCGCGATGGCCTGCGGGTCGTGGTGCATCTCGTCGATCGACAGCACGGGACCGGCAGGCACGCCGGCAGCTTCCAGCGCATCGAGCCAGGCCTGCGTGGTGTTGGTGCGGAAGTAGCCGGTCAACGCCTCGCCGAGCGCCAGCCGGTTCTGCATGCGCTCGCGGTTGCTGGAGAAGCGGGGGTCGTCCTTCAGGTGCTCCGCGCCGATCACCTTGAGCATGCGTTCCCAGTTGGTCTGGTTGGCCGCGCCAAGGTTGAGCCAGCCGTCGGCGGTCTGGAAGGCTTCATAAGGCGCGTTGAGCGGGTGGGCCGACCCCATCGGACCGGGCGACACGCCGGTGGCGAAGCAGATCGCCGATTGCCAGTAGGTGTGCACGATGCCGGCCTCGAACAGCGAGGTATCGACGCGCTGGCCCTCGCCGGTCTTGAGCTTGTGGGCGTAAGCCGCGGCGCAGCCCATCGCGCCGAGTATGCCGGCGGTAATGTCGGTGACAGGGGCGCCCACCTTGACCGGCGGCCGGCCCGGACCCTCGCCGGTAATTGCCATCAGGCCCGACATGCCCTGTGCGATCAGGTCGAAGCCGCCTCGCTCGCGATAGGGGCCGGTGCGGCCGAAACCGGAGATCTCGCAATAGATCAGGCCCGGGTTGATCTTCTTCAGTTCCTCGTAGCCCAGTCCCATCTTCTCCATGGTGTCGTAACGGTAGTTCTCGATCAGGCAATCGGCCTGCTTGATTAGGCGGACCAGTGCCCGCCTTCCGGCCTCGGACTTGAGGTCCAGTTTGATGCCGCGCTTGTTGCGGTTCATCATCATGAACGCGGCGGACTCGCCATTGATGTCCGGCGGCAGGAAGCGGCGGGAGTCGTCGCCATTGGGCCGCTCCACCTTGATCACGTCGGCGCCCATGTCGGCCAGCATCAGCCCGGCCACCGGACCGGCCATGATGTGGGCGAGCTCGATCACCTTCATGCCCTTCAGTGGACCGGTGTTGGGTACGCTGTTCATGGCAAGCCTAACGCCCCTTCCAGTCCGGCGCGCGCTTGGCGAGAAACGCCTCCATGCCTTCGCGGAAGTCCTCCGACATGTAGCACTGGACGATCAGGTCCTTGTCGTTGTCACGCTCGCCGACGCGCAGCCTTCTCAGCGCCTCCTTGGTGGCGCGCATGG
Organism: Alphaproteobacteria bacterium; assembly: GCA_024642465.1. Taxonomy (GTDB): domain Bacteria; phylum Pseudomonadota; class Alphaproteobacteria; order Rhizobiales; family Aestuariivirgaceae; genus Anderseniella. Next base: position 14,557 of record JAHEBA010000027.1, read on the forward strand.
TCAGCGGCGCATGGCCTTTCAGCGTCTCGGCAATCTGCAGCGCCCGCACGAACACGGTTTCCTTGTCGTCGTGCAACTCCGACACGAGCCCCAGCGCAAATGCCTCACCAGCCTCGATCAGCCGCGAGGTGAAGATGATCTCCTTCACCCGGTGCGAGCCGATGATGGCGGACAGGCGCGCCAGGTTGGCGTTCGACAGGCAATTGCCCAGCGTACGCGCGATCGGGAAGCCGAAACGCATGTCGCGCGCGCCGATGCGCAGGTCGCACGTTGCGGCAATGGCCGCGCCCCCGCCGGTACAGGCCCCGGCAATGGCCGCGATGGTCGGCACCGGCACTGCCTCGAGCGCGCCCAGCACCTTGTCCATGCGCTGCTCGTAGTCGAGCGCGTCCTGCGGCTGCCTGAACGAGCGGAAGGCGGAGATGTCGGTGCCGGCTGCGAACGCCTTTTCGCCCGCTCCGGTGATGACGATGGCGCGCAGCGGCCCGTCCGGGTCGACCTCCTCGCAGATCTCGCGCAAGCGCGCATACATCTCGAAGGTCAGCGCGTTGCGCGCCTTTGGACGGTTCAGCGTGATGATGCCGATGCCGTCCTGTTCCTGCCACAACAGGTCTTGCGTATCGCTCATGGTGGGCTGCTAGCTCCTGTAGAAATACTCGACCAGGAACATCGGTATGGCCGGAATGTAGGTGCACATCAACAGCACCGTGAGCAACACCAGGATGAACCATATGTTGACCCGGGTGACGTCCCAGATGTTGGCGCGGGCGATCGAGCAAGCGGTGATCAGCACCGAGGCGACCGGCGGCGTCTGCTGGCCGATGGCGAGGTTGAGCGTCACCACCAGCCCGAAGTGGACGGGATCGATGCCGGCCTGCACGATCAGCGGCACCACGATCGGCACCACCAGGATGATGGCGGCTGCCGAGTGCAGGAAGAAGCCGATGACCAGGAAGAAGATGTTGAGGATGAGCAGGATGACGTACTTGTTGTCGGTGATCGACAGCATCTGGTTGGCGATTTCCTGCGGCACCTGTGCGCGGGTCAGGAAGCCGCCCACCAGCACGGATGCTGCCACCAGCACCATAACGACAGCGGTCTGCATGCCGCCGTCCAGCATGGCGTTGTAGAGCTCCTTGAGGTTGGTCTCGCGGTACCATAGTCCGATGCATATGGCGACGATCACCGCAAGGCCTGCAGCTTCGGTGGCGGTGACGAAGCCGCCGAAGATGCCGCCGAGGATGATCACGGGCAGCAGGAAGGTCGGCAGGGCGTCGATGAAGGTTTCCCTCAGCCGCTTCAGGTTGAACGCTTCCTCGACGGGGAAGTCGTACTTCCGCGCGAAGATGTAGGCCACCAGCATCAGCCCCAGCCCGCCCAGGAAACCGGGCACGAAGCCTGCCACGAACAGCTGTTCGACGGAGGTGTCAGCCGAAGCGGCATAGAGGATCATCGGGATCGACGGCGGGATGATGACCGCCAGCGAGGCCGACGACGAGGTGACGGCAGCAGCGAACGGCGCGCTATAGCCGCGCTTCTTCATTTCCGGGATCATGATCGAGCCCATTGCGGCCACGTCGGCCACGGCGGAACCCGAGATTTCGGCGAAGAACAGCGACACGCCGATATTGACCATGGCAAGGCCGCCGCGCACGAAACCGATCAGCGCCGAGATGAAGTTGATCAGCCGGTAGGTGATGCCCGAGGCGTTCATGATGGCGCCCGCCAGCACGAACATCGGAATGGCGATCAGCGAGAACTTGGTCGAGCCGTCGTACATGTCCAGCGCGACGGTAACGAGCGAGTTGGTGCCCTCGGTCATGAGCAGCCCGACGACGCCGGCGATGGCCAGCGCCACCGCAATCGGCACGTTGATGCAGATGAGCGCGACGAGGACAATGAAGATGGTGAGGAGAACCATTTGCGCGCGCGCTCCTAGTGTTCGGATGACTGGCCGGCGGCGATCTGCCGCCAGTAGGCCGGCAGGCTGAGCAGTTCTGCGAGAATGAACAGGATGGCGCCGACCGGAATGATCGACTGGGTCAGTTGCACCGGTACCCAGGTGAGGCTGACCAGCGTCTCGCCCTGCAGCACGTCCAGCACCCTGAAGCCCGCCCATGCCATCAGGATGAAGAAGGCGATGACGAGAACCTCGCCGATGGCGACGAACCACATCCGTACCGGCATCGGGATCGACAGCAGCACCGCGTCGAAACCGATATGCTTGCGCCGGAGCGCGGCGAGTGCTGCGCCGTAATAGGTGATCCAGGCCAGCAGCACGGACGCCACCTCGTCATAGAACGACAGCGAAGCGCCCGACTTGCGGAAGATGACGGCGATCACGACCAGCGCGGTCAGTGACACCATCAGCGTGATGAGGATCCATTCAAGCGTGCGGCCAAGCCCGCGGCTCAGTGCGCCGGTCATGGGTGGTCATGCCCCCTGCAGGTGATCTGGTGAAGCGGCTCCAATGAAGACCGGCGGCGTTTAATGTCGTTTAGACGGCGCAACCGGCCTTCACCACGGAGGTCAGGGGCAGCGCGTCGCTGCCCCTGCGGATTTCAGGTATTTGCTGCGTCAGGAACTGGAGCCCAGCGACAGGACCTTTTCGGTCAGTTCCTTGCCGCCTTCGACCGACGAGCCGAACTCATCGTAGACCGGCTGCGACGCCTTGATGAAGGCATCCTTGTCGGCTTCGTTGACGGAAATGCCGCCCGCCTTCAGCTTCTCCAGCAGGTCGGTTTCAAGCCGCGCGGCTTCCTCGTACACGTAGGCTTGCGTGTCCTTCGCCACTTCCTGAAGCGTCTTCTGGACGTCTTCCGGCAGTTTGGCGAACTCGGAGTCCGACACCAGCACGTAGGCCGGGGTGTAGACGTGGCCGGTGATCGACAGGTACTTCTGCACTTCCTGGAACTTGGCGGACCAGATCTGTGCATACGGGTTTTCCTGGCCGTCCATCACGCCGGTCTGCAGCGCGGTGAACACGTCGGAAAACGCCATCGGCGTCGGGTTGGCGCCATAGAGCTGGAACATCTTCACCCGCCACTCGCCCTTCGGCGTGCGCAGCTTCAGGCCGGCCAGGTCCTCAGGCTTGTTGATCGGACGGGTGTTGTTGGTGATGTGACGGAAGCCGTTTTCCCAGTAGGCGAGAATGCGGTAGCCCTTCGACTGCGCTGCCTTCTGGAAGGTATCGCCCATCTCGGCCTCGACCCGCATCATGTGGTCGCGATCCTTGATGATGTACGGCATTTCGAACACGCCGAATTCCGGCGAAATCGACGACATCACCGAAGAGGGCAGGGCAAACTGCACCTGGCCCAGCTTCAGCTTCTGCAGCAGCTCGCGGTCATTGCCCAGCTGCGATGAGCCGAACACCTGCACCTCTGCCTTGTCGCCGAGCTTTTCGTTGGCGCGCTTGGCGAACTCGTCTGCGGAAGCGGAAAACAGCGAGCCGGGGTTGCCGACGTGGCCGAATTTCAGGATCAGCTTTTCCGCCTGGGCCGCGGTGGCCATGGCGGTCAGTGCTGCAGAAAAGGCAAGCGCCTTTATAAGGTTTTTCATGTTTATTCCTCCCAGAATTTGAAGCAGTTCAACTCCTTATTCAGCGGCAACGGCGCTGCTTTCACCCGCCGCTGAAGCCTTCAGATAATCCATTGCGCGCTGCGCGCCGCCCGCCTGGTGCGGCACGCCCGCCACGGCCAGGCCCATTTCGACGCCGGACAGCGTGCCCATGAGCATGAGGTCGTTGAAATCGCCCAGGTGGCCGATACGGAACACCTTGCCCGCCAGTCGCGACAGGCCGTTGCCGAGCGACATGTCGAAGTGCTTCAGCACCGTGGCGCGGAACTCATCTGCATTGTGGCCCTCGGGCAGCATCACGGCAGTCAGCACGTGCGAATAATCGCGCGGCTCGTTGCACAGCACCTCGAGGCCCCATGCCTGAACCGCGCGCCGGGTGGCTTCCGAGTGGCGCTTGTGACGGGCGAACACATTGTCGAGGCCTTCCTCGTGCAGCATGTCGATGGCCTCGGCCAGCCCGTAGAGCAGGTTGGTGGCGGGCGTATAGGGGAAATAGCCGGTCTTGTTGGGGCCGATCATCTCGTCCCAGGCCCAGTACGACTTCGGCAGCTTGGCCGACTTTGAAGCGTCGAGCGCCTTTTCCGAAATCGCGTTGAACGACAGGCCGGGCGGCAGCATCAGGCCCTTCTGCGAGCCGGAGACGGTCACGTCCACGCCCCACTCGTCGTGCCGGTAGTCGATCGAGGCCAGCGACGAAATGGTGTCGACCATCAGCAGCGCCGGGTGGCTGGCATCGTCCATCGCCTTGCGCACCTCGTTGATGCACGAGGTGGCGCCGGTCGAGGTTTCGTTGTGCACCACGCAGACGGCCTTGATCTCGTGCGCCTTGTCGTCATCCAGCGCCTCGCCGATCTTGTCCGGCAGCGCGCCGCGGCGCCAGTCGGTCTCGATGAGGATCGGCTCCAGCCCCAGCCGGCGGGCCAGCTTGCACCACAGCGAGGCGAAGTGGCCGGTCTCGCACATCAGGATCTTGTCGCCCGGCGACAGCGTGTTGACGAGGGCTGCTTCCCACGCGCCGGTGCCGGAGGCGGGATAGATGATCACATGACTCTTCGTCTTGAAGATCGTCTTCATGCCGTCGAGGCACTTGGCGCCGATCTTGCCAAACTTCGGCCCGCGATGGTCGATGGTGGGATAATCCATCGCGCGCAGGATCCGGTCCGGCACGTTGGACGGGCCCGGAATCTGCAGGAAATGGCGGCCTGCCTTGTGCATGTGAGAAGTCCTTCCCGGTATATTGTCGGGCGGTGGAAGAGCCTCTGCCGCACCCTTGCCCGCGCCTGCTTTTGAGTATACTTAATTTTGCATTCAAAATTATGTCAAGGCGATTCTGGTGTCGAGCGTTGCATTGTCCAATCTTTCCCGCCGATTGAGAGACGGCGTTCGGGGCGCTGTGCTGGATGACGTGTTCTCGCGCGGCCGCTATGCCACGGACGCCTCGATATACCAGATCATGCCGCGCGCTGTAGTGGTGCCTGAAACGGCGGATGACGTGAGAAGCGTCATCGCCATTGCACGCGAAGAGGGCGCAACCGTGCTGCCGCGCGGCGGCGGTACTTCGCAATGCGGCCAGACGGTGAACGACTCTATTGTCATCGACACCACCAAACACCTCAACAGGCTGCTTGAACTGGACGTGGAGAACCGCACTTGCCTGGTCGAACCGGGCATCGTGCTGGATGAACTGAACCGGCGGTTGAAACCGCACGGGCTGTGGTTCCCGGTGGACGTATCCACCGCCTCGCGCGCCACCATCGGCGGCATGGCCGGCAACAATTCCTGCGGCGGCCGGTCGATCCGCTACGGCATGATGCGCGACAACGTGCTGGCCATCGATGCGGTGCTGGCGGACGGCACGGAAGCAACGTTCGGCACGCTGGAGCAGGGCGGCAGGCTGCCCGGCTTCGTCGATGGCCTGCTCAAGCTGGGCGAGCGCGAGCAGCAAGAGATTGCCGCTCGGTTCCCGAAGGTGATGCGCCGTGTGGGCGGCTACAATATCGACGCGTTGGTGCCCAACGGCAAGGCGATCAACCTGTCGTCGCTGCTGGTGGGCTCGGAAGGCACGCTTGCCTGGTCGAACCGGCTCAAGTTGAAGCTGTCGCCGCTGCCGGCCCGCAAGGCCATGGGCGTGTGCCACTTCCCCACATTCCATGCGGCCATGGACGCCGCCCAGCATATCGTCAAGCTGGACCCGGTGGCGGTGGAACTGGTCGACAGGACGATGATCGAGTTGGCCCGCGACATCTCCATCTTCCGCCCGACCATCGAGAAGGTGGTGCGCGGCGAGCCGGATGCGCTGTTGCTGGTGGACTTCGCCGAGGACGACTGGGAAGAGAACCTGGCGCGCCTCAAGCGTCTGCACGAGGTGATCGGCGATCTTGGCTTCGACTGGTCGCGCTCCGGCAAGCACTTCGGCGGCGTGGTCGAGGTCAACGATCCGAAGCTGCAGACTGACCTGGCCGAGGTGAGGAAGTCCGGCCTCAACATCATGATGTCAATGCGCGCCGAAGGTAAGCCCGTCTCGGTGGTGGAAGACTGCGCGGTGGAACTTAAGGATCTTGCCGCCTATACGGCTAGTCTGACCGAAATCTTCGAGAAGCACGGCAGCCGCGGCACCTGGTATGCCCACGCCTCGGTCGGCTGCCTGCACGTGCGGCCTGTGCTCAACCTCAAGCTCGACACCGACGTGAAGAAGCTGCGCGCCATTGCGGAAGAGGCGTTCGAACTGGTGCGCAAGTACGAGGGGTCGCACTCGGGCGAACATGGGGACGGCATCGTGCGCTCGGAATTCAACGAGGTGATGTTCGGCCCGCGCATGATGGAGAACTTCCGGCAAGTGAAGCGTGCCTTCGACTCCGCCGGGGTGTTCAACCCCGGCAAGGTGGTCGATGCGCCAAAGATGGACGACCGCGCGCTGTTCCGCTTCAAGCCGGACTACAAGGTGACGGAGTTCGATGCAGCACTTGACTGGTCGGGATGGCCGGGGGCTGCCGGTGGTTTCCAGGGCGCGGTGGAGATGTGCAACAACAACGGCGCCTGCCGGAAGCTCTCCGGCGGCGCCATGTGCCCCAGCTACCGGGTCACGAAGGACGAGCAGCACCTGACCCGCGGCCGGGCCAACTCGCTGCGGCTGGCGATCTCTGGCCAGCTTGGCCCAGATGCACTTACCAGCGACGCCATGGCCGAGGCCATGAAGCTGTGCGTGGGCTGCAAGGCGTGCAAGCGCGAATGCCCCACCGGCGTGGACATGGCGCGCATGAAGATCGAGGTGGCCGCACAACGGGCGGGCAGAACGGGCTTGAGCTTGCGCGACCGGCTGGTGGCTCACCTGCCGCGCTATGCGCCGCTGGCGGCAAGGCTGCCGTGGCTCGCCAACCTGCGCGACACGGTGCCGGGGCTGGCGGCCTTGAGTGAGATGGTTGCCGGGCTGTCGAAGCATCGTACGCTGCCGAAGTGGCGCGCGGACGTGTACCGGCACGGCGAGCAGTTCGGTCCCGAGAACGGTGACCCGGTGATCCTGTTCGGCGACACGTTCAACACCTGGCACGAGGCGGAGAACCTGCGCGCGGCCCGCACCGTGTTGGCGGCGGGCGGTTTCCGGGTGCACTCGCCGCTTCCCCGTGGCGAGACGCGGCCACCCTGCTGCGGCCGCACATACCTTGCTGCCGGTCTGGTCGATGAGGCGCGCAAGGAAGCCCGGCGGCTGATCGCCGCTTACCTGCCCTTTGTCCGGGCAGGCGCGAAGATCGTCGGGCTGGAACCGTCCTGCCTGCTCACCCTGCGCGATGAGCTGACGGCAATGAAGCTGGGAGCCGAGGCTGATGAGATCGCCGGCGCGGCGATGATGTTCGAGGAGTTCGTGGTCGCGCACTCGGACCGGTTCAGATTCAAGCCGGTCGAGCGCAAGGCGCTGCTGCACGGCCACTGCCACCAGAAGGCGCACAACGTGATGGGCTCGGTCGCCGGCGCACTCAAGCTGGTGCCGGGGCTTGAGGTGGAGACGGTGGAAAGCTCGTGCTGCGGCATGGCAGGCGCCCTCGGTTACCAGGCCGAGACCTACGAGGTCTCGAAAGCCATGGGAGAACTTAGCCTTCTGCCTGCTGTCCGTGCGGCAGAATCTGCTACAATGATCGTGGCCGATGGCACTTCGTGCCGTCACCAGATTGCAGACGGGGCAGGACGCGACGCCATTCACGTGGCCCGCGTGCTGGAAATGGCGCTGGCAGAGGGAGGCGCGTCATGAATGTTCGCATGGATGCACCGATCATCCGCCGCTCGCTGCACGACGAACTGGTCGAGCGGCTGCAGCGGCTCATCATCGAGGGCGAGCTGACGCCCGGCGAGAAGGTGCCCGAGAAGGAGCTGTGCGAGCGGTTCAACGTGTCGCGCACGCCGATGCGGGAAGCGCTCAAGGTTCTGGCCAATGCCGGCCTCGTCACGCTGACGCCCAACCGTGGTGCGTCGGTGACGGCTGTGACCGTCGACGACCTGCAGGAAGTGTTCCCGGTGATGGGCGCACTGGAGGCGCTATCGGGCGAACTGGCCTGCGAGAAGATTACCGGGCAGGAACTGGCGCAGGTGCGCGCCCTGCACGAGGAGATGGTAGGGCACTACAAGGCGCAGCGCCTGCCGGAATATTTCAAGACCAACGAGGCCATCCATCTGGCTATTCTGAACGCTGCCCGCAACGACACGCTGGCCGCCCAGCACCAGATGCTGTCGGCGCGGGTTCGGCGCGCGCGCTACCTTGCCAACATGACCCGCGAACGCTGGGACAAGGCGGTGGCCGAGCACGAAGACATTCTGGCCGCCCTTGAGGCCCGCGATGGCCCCAAGCTGGGCAAGATCCTCGAGAAGCACCTTAAGAACAAGCTCGAGACCGTGTCCGAATGGCTGAAGGCCAACGGGTAGGAACTTCATTCCTTTTGTCATTCCCAGCCTTGTGCCGGGAATCCAGATGGTGCACTGGCCTGGATCCCCGGGACAAGCCCGGGGATGACAGTCGAGCAAGGGCTGCAGCTATCACCAACTGCTTCCCTCGGGCTTGACCCGAGGGTCCACCTGTCGTGTCTGGGTCCTCGGGTCGCGGCTTTGCCTTGCCCGAGGAAGGCAGATTGAAATGGCTACTGCGCGTCGAAGTCGAGCACCAGCCTGTCCGTCTCAGGCCGGGCCTGGCAGGCGAGGATGAAGCCGGCTTCCAGTTCCCACGGCTGCAGCGACCAGTTCTGGTCCATGGAGGCTTTGCCTTCCACCACCTTGCAGCGGCAGGTGCAGCACATGCCGCCAGCGCAGGAATAGGGAATTTCCACGCCATCGCGCTGGGCCGCGCCAAGCACGGTTTCCTTCGCCGGATCCACCTTCAGCTTGCGCCGGGTACCGTCGAGAATGACCTCCACGTCCGCCCCCGCCACGACGGCCTTGACCGACACGTGCTCGCCGGAGGACTTGCCGTACGGCGTCGGCGTGAAGATCTCGAAGCGGATGTTTTCGAGCGGCATGCCCATTTCGGTCAAGCCGGTCCGCAATGCCTTGATCATCGGCGCGGGGCCGCACAGGTAGGCTGCGTCAAAGCCGGTCACGTCGATCAGCTTGCGCGCCTGCATTTCGGCAAGCTTGGCCGCGTCCACCCGGCCTGACAGAAGCTCGCTGTCCTCGTCTTCTTCCGACAACACGTGCAGCAGGTTGAGCCGTGTGAGATAGGTGTCCTTGAGAGCATCGAGATCGGCGCGGAACATCACGCTGTCGACGTTGCGGTTGGCATAGATCAGGGTGATGTGTGAGGCCGGATTGCCGACCAGCACGGATTTGACGATGGAAAGCACCGGCGTGATGCCGGAGCCAGCCGAGATCATGAGGAAGTGCCAAGCGTGACCGGGTTCCGCGGTAAACCGGCCATGCGGCGGAGCCACTTCGATACGGTCGCCCGGTTTCAACCCTTGCGCATAGGACGAGAACGCGCCGCCCTCGACATGCTTGACGCCGATCTCTAGCCCCTCGCCGGGCGCGCAGCAGATCGAATAACTGCGCCGCACTTCCTCGCCGTTCAGCTTCGTGCGCAGCGTCAGGTACTGGCCGGGCTTGAAGGTGAACTCGGCTTTCAGCGCATCTGGCAGATCGAAGCGGATCGCCTTGGCGTGGGCGGTTTGCGGCCGCACGGCGGCGACGGTCAGTTCGTGAAACTGTTGCTCGGCCATCGGGCTCACCTCAGATGCATTTGAAATAGTCGAACGGCTCGGCGCAGGCCTTGCAGATGTAATGCGCCTTGCACGGCGTGGAGCCGAACTCGGAAACCTTGTGCGTGTCAGGCGAACCGCAGCGCGGGCAGTTCACCACCGTCTCGCCGAACAGCGCCATCTTCGATTTTGACGCGTTGACCGGAGGCGCGATGCCATAGGCACGCAATTTCTCGCGGCCCTCCGCCGTGATCCAGTCGGTGGTCCATGCCGGCGACATGACACGCTCGATGCGGGGCTCGAAGCCTGCCTCGCGCAGCGCCGCCTCGATGGCGAGTTCTATCGCCACCACGGCTGGACAGCCGGAATAGGTGGGCGAAACCTTCGCCACCGCAACGCCATCCTCGATCTCTACCGAGCGCAGGATGCCCAGGTCGGCCACCGTCACGCACGGTACTTCCGGGTCCGGCACGGCAGCGGCTGCCGCCCAGGCACGGGCGTCATCAAGCGAGCGTATGCCGGCGGCTTGTGCCATCACCACTTCATGTCCGGGTAGGTGCGTTGCATGTACTGAAGCTCGGCGAGCAGGTGACCCATTTCCTCGCCATGCAGCCCGTCGCGCCCGCCCTGTGCGGGGAACGGCACCTCGGGAACATCCAGCCGCGCCTCGTCGAACACCATGCGGACGGTGGCGTCCCACGCCGGCCTGATGCTGTCGCGGGCCGGCAGGATGTCCGCGTCCACGCACGCCTTGAAGGCAGGCGTGTCGGTGAACAGTTCCGCCGTGTAGCGGTGCAGCGCATCGACGGCCGCGCGCATCCGGGCCGCGCTCTCATCTGTGCCGTCGCCCAGCCGGATCACCCACTCGCCGCAGTGGCGCACGTGATAGGCCATCTCCTTGGCGGCCTTGCCTGCAATGCCTTTGAGCGTCTCGTCGGTGGAGTTCACCGCCGCCCAGTCCCACCAGGGTTTCATGAAGGCGGCAAAATAGAACTGGCGCAGGATGGTATGGGCGAAGTCGCCATTGGGCCGCTCCACCAGCAGCAGGTTGCGGTACTCCAGCTCCAGCCTCAGGAAGGCGAGCTTGTCCTCGTCGCGGCCCTCGCCCTCGACCTGTCCCGCATAGGCATAGATTGCGCGCGCCTGCCCCAGCAGGTCCAGCGCCAGGTTGGTCAGCGCCAGGTCTTCCTCCAGCATCGGCGCATGGCCAGTCCATTCGCCGACGCGATGGCCGAGGATCAGATGGTCATCGGCCAGTTGAAGCAGCGCGGCGAACAGTTCGTCCCTGCCGGCCATCACATGTGCCCCACTTCATCGGGAATGTCGTAGAATGTCGGGTGCCGGTAGACCTTGTCGTCAGCTGGCTCGAACATCTCGTCCTGCGCCTGCGGGTCTGACGCCACGATCTGCGCCGACGGCACCACCCAGATGGAGTTGCCTTCACCCCGGCGGGTATAGACGTCGCGCGCGGCCTGGATGGCGAGACTGGCATCAGCCGCATGCAGCGAGCCGACGTGCTTGTGGTGCAGCCCGTTGCGCGGGCGGATGAACACTTCCCAAAGCGGCGTATGGTTCTTCATCTGATCTGCTCCTTACTCGGCTGCTACGGCGCGGGCCTTGCGCTTTTCGGCATGGGCAAGGGCTGCCTCGCGCACCCAGGCGCCGTCGTCCCAGGCCTTCCTGCGGTCGGCGATGCGGTCGCGGTTCATGCTGCCGCCGCCCTTCACCACGCGCCAGAACTCGTCCCAGTCGATCTTGCCGAAATCGTAAGACCCACGTTCCTCGTCCCACTTTAGGTCGGGGTCGGGCATTTTCAGGCCGATGAATTCGGCCTGCGGCACGGTCGCGTCGACGAACTTCTGGCGCAGCTCGTCATTGGTGAACCGCTTGATCTTCCAGTGCATCGACTGGTCGCCGTGTTGGCTGTCCGAGTCATGCGGGCCGAACATCATCAGCGACGGCCACCACCAGCGGTTCAGCGCATCCTGCGCCATGTCCTTCTGGGCCTGCGTTCCCTGCGCGAGTTCCATCATGATCTCGTAGCCCTGGCGCTGGTGGAAGCTCTCTTCCTTGCACACACGGATCATGGCGCGGGCATAGGGGCCGTAGGAGGTGCGGCACAGCGGGATCTGGTTCATGATCGCCGCACCGTCCACCAGCCAGCCGATGGCGCCGATGTCGGCCCAGGTCAGCGTCGGGTAGTTGAAAATCGAGGAATACTTGGCCTTGCCGGACAAAAGTTCCTCCGTCATCTGCTCGCGGCTGACGCCGAGCGTCTCTGCCGCCGAGTAGAGGTAGAGGCCATGTCCGCCCTCGTCCTGGATCTTGGCCAGCAGGGCGATCTTGCGCTTCAAGGTTGGCGCGCGGGTGATCCAGTTGCCCTCCGGCAACATGCCGACGATCTCCGAGTGCGCGTGCTGGCCGATCATGCGGATCAGCGTGCGCCGGTAGCCTTCCGGCATCGGGTCGTTCGGTTCGATCTTTTCTTCGGCATCGATGCGGCGCTGAAACCGGTCGAGAAACTCCTGGGTTTCCTCAGTCGCCGAATCTGCGCCAATAAGCCCTTGAGAATACATGCGTGTCCTCCCGTGATCGGCTTAATGTAACAAAAATCTGGCTAAACAGCAATATTTCGTAACATGTTGAAGCGGCCAACCACACCTCCCGTCCTGGTTGCCGGCGGCAGGCCCGCAACATCGAGCCAGCGTTCACTCTGATCCGCCAATCCGGCGTAAAGGCGGCGGACAAGGCCGAGGGCAGTCGCGCCCGGCCAGCCGGCTGGCAGCAGGGCAGCTGGCAGGTCCGGATCGCGCAGCACGATGCGCCGCCAGTCGTGGATCAGCAGCGTGCGCGCCGCCATCGCGTCTGCGGGGGCAAGACCGGCCGGATCGAAGCCCTGCCAGTCCGTGATGAATGCCTCGTACTGGACGGCCAGCCGGTCAGGTTTCCACAGGCGCAGCAGCTTCGGCGGAAATGCCGTGCCCTCGCCGTGGATGACCAGCACGCTGTCCGGCAGCACACCGGATGCCTTGCCCGGTTTCAGCCAGGCCGGATCGCCAATTGGCACGAAACCTTGTGCGAGCAACCGGTCCGCGTGACCGGCATCGGTGATGGCGACGGTCCAGTCGCCGTGCCATTCGGGCGGGCCGGGCGAATAGATCCGCCGCGTCGCCTCGTCGAACGCAAACCGGCCTTGCGGGCTGAGTTCGTAAAAGCTGAACCGTCCTTCGCGTTCTCGCACCACCCAGCCGTCCTTGGCCAGCCGCGACAGGGCGGTGCGTACCGCGCCTTGCTCGATGGCGAGCAGCGCCATGGCGTCCTGCAGCACGCCAAGTGCCACCCGCCCTCCGCGCGGGTTCACCGCATCGCCGAAGAAGGTGACGATGAGCGACCACACCCTCAGGCGCCCGTTGCCGTGCAGCCGTGCGATGTGCGTTTCGATGTCTTGCCTTGCGCCACCCATGATCTAGTGTGTGCCGCAAGTTCGAGCAGGGAACAAGATGATGAACGAGCAGGCCCACGGCACCCACACCCACGCCACCGAGGAAGATGCCCGCAATCGCGACATCAGGATCTGGGTGAACGGCGACATCGTCCACCGCGACGAGGCCAAGGTGTCGGTCTACGACGCAGGCTTCATGCTGGGCGACGGCATGTGGGAAGGCATTCGGCTGTATAACGGCAAGTGGGCGTTCTTCGATGCCCACATGGACCGGCTCTATGGCTCTTGCAAGGCAGCCGGCATCGAGATTGGCATGACAAGGGCGGAGATGCTCGCCGCCCTCGACAAGACCGCGGCAGCCAACGGCATGACCGGCGACGCGCACTGCCGGCTGATGGTGACCAGGGGCATCAAGGACAAGCCGTTCCAGCATCCGCGCCTGTCCACCTCCGGCCCGACCATCGTCATCCTGATCGAGCATTCGGTGCCCAAGAAGGACGTGCAGAAGGGCGGCGTGCGGCTGGTGACGGTGCCGCAGGTGAGGGGCATGCCGATGGCGCAGGACGCCAAGTACAACTCGCACTCCAAGCTCAATTGCGTGCTGGCCTGCCTGCAGGCGGAACGCATGGGCGCCGACGAGGGGCTGATGCTGGACCCGCACGGCTTCGTCAACACCACCAACGCCTGCAACTTCTTCATCGTCAGGAAGGGCGAGGTGTGGACCTCCACCGGCGACTACTGCATGAACGGGGTGACCCGCCAGAACGTCATCAACCTGTGCCGCGACAACGCCATCCCGGTGTTCGAGCGCAACTACTCGCTGTTCGACACTTACTCGGCGGATGAGGCGTTCCTGACCGGCACCTTCGGCGCGCAGACGCCGGTCGCCTCGCTGGACGGTGTGAATATCGGCGAACATGACGGCGCGGGGCCGGTCACGCTGCGGATCAGGGAGTTGTATGCAGCGCTGGTGAAGAAGAACGTGGGGTTGGGGTGAGGCCAAGCCACGCCACTTTTCCCGTGTGGATCCTCGGGTCGCAGCTTCGCCTTGCCCGAGAAAGGCGGTTTTGTGGGAAGAGGTTCAATTCTACACCACCGTCTCCATCACGTATCCCGGCGCATAGGCAAGGCGAACTGCGGTGATCGGCGCATCGCCCGCCCACGTGGTGCGGTTGACGATGAACAGCGCTGCACCGGGCTCGCAGTCCAGCAGCCGCGCCTCGGACGTGGAAGCGCTGGCCGCGGAAAACGAGAACTCGGCACGCGACAGCGGCATGTGCCGCACCAGCCATTCGTTGGCGCTGACCGCCTCAAGGTCCGCGTTGGCAATCTCCGGCACCACGGCCAGGTTCACCCAGCGTTCTTCCAGCGCAAACGGCGATCCGTCGGTGCGGTGCAGTGTCCACAGGCCCACGAGAGGGGCGTCGTCCCGCAGGCCGTATTGCGCGGCAATCGCAGGAGAGGGCGTCATCTCGCGCCGGCCCAGCAGGTCGAACGAATAGCGCGACCCGCGTCCTTCCACGTCCTGCCGGATCACTGGCACTTCGACCGTCACCTTGCGCACCGGGTTGAGCGTCACCCGGGTTCCGGCCTTGCGCTTGCGCTCGATGAGGCCTGAATCGGCGAGGTCTTGCAGCGCCCGGTTGACGGTGGCGCGCGCGCAGCCGAATTCGTCCGCCAGCTCCACCTCTCCCGGAATCAGGTCGCCGGGCCGCCACTCGCCCTCGGCGATGCGCCGCATGACCTCGGCCCGGATCCCCTGCCAGGAGTTGGTGTCAATGGCGGTCATCAAAGGACGTCCATGAGCTGCGCGGTTGCCTTTCCGTAGGCGCACTTGATCGCCTCGCGCGCCACGTGACGGCCTTGCTTCACAACGTGCCGGCCGGCGGACCACACGTCGCTGACCAGCGACGAGTCTCCGGCGAAGATGAACGTATCGAGCAGCGTGTCGCCGCTGCGGCCTGCGAGGTCAATGTGGCCCGCATCGAGCGCCACGAGATCGGCAAGCATGCCCGGCGCGATGGCGCCGGACGTGCGACCTGCCGCCTGCGCCCCGCCGACACAAACGGCTTCGTGCAGGACGCGGCCGGTGGACTTCTCCGGCGTGGCCAGCATGGCCCGGCCCCGGTGATTGAGCCGCTGCGAATATTCCAGCGTGCGCAACTCCTCAGCCAGCGAGATGCGGATATTGCTGTCCGAGCCCACGCCGTAACTGCCGCCCGCGTCCACGAAGCGAAGTCCGTCGAAAATGCCGTCGCCGAGGCTCGACTCGGTTATCGGGCAAAGCCCCGCAACCGCTCCGGTTTGCGCCAGCCTGACCGTTTCGTCCGGCGTCATCTGGGTGGAATGAATGAGGCACCAACGCTCGTTGACATTATGTACAGATATAAGCCAGTCGGCTGGGCGCTTTCCCCATGCGGCCTGGACTTCCTCGACCTCCGCCACTTGCTCCGCCAGGTGCATGTGGATCGGCCTGTCCGGCGCCAGCGACTCGGCAAACTTCAGACCCTGCTGGCTGACAGCGCGCAGGCTGTGCGGCGCAACGCCGATGCTGGCATCGCCCGGCAGCTGCTTGAGCGATGCCTTCGCGCCGTCCCACAGCTTGCCGAAGCGGTCGGGGTCATTGCCGAAGCGCACTTGCCCTGGCCCCAGCGCGCGGCCGTCGCAGCCGCCATGTTCATACAGCACCGGCAGCAGGGTGAGGCCGATGCCGGAGGTGGCGGCAGCGGCGGAAATCCGAGACGAAAGCTCGGCCAGGTTGCCGTAGGGCGAACCGCCCGGCTGGTGGTGCAGGTAGTGGAATTCGGCCACGGCGGCATAGCCTGCTTCCAGCATTTCCAATTGCACGAAGGCGGTGATGGCCTCCACGTGCTCAGGGCTCAGGTGATCAAGGAACCGGTACATCAGTTTGCGCCAGGTCCAGAAGCTGTCGGACGGGTCTTCGCCGCGGCGTTCAGTCAGGCCGGCCATGGCGCGCTGGAACGCATGGCTGTGCAGGTTGACAGGGGCCGGCAGCAGGATGCCGGTTCGCGCACCGCCAGACCTGGTGCCTGCCTCGACCGACGAAATGACGCCGTTGCCGTCCACGCTCACCAGCACGTCGCGCTGCCAGCCATCGGGCGTGAGTGCCGTTTCGGCCCAGATTTGTTGCATGACCCTCGATTCCGTCATTGACTCGATAATATGTCTAGACATAATATCGCAAACCATAACGGATGCAAGGGATGAATCACGTGGCAGAGGCCGGAAAGCTGCTGACCAACATGAGGCTCGCCACCATGGCGGCGGCCGGCGCGCCCTATGGGTTGGTCGAGGGCGCCGCAATCGCCATCGAGGCGGGTCGCATCGCATGGGCGGGCGCCCACGTTGATCTGCCGCCGCAATATGCGGGTTGGCCGGCGCAGGGCATGGGTGGCCGGCTCGTCACGCCGGGGCTGATCGACTGCCACACCCACATCGTGTTCGGCGGCAACCGGGCGCGCGAGTTCGAGATGCGGCTCGAAGGCGCGACCTATGAAGAAATCGCCCGCGCCGGCGGCGGCATCGTCTCGACGGTGACGGCCACCCGCACGGCGAGCGTCGATGGCCTGGTGGCGGATGCCCTGCCGCGCGTCGATCATCTGCTGGCAGAAGGCGTCACGGCAATCGAGATCAAGTCGGGCTATGGCCTCGACATCGACACCGAACTCAACATGCTGCGCGCCGCCCGCCGCATCGAGGCCGAACGGCCGGTGCGCGTGAAAACGACTTTCCTCGGCGCCCACGCGGTACCGGCGGAATACAAGGACCGCGCGGGTGCCTATATCGACGAGGTTTGCATTCCAGCGCTTGACGCCGCCCACGGCGAAGGGCTCGCCGATGCGGTGGACGGGTTCTGCGAGGGCATCGCCTTTAGCCCCGCCCAGATCAAGCGGGTGTTCGTGAGGGCTCGCGAGCTGGGCCTGCCCGTCAAGCTGCACGCCGAGCAATTGTCCAATCTCGGCGGCGCAAAGCTGGCGGCGCAGTATGGCGCGCTGTCGGCGGATCACCTCGAGTATCTCGACGAGGATGGCGTGAAGGCGATGGCTGCGGCAGGCACCGTTGCCGGCATCGTGCCCGGCGCGTTCTATACCCTGCGTGAGAAGCAGCTTCCGCCCATCGATCTGTTCAGGAAGCACGGCGTGGCGATGGCCGTGGCGACGGACTGCAATCCCGGCTCCTCGCCGATGACCTCGCTGCTCTTGTCAATGAACATGGCCTGCACCCTGTTCCGGATGACGCCGGAAGAGGCGCTGGCAGGTGTCACCCGCAGCGCCGCCAGGGCGCTGGGGCTGGACGATTGCGGCACCATCGAGCCCAGCAAGCGTGCCGATTTCGCCGTGTGGAACGTCGAGCATCCGGCAGAGCTTGCCTATCGCATTGGTTTCAACCCGCTGCATGAGCGGTCATTCGCAGGCATACCATGAACAGCATCACTCTGACACCGGGCGCGACGTCGCTGGACCAGTTGCGGCAGGTCTATCGCGCAGGGCTTGCCGCCAGGCTTGATGACGCAGCCCGGCCCGCGGTCGAGCGCGCCGCGGCACAGGTGGCCGCAGCGGCCAAGGGCGGCGAGCCGGTCTACGGCGTCAATACCGGCTTCGGCAAGCTGGCATCGGTCAAGATCAGACCGGATGACACCGCTACCCTGCAGCGCAACCTGATCCTGTCGCACTGCGCAGGCGTGGGCGATGCCATGCCCGCCCACATCACCCGCCTGATGATGACGTTGAAGCTGCTGTCGCTTGGCCGTGGCGCTTCCGGCGTGCGCTGGCGGGTGATCGGGCAGTTGCAGGACATGTTGGCCAACGGCGTAACGCCGGTGGTGCCGGCCCAGGGCTCCGTTGGTGCTTCGGGAGACCTTGCGCCGCTGGCTCACATGACGGCGATGATGCTTGGCGAGGGCGAGGCTGAATTTGGTGGCAAGGTGATGCCCGGCGCGGCTGCATTGAAGGCTGCCGGCATGGAAGCCATCGAACTCACCGCCAAGGAAGGCCTCGCGCTGATCAACGGCACCCAGTTTTCAACCGCTTATGCACTGGCCGGCCTGTTCGAGGCGCGCCGCCTTGCCGAGGCGGCCATCGTCACCTCGTGCCTGTCCACCGACGCCATCATGGGGTCCACCGCGCCGCTGCAGCCGGAAATCCACGAACTGCGCGGCCATCGCGGCCAGATCGACGTGGCGGCCTCCATGCGCGCGTTGATGGACGGATCGGAAATTCGCGAAAGCCACCGCGAGGGCGACAGCCGCGTGCAGGACCCGTACTGCATCCGCTGCCAGCCGCAGGTGACGGGCGCGGCCATCGACCTGATCCGCCAGGCCGGCCGCACGCTGGAGATCGAAGCGAATGCCGTGACCGACAATCCGCTGGTGCTGGAAGGGGCGGGGATGATCGTCTCCGGTGGCAACTTCCACGCTGAACCCGTGGCCTTTGCCGCCGACACGCTGGCGCTGGCGATCGCCGAGATCGGTGCGATCGCCCAGCGGCGTATCGCCATGATGGTGGACCCGGCGCTGTCTTTCGACCTGCCGCCGTTCCTGACGCCCGACCCCGGTCTCAACTCCGGCTATATGATCGCCGAGGTGACGACCGCCGCGCTGATGAGCGAGAACAAGCACCTCGCCAACCCGTGCTCGACGGACTCGACGCCAACCTCCGCCAACCAGGAAGACCACGTGTCCATGGCGGCCCATGGCGCACGGCGGCTGACGCGCATGACGCCCAACCTTGCCAGTATCCTCGGCGTGGAGCTGCTGTGCGCCTCGCAGGGCATCGAGTGCCGGGAGCCGCTGAAGACCAGCCCGGCGCTGCAGACGGTGCTGGCGCGGCTTCGCAAGGATGTGCCGTCGCTGGGCAACGACCGCTACTTGGCAACTGAAATGAAGACCGCCGCCACCCTCGTCGCCTCGGCCGAGGTTGTGCGTGCAACCGGCAATGATCACCTGATCGACTGGAGTATGTGACCCATGACCACCAACCCACGCCACAACCTGCGCGACGTCTATCCGCCGACCGGACCCGAGATCACCGCGAAGCACTGGGTCACCGAAGCGCCCATGCGGATGCTGATGAACAACCTGCACCCGGACGTGGCCGAAAACCCGCACGAGCTGGTGGTATATGGCGGCATTGGCCGGGCCGCGCGCACCTGGGAAGACTTCGACCGCATCGTCGCCTCGCTGAAGACGCTGGAAGACGACGAGACGCTGCTGGTCCAGTCGGGCAAACCGGTCGGCGTGTTCAGGACGCACAAGGACGCGCCGCGCGTGCTCATCGCCAACTCCAACCTGGTGCCGGAGTGGGCCAACTGGAAGCACTTCAACGAGCTCGATCGCAAGGGCCTGATGATGTACGGCCAGATGACGGCGGGTTCGTGGATCTATATCGGCACGCAGGGCATCGTGCAGGGCACCTACGAGACCTTCGCCGAGGCCGGCCGCCAGCACTATGACGGCAACCTCAAGGGCAAATGGATCCTGACAGCGGGCCTTGGCGGCATGGGCGGCGCGCAACCCCTTGCAGCCGTGTTTGCCGGCGCCTGCTGCTTGGCGGTCGAGTGCGACGAGACCCGCATCGACTTCCGCATCCGCACCCGCTACCTCGACGAGAAGGCCACCTCGCTTGACGAGGCGTTGGAGATGATCGAGCGCTGGACCAAGGCCGGCGAGGCCAAGTCCGTCGGCCTGCTGGGCAATGCAGCGGACGTGTTCCCCGAACTGGTCAAGCGCGGCGTTCACCCGGACATCGTCACCGACCAGACCTCGGCACATGACCCGATCAACGGCTACCTGCCGAAGGGCTGGACCATTGCCGAATGGCGGGAGAAGCGTGAGAGCGATCCGGCGGCGGTGGAGAAGGCCGCCCGCGCCAGCATGAAGGAGCACGTCAAGGCGATGGTGGACTTCTGGAATGCCGGCGTGCCGACGCTCGATTATGGCAACAACATCCGCCAGGTCGCCAAGGATGAAGGCCTCGAGAATGCCTTTGCCTTCCCTGGTTTCGTGCCAGCCTATATCCGCCCGCTGTTCTGCAAGGGGATAGGCCCGTTCCGCTGGTGCGCGCTGTCTGGCGATCCGGAGGACATCTACAAGACCGACCAGAAGATGAAGGAGCTGTTCCCGGACAACGCCCACCTGCATCAGTGGCTCGACATGGCGCGCGAGCGCATCGCCTTCCAGGGCTTGCCCGCGCGCATCTGCTGGATCGGGCTGGGCGACCGGCACAAGGCGGGTCTTGCCTTCAACGAGATGGTGAAGTCGGGCGAACTGAAGGCGCCCGTCGTCATCGGCCGCGACCACCTCGATTCAGGCTCCGTCGCCTCGCCAAACCGTGAGACGGAAGCCATGAAGGACGGCTCGGACGCGGTGTCCGACTGGCCGCTGCTCAATGCGCTGCTCAACACCGCCTCCGGCGCCACCTGGGTGTCGCTGCACCATGGCGGCGGCGTCGGCATGGGCTACTCGCAACACTCCGGCATGGTGATTGTGTGCGACGGCACCGATGACGCCGCGCGCCGGCTGGAGCGGGTGCTATGGAACGACCCGGCCACCGGTGTCATGCGCCATGCGGACGCGGGCTACGACATTGCCCTCGACTGTGCCAGGGAACATGGGTTGAGGTTGCCGGGAATCCTGGGGAACTGAACGGATGGCGGATGACCTGGAACGGTTCGTCGAGGCGCAGGAGGGCGTGTACGAGCACGCCCTTGCGGAGATCCGTTCCGGCCGCAAGCAGAGCCACTGGATGTGGTTCATCTTCCCGCAGCTCGAATGCCTCGGCCGGTCGGTCACGGCGAAAAAGTACGGCATCCGCAACCTCGCCGAGGCGAGCGCCTATCTGGCTCATCCGGTGCTGGGTCCGAGGCTCGTCGGGATCAGCGAAGCCATGCTGGCCAATGCGCCAGCAGCAGCTGCGGCCGTTCTCGGCAGCGTTGATGCGATGAAGCTGCGCTCCTGTGCCACCCTGTTCGCCGAGGCAGCGGTTGATCCCACTGTATTCAGGCGCATTCTTGATGTCTTCTATGCAGGCGATGCCTGCCCGTTGACCCTCGCTGAAACCCGTCTGCAAACCTGAAGGAGACCTGAACCATGAAAAGACGTGAATTTCTGAAGACAGGAGCCGTTGCTGCCGCCGCATCCACGACAATTGCCGCTCCGGCCATCGCCCAGGACAAGCGCCAGTGGAAGATGGTCACCGCCTGGCCGAAAAACCTTCCCGGTCCCGGCGTCGCCGCGCAGATGCTGGCTGACCGGATCACTGCCGCATCCGGTGGGCGCATCGAAGTGCAACTGTTTGCTGCCGGCGAGCTGGTGCCCGGCAATGGCGTGTTCGACGCCGTCTCGGAGGGCACTGCCGACCTCTACCATGCCGTACCTGCCTATTGGGGCTCCAAGTCCAAGGGTATCCTGCTGTTTGGCTCTCAGCCGTTCGGTCTTCGCGCCGACGAGCAGGTTGGCTGGCTCAGCCATGGCGGAGGTCAGGCGCTCTACGACGAGATGTACGGCCGCTTCAACCTGAAGCCATTCCTCTGCGGCAATTCTGGTCCGCAGTGGGCTGGATGGTTTTCGAAGGAGATCAACTCGGTCGACGACCTCAAGGGCCTACGTTTCCGCACGACGGGCCTTGCCTCTGAAATGTGCTCGCAGCTCGGAATGGCGGTGCAGGCCATGGGCGGGCGCGACATGTTCCAGGCGCTACAGTCCGGAACCATTGATGCGGGCGAATTCATCGGACCATGGACCGACTCGGCGCTGGGCTTCTACCA
>JAHEBA010000028.1 GCA_024642465.1 Alphaproteobacteria bacterium
CTGGATCGAGCGCGCCTCGGCAAGCGTTCTGCTGACCACGGCCCTGTCGGTAGTGACGGTGTCTGGCCTTCTGTACATCGTGACCACGGGTATCCTGCCTCCCGACTGGTGGCCAGCACGTTAGAGCGGTACCATTCCGGCTACGTGCGAAGTAGGGTTTCCAATTCCCACGATCTTGGAACGGAGCAGGGCGAACCCATGAACAGGCACACCAGACCTCTCGAATTGCCGCAGGGCGAGCGCGGCCGGTTCACACTCGATCCGATGACGTCGCCCACCTTGCCATCGCGCTATTACACCGACGAGGCCATCTACCGCGCCGAGATGCGCCAGATCCACCGCAAGAGCTGGTGCTATGTCGGCCATGTCTGCGATGTCGCCGAACCGGGCATGTACTTCACCGACGTGGTCGGCGAGCAGCCGATGCTGGTGGTCAAGGGCCACGACGGCGAAATCCGCGCGTTCTTCAATGTCTGCCAGCATCGCGGTCACGAGCTGCTGCAAGGCAGGGGGCAACTGAAGACCAAGGGCATATCATGCCCCTATCACGCCTGGTTGTACCGGCTTGACGGCGCGCTGGCGGCAGCCCCGATGACCGAACATCTGAAGAGCTTCGACAAGTCGCAATACGCCCTCAAGCCCATCGCGATTGGCATCGCAGCCGGTCTCATCTTCGTCAATCTCGACCCGAAAGCTGCACCTTTCAGCGAAGAGATGGGCGGGTTTGGCGAGAACATCGAGGCTTTTCTGCCCGAGGTGGCAAGCTGGGTCGTCGCGGAACGTCTCCAGTACGACATCAAGGCCAACTGGAAGGTCGTCGTCGACAATTTCTCCGAGGCCTATCATATCCCCATCGCGCACCCGCAATTGTCCAGGGTGCTCGAGCAGGAGATGATGGAGTTTGTCGAGCGCCCACGCTGGACCTTCAACCGGTTCAAGTCGAAGGAGGGCTTTCCCGGTCTCGAACTGACGCCCGGCTCGCCCTACTATGCCTGGCAGGCCTGGCCGCACCTGTGCATGCTCAGCCTGCCGGGGTCGGACAACCTCGTGGTTCTGCGAATGGCCCCGGACGGCGTGACCAAATGTGCCGAGCGGGTGGACATCTACACGCCGGCGGGAGACGCCACCAAAGACCCGAAGATGCTGGCCGTGCGCGACCTGTTCATGCACATGTTCAACATCGAGGACATTTCCATCGTCGAAAGCGTCCAGCGCGGTCTGCAGTCCATGGGGTTCGACCAGGGTCGATATGTTTGCGACGAGGGCAACTCCTGGTTTTCGGAAATCCAGTTGCACTGGCTGCACTGGCAGGTGCTCGAGGCGCTCGCGGGCGAGGACGCCTAGAACGGCTCCAGCGCTTCCAGTCTCAGGCGTGCGCCATCCGCCGGGTGATGCAGCTCCAGCGTATGGGCGTGCAGCATGAGGCGCGGGGCGGATGAGGCATCGCCATACATCGGGTCACCCAGGATCGGGTACCCAAGTTCCTTCAGGTGCACGCGAAGCTGGTGCGACCGCCCTGTATGCGGTTCAAGCAGCACGCGGGTGGAGGAGGCGCCTCGTTCAACTACCCGCCACCTTGTGAGCGCCGGTTTGCCCTGCTCGAAGCAAACCTTCTGCAACGGCCGGTTGGGCCAGTCGGCGATCAGCGGCAGGTCGATCTCGCCTTCATCGATCTCCACCACGCCGGACACGACGGCCACATAGGTCTTGGCGAGCTTGCGGCGTTCAAACTGCAGCCCCAGGTGGCGCTGGGCTTGCGCCGTCATCGCCATCACGACGAGGCCCGACGTATCGCGGTCAAGACGGTGCACGGTCAGCGCCTGCGGGAAGCGGGCCTGTACGCGCGCTTCCAGGCAATCGGCCAGCGCCTCGCCCTTGCCCGGCACCGACAGAAGGCCTGACGGCTTGTCCAGCGCGATCAGGTGGTCGTCCATGAACACCACGGCGAGCCCGTCATCAGGCGGCGGAGAATACAGGTCTGCGGCGGGGCGGACGGTCATGGCCGCCTCAGCGCCAGCCATGCCGCAGCACAGGCCGCCAGCACAACCACCATATTGCCCAATCCGACGCTGCTGACGCTCACGCCGGCATCGAACAGCACACCGTAAAGCGCCGGCGACAGGGCGCTGGCGAAGATCATCAGCGCGGTGGCCACGGCCTTGATGGCGCCCAGGTGCTTCACGCCATAGGCCTCTGCCCAGAACGGTGGCGTTACCGCGCCGGTCATGCCGGACGCCGCGCCGAAGCAAGTGAGTACGCCCGCCGTCCACAACAGGTTGTCGGAGCCGAAGGCGAGGCAGAAGCCGCCCGCCGCAATGGGCAGCGTGAATACCGGCATCAACCGGCGCGCACCGTGCCGGTCCACAGCCGCGCCCGCCATCAGCGAAGCCACGATGGACGCCGCCGCATAGGCCATCAGCAGCAGGTACCAGGATTCCAGCGGCCAACCCTTGGTGGCGGCGATGTGCTGGTGATGGAACATAAGGCCCGTGTTGAAGAACGACGGTGCGAGGATCACCGGCACCACGCCATAAAAGCGCGGATCGCGCAGCATCTCCGCGCGCGACCATTGCCGGGCCCTCTGCGCGCCTGCGCTGCCGTGTGCGGGTAGGGGATCGTCGAGGATCGCCATCCGGTCGAGGTAACGCCCGTGCCGGCGCCGGTGGTCTGCGATCAGCGCCAGCAGCAGCGGCAGCACGAGCCCGGCGCACACCGCCCCGAGGATGAACCACGACGAGCGCCACCCCACGGCCAGGATCAGCGAGGAGATGGTGATCGGCAGCACAGCTTCGGCCAGCGTGAAGCCCTGGTTGACGATGGCCGAGGCCTTGCCGCGCACCGTTTCGTAGTAGCGGTTCACCGAGGTGACCGCGATGTGGCTCATCAGCCCCTGGCCAAACTGACGCAGCAGGAACAACGCCACCAGCAGCCCGGCGGCACCGCCCGCGCTGCCGGCAATGGCGCACGCTACCGCCAGCCCCAGCGTGGTAACGGTGAACACCATGCGCAGGTCGTACAGGTCGACCAGCTTGCCCGACCACAGGATCACCGCAGCACTGGCCAGCGTTGCCGCCATGTAGAGCGTGCCGAAGCCGCCGTGACTGAGCTCGAACGCGGCGCGCATGTCGGCGTTGAACAGCGAGATCACCAGCGTCTGACCCGGTGCGGACGCCAGCGAGGCAAGCGTGCCGAAGGCCAGCAGACGCCAGTCCGCAACGAGTTCGGATCGGGTATGACAGGTGCCGCTCATGGAACCTTCGCTGAGGGGGTGGGCCGGGGCGCAAATCGCGCGCGACCGTGACCCAGACCGGCGGCGAAGGCAAGCGCCTTACAGGACGATGACGCGGGTGCCGATCTTCACGCGCTTGTACAGGTCGACGACGTGGTGGTTGAGCATGCGGATGCAGCCCGAGGTGACGGCCTTGCCCAGGTTCCAGGGCTCGTTGGTGCCGTGAATGCGATAGAGCGTGTCCTTGCCGTTGCTGTAGAGATAGAGCGCAGCCGCGCCGAGCGGGTTGCCCGGTCCGCCGTCCAGCTGCTGCGGCAGGTTCACGCCCTTGGCCCGGGCGCGGGCATGCATTTCGGCAGGCGGCGTCCAGGCCGGCCACTCGGCCTTGCGGGCAATCTGCGCGGTGCCCTTCCAGCCCATGCCATCGCGGCCCACGCCGACCACGTAGCGCAAGGCCTTGCCGCGGCTGGTCACGTAGTAGAGCCGTTTGTGCGCAGCCACCACGACGATGGTGCCGGGATCGTATTTCTTCGGGAACGCGATTTCGTCAGGACCGGGCAGCCCGCGCGGAATGCCCCCCAGCTTCATGCCGGCAAACAGGCCTTCCGCGCGCGCAATACTGGGGGAGACCGCAAGCAATACCATAGACACCGCCGCCAGCAGGCAGACGGCAAACCTGACCATCGCGTTCATGATCACCCCACTCGTTACGCATACTTACCTGACCAGTGACGTGGTCCGGGTTCGGATTAAACGCGAAGTTGGTTAAGGCTGCGTAAAACGGCTGGCGACGGCAGGTCCACAAAAGGAAACCGGCCCTTGCGGGGAGGAAAGACCGCAAGGACCGGCTTCTGAACAAGGTCTAACGAGGGCGTGTTAGACCGAGTAGTACATGTCGTATTCGACCGGGTGCGGGGTCATTTCGTACCGCATGTTCTCTTCCATCTTCAGCTCGATGTAGGCATCGATCTGGGCGTCGGAGAACACGCCGCCCTTCTTCAGGAACTCGCGGTCGGCATCCAGCGAGGCGAGCGCTTCACGAAGCGAGCCGCACACGGTCGGGATGTCCTTGAGCTCTTCCGGCGGCAGGTCGTAGAGGTCCTTGTCCATCGGATCACCGGGGTGGATCTTGTTCAGGATGCCGTCCATGCCGGCCATCACCATGGCCGAGAAGGCCAGGTACGGGTTGGCAGTCGGGTCGGGGAAGCGAACTTCCACGCGCTTGCCCTTCGGCGACGCGGTCCACGGAATACGGCACGAGGCCGAGCGGTTGCGCGACGAGTAGGCCAGCAGAACCGGGGCTTCATAGCCCGGCACCAGGCGCTTGTACGAGTTGGTGGACGGGTTGGTGAAGGCGTTCAGCGCCTTGGCGTGCTTGATGATGCCGCCGATGTAGAACAGGCACATTTCCGACAGGTCGGCATACTGGTTGCCGGCAAACAGCGGCTTGCCGTCCTTCCAGATCGACTGGTGCACGTGCATGCCCGAGCCGTTGTCGCCAAACACCGGCTTCGGCATGAAGGTAACCGTCTTGCCGTACTGGTGCGCCACGTTGTGGATGGCGTACTTATAAATCTGCAGGTGGTCGGCGCAG
Organism: Alphaproteobacteria bacterium; assembly: GCA_024642465.1. Classification (GTDB taxonomy): domain Bacteria; phylum Pseudomonadota; class Alphaproteobacteria; order Rhizobiales; family Aestuariivirgaceae; genus Anderseniella. The sequence continues at coordinate 4,824 of JAHEBA010000028.1, forward strand.
CGCGTCAGGGTCTCGAACTTGATGCCGAGCTCGTGCTGGGCGGCAGCCACCTCGTGGTGGTGCTTTTCAACGATCACGCCCATGGATGCCATCGCCGCCAGCATTTCGCCGCGGATGTCCTGGCCGCTATCGATCGGGTTTACCGGGAAGTAGCCGCCCTTGACGCGCGGACGGTGACCCATGTTGCCCATCTCGTACTCGGCGTCCATGTTGGACGGCAGTTCGGTCGAGTCCACCTTGAAGCCGGTGTTGTACATGTCGGTCGAAAACCGCACGTCATCGAACATGAAGAACTCGGCTTCCGGGCCAACCGTGATGGTGTCGCCGATGCCGGTCGACTTCACGTAGGCTTCGGCCTTCTTGGCCGTGGTGCGCGGGTCGCGATCATAGGCCTCGCCGGTGCCGGGCTCCAGAATGTCGCAGAAGATCGCGGCGGTCTTCTGGGCGTAGAAGGGGTCCATGTGCAGCGACGTCGGGTCGAGCATGAGCACCATGTCGGACTCGTTGATCGCCTTCCACCCGGCGATGGACGAGCCGTCGAACATCAGGCCGTCGGCGAACACGTCTTCGTCGATGGTGGAGATGTCCTGGGTCACGTGCTGCATCTTGCCGCGCGTGTCGGTGAAGCGAAGGTCGACATACTTGACGTCGTTTTCCTTCAGGAACTTCATCGCGTCAGAAACGGATTTTGGTGCTTTTGCCATCTGTTTTGCCCTCGTAGGTCTTCAGTTGAGTTGGTTTGGGGTTGGTGGAACTGAAAAGGCTCAAAGCGCGTCCGAACCGGTCTCGCCGGTGCGGATGCGGATTGCCTCGTCAATGGTGGAAATGAAAATCTTGCCGTCGCCGATGCGGCCGGTGCGCGCGGCGGTCATGATCGCCTCGACCGCCTGTTCGACCATCTTGTCGTCAAGGACGATCTCGATGCGGACCTTGGGCAGGAAGTCGACGACGTATTCGGCTCCCCGGTAGAGCTCGGTGTGACCCTTCTGGCGGCCAAAGCCCTTGGCCTCGGTCACGGTGATGCCCTGCAGGCCCACTTCCTGCAGCGCTTCCTTCACTTCGTCGAGCTTGAACGGTTTGACGATGGCCTCGATCTTTTTCATGTGCCCTCTTGCTGCGCTCCTCAGGGGTTAGGGCGGTGCCGCTTGTGCCCGCCACTAAGCATTGGTTAACGCGGTTTGCACGAGCCGTGCCAGTTTACGGGGAGGGGGAATATGCAGGAATTTCAGAGTGTTGGGTGGCCGGGTGGAATCAACGCCTGAAAAACAGGCGATTAAAAATTAGGCGGATGCTGGAAAATTGGGCGATAAAATTGGCAGCATCGGGCATGTGGCCGGCCAACGACTTTGTCATCCTCGGGCTTGTCCCGAGGATCCATGAGGAAGTCGACCAGAACGCCGCCGTCAGTTCTGTGATCCCTACGGCAGGCAAGCGTTTTATCTATCTGCGGACTAATGAAGTCGCTCACCCCCAAGTAGAATGTCAACACTTTCCACAGGTGGCAAAAGCGAGGACTCCACAACCGAAGCGACTCGTGAGAGACTGTACCAACTTGCGGTCCGACTAGGCCCCCATGAGGACACATGGGCTACCCTTAGCCGGGCAACCGCAAGCCCGTGCCAAAGGCCCCGGGCGCTTCTCAGGAAAAAGAAGCACCTACCCCAGAGAAGGGCGGTGCAGCACGCTAGGAGTCAATGGTTGTCACACGGGTCCGCAGAAGGCGGTCATGAACGCTAGACACGGTCCGATGCTCCGATAAACGGCGGGTTATCCGTTTGGTCGGCATGCTTCACGCAACCTTTTGGCTACGTGCGCACGTAAGCCGGAGGGCATTTCCCATGTGGAAACGCACCACGGTAACAGTAGAGGTTAAGGTCAACGTGGCTTCGTGCCTTTACGGCATCGCAGCCATCATAACTGCGATCCGATATCTCCATTAACAGGGAGGCTCTAGCTGCTTTTGCGGCCAGAGCCTTTCCGTATGCCGCCGCTTGGCTTCAAATCTTTGTGCTGCTTTGGTGGCGCTTTTTGGTGTGTGCTTCCCAGTCCGCATGAGCTTAGCGTCGTTTCGTGTTTTGCCCCTTCTTGCAGGAGTGGTCATTTGTCTGGCGACAAGCTTCAAATACCCCCACCTGGATTGTTTGAACCAATCCTAGGCTCATTAGGACAAATAACTGTGCATTGGGCGCTCTTGGAACACGCTCTGGGCGCCACATCCTTTGCAATTTTCACGCACGTTCCTGAGACGCTGGGACACCAATTTCCACCGCGCGAGCTATCCAAGAAGACGAGTTTCGTAAAAGAGGCCGTTCAAACGAATGGGAAGCTTAGAAAGTTCAAAAACTTTGGAACAAGCCTAATGAACGACATTGAGGCTTCGGCTCAAGACAGGAATTTTCTCATTCATGGATACATAGACGGTTTTATCCTCGAAACCGAGCAGACCACTTTTTCCAGAACAGACATGAAGGGCATCAAGCCTAAAAAAGCCAAACGCCTCTATTCATTCTATGACATCAGAAAGATCGCTGAGGACTCTCTAACACTAGCCCAGCGAACAAACATGTTTGCAAATAGCGTTCTTCAGGAGTTTGTGCCGGAGGACGAGAGAAACGATTTCTGATGACACCTCAGACAGCAGACCGCCGCTGTTCTCACAATCATGAATCAACCGAACAAAGTCATTCGCAATTGTAGCACCGGCCTGTGTCGCTTCTCTTGGCATCGCCGTGCTGTAGGGGCAGATGCATAGCCGCTTCGTAATCTCCCACCCCACCACATTGACGAACCGCTCAGGAAGCCGCACATACGGGGCGGAAATCGCCGGGGGGCACTTCACCACCGCAGGACCTGACCGACCATGCTTCGCGCACCGCTCGTCACGCTCGTCAACGACCCGCGCTTTGAGCGCTTCATCATCGCCGTCATCGTCGTCAACGCCATCACGTTGGGCCTGGAAACCTCGCCCTGGTGGATGGAGCGGTTCGGCCCGCTGCTCACCTTCATCGACAAGGCGTGCCTGGTCATCTTCGTGACCGAGATCGCCGCGCGGCTCACCGCCAACTTCCGCGGCTTCTGGCGCGACCCGTGGCGCATTTTCGACTTCACCATCGTCGCCATCGCGCTGATGCCGGCAACGGGTGCGTTCTCGGTGCTGCGCGCCTTCCGCATCCTGCGCGTGCTGCGGCTCATCTCCAACATCAAGGCGATCCGCCGCGTGGTCACGGGGCTGCTGTCGGCCATCCCCGGCATGGGCTCCATCGTGCTGCTGCTGGGCCTGATCTTCTATATCTTCGCCGTCATCTCCACCAAGCTGTTCGCCGCAAGCTTCCCCGACTGGTTCGGCTCGCTGGGCGAAAGCGCCTACACCCTGTTCCAGGTGATGACGCTGGAAAGCTGGTCCATGGGCATCGTGCGCCCAGTCATGGAGCAGTACCCCTATGCCTGGATGCTGTTCGTGCCGTTCATCCTCGTCACCTCGTTCACCGTGCTGAACCTGTTCATCGGCGTCATCGTCGACGCCATGCAGAAGGAGCACGAGGCCGAGGCCCAGGCCGACCGCGCCGACCTGCACAAGGAGGTCGAGAAGGTGCTGAAGGAAGTGAAGGCGCTGCGCTCTGAACTGGCCGAGATCAAGGCTGCATCGGGCGGCAAGGCGCGCTAATCTGGTCTTCGGAATTCTGGAGGACGGATGGACAAGCTGGCAACCGCCGCCGCGGCACTCGATGCGGCTGACGAACTTGCGCCGTTGCGCGCGCGCTTTCACCTGCCCGAAGGCGTGACCTATCTCGATGGCAATTCGCTGGGCGCCATGCCCGTGGCAGCTCCCCAGCACATGGCGGACGCGGTGACGCGCGCCTGGGGCGAACGCCTCATCGCAAGCTGGATGGATGACGGCTGGTGGCAGATGCCGGTGACGCTGGGCGACCGGTTGGCGCCGGTGATCGGGGCTGGGCCGGGTCAGACCGTGGTGGCCGACGGCACGTCGGTGTCGATCTTCAAGGCGGTTCATGCAGGCCTGTCGCTGAAGCCGGAGCGCACGGTGATCGTGTCCGAGCGCGCCAGCTTTCCGACCGACCTCTACATCGTCGAAGGGCTGATCGCGTCCTCGGGCCGCAAGCTGCAACTGCGGCTGGCCGGCGATGCCGGCGCGGGGCTCGACGCGGCGCTGGGCGATGATGTGGCCGTTGTGCTCTTGTCCCACGTAGACTACCGCACCGGCGAACTGCTCGACATGGAAGCCATCACCAGGAAGGTGCAGGCCGCCGGCGCCATCATGGTGTGGGACCTGTGTCATTCCGCCGGCGTGGTGCCGATGGAGCTCGATGCGTGGAACGTCGATTTCGCCATGGGCTGCACCTACAAGTACCTCAACGGCGGGCCCGGCGGGCAAAGCTTCTTCTATGCCGCCCGCCGCCACCACGAGACGGCGCGCCAGCCGCTCACCGGCTGGTGGGGTCACGCCGAGCCGTTCGCCTTCGAGACCGGTTATGAGCCCGCCCATTCCATGCGCCGCTTCCTCACCGGCTCGCAGGCGATCCTGGGTCTGAAGGCCGTGGAGTGCGGCATCGCCGCCATGGAAGGGGTAAGTATCGCGGCCGTACGCACCAAGTCGCTCAGCCTCACCGGCTTCTTCATGGACTGCGTGGAAGAGCTGTGCGGCGGGCATGGCTTGTCGATAGTTACGCCCCGCGAAAGGATGCGGCGCGGATCTCAAGTGGCGATCGGCTTCGAGCATGGCTACGCGGTGGTGCAGGCGATGATCGAGAACGGCGTCGTGGGAGATTTCCGCGCGCCAGACATCATGCGCTTCGGCTTCGCGCCGCTTTATCTCAGCCACGCCGACGTGCTCAGGGCAGCGCAGGTGATGCGCGATTGCCTTGAGGCGCAGGTCTGGACCGATCCGCGCTATCAGGTGCGGGGCGAGGTCACATGAACGAGCTGCTTACGCTGGAAGAGATGTACGAGGCCGACCGGCTGACCATCGAGGCCGGCACGCCGGGCATCGAGCTGATGAAGAATGCAGGAGCCGCCTGTGCCCGTGTCATCATGGAGGTCTGCGCGCCAGCACCCGTGGCCGTCGTGGCGGGGCCGGGCAACAATGGCGGCGACGGCTTCGTCATCGCGCGCCTGCTGGCGGAGGCCGGCTGGCCCGTGAAGCTGCTGCTCGTGGGCGAAGTGAACAAGCTCAAGGGCGACGCAGCGCTGGCCGCGAAGGCGTGGACGGGCGAGGTGCTGACCGCCGCGCCTGAACACCTCAAGGGCGCGAAGGTCATCGTCGACGCGCTGTTCGGGGCGGGGCTGGCGCGCGGCATCGATGGCGATCTCGCCAAGCTGGTCAAGGCCATCAACAAGGCCCGCGCCACACGCGTCGCCATCGACGTGCCCTCCGGCATCGACGGGCGCACCGGGCAGGTGAGGGGCGTGGCCGTCGAGGCGGACCACACCATCACCTTCTTCCGCGCCAAGCCGGGCCACTGGCTGATGCCGGGCCGGGAATATTGCGGCGAGATTCGCGTCGAAAATATCGGAATTATTCCGGCGGCTTTGAAGGAGATTCAACCTCGACTCCGCCTGAATTCTACGGTGATTTTCGGCAAGTCGATGTCGCGATTAGAGCATTCAGCGCACAAGTATTCACGTGGCTCCGCCATCATGGTGTCTGGCGGGCCGTGGAACACGGGTGCCGCGCGGCTTGCCGCCATGGCGGCGTTGCGGGTGGGGGCAGGGCTGGTGACGCTGGCCTCTACCGCCGCCGCGCTGCCGGTAAACGCCGCGCATCTGACGGCAATAATGCTGAAACAGGCCGACACATCGGGAGAATTGGCGGGCATCCTGTCGGACAAACGCATCACCGCCTGCGGCATTGGCCCGGCGGCGGGCGTCGGCCAGGAGACGCGTGACAAGGTTCTGGCCGTCCTCGATGCCGGGTGCGCCGCGGTGCTGGACGCCGACGCGCTGACCAGCTTTGCGGGTCAGCCGGAAACGCTTTTCAGCGCCATCACGAGCCACAAAAGGCCAGTGATCCTGACGCCCCACGAAGGCGAATTCTCCCGTCTTTTCAATTGGCGGGGAGAAGTTCCGGACTCAAAATGTGAACGCGCCGCCAAAGCTGCCGATGAGTCAGGCGCGGTTGTCATCCTCAAGGGCCCGGACACGGTCATCGCCGCGCCCGATGGCCGTATCGCCATAAACGCCAACGCCCCGGCCACGCTCGCCACCGCAGGCTCTGGCGATGTGCTGACCGGCCTTTGCCTCGGGCTGCTGGCGCAAGGTGTGCCCGGCTTCGAGGCCGCATGCGGCGCGGTGTGGCTGCACGGCGAGGCGGCGAACCTGTTCGGCGGGCCGGGCCTGATTGCCGAGGACCTGCCGGATTTGATTGCCGCAGCGCTCGAAAGCGTGCAAGAAGCGCACTGAGTGCAACCGTCCTTTCCGGACCTCCTTACATGATCAGATCTGCCGTTGTTGCGGTTGTCGCGCTGGCGCTTTGCGGAGCCGGCACCACGGCCATGTCGGCCCCCGGTTTCGTGTCGCCGAAGCTCACCCTGTCAGGCCCGGCGAAGGCGCAACCCACCGTCGCACTGACGCTGGATGCCTGCACCGGCAAGACCGACATGCGAATCCTTAACGCACTGGTTTCAAACGGTATTTCGGCAACCTTGTTTGTCACGCAGCGGTGGATGAAGCGCAACGCACAGGCGCTGGCCCTGCTGAAATCGCGGCCCGACCTGTTCCAGATCGAAAACCACGGCGCCGCCCACGTGCCGGCCATCGACGTGCCGGGCAGGGCTTATGGAGCGGCCACGGCGGGTTCCGGTGCGGCGGTCATCCGCGAAATCGAAGGCGGGGCGAGGGCCATCGAGACCGCGACGGGACGCAAGCCGGTCTGGTTCCGCGGCGCCACGGCGCTGTATACGCAAACGTCCCTGCAGCTGATCCGCAAGACCGGTGCGCGGGTCGGCGGGTATTCCATGGCCGGCGACGGCGGTGCGACGCTGGGCCAGGCCGCCACCGCAAAGCGGATTTCAACGGCCCGCGATGGCGACGTGATCCTGGTTCACGTCAATCATCCGGAACGCCCGGCCGGCGCGGGCGTTGTCGAGGGTGTGCTGGCGCTCAGGCGCAAGGGCTACCGCTTCGTGAAGCTGGGCGCGTCTGCAAGCCGCTAACGGCGCCTGCCTAAACCTCTGGCATAGCGTGGAATGCTTTGCTATACAGCCGCCCGATTGCTGACGTCCGGCGCGTCCGAAGAGCGGGTGCGCCGCAAAATTTTCAGGCGGGCGTGGTGGAATTGGTAGACACGCAGGATTTAGGTTCCTGTGGGGTAACCCGTGGGGGTTCAAGTCCCTCCGCCCGCACCAGAAGATGACCGCGTCGAGCGCACGGATTAACATGAAACAGGCGGGTGCCTGAAAGGGTCTGCGAACCCTCGCAAGTCACGCCACCCGCCAGCCGCAGGAAGGTTGATGACGATGCAGGTGACCGAAACACTTAATGAAGGCCTCAAGCGCGAGCTCATGGTTGTGATTCCCGCTGCCGACCTGGCCAGCCGCGTGGAACAGCGCCTCGAGGAGCTCAAGGCTACCGCGCAGATCAAGGGCTTCCGTCCTGGCAAGGTGCCGCTGGCTCACCTGAAGAAGATGTACGGCAAGCAGGCAATGGCCGAAGTCGTGCAGAAGTCGATCGAAAGCTCCACCACCGAAGCGCTCAACGAAAAGAGCCTGAAGCCGGCCTACCAGCCGGAAGTGGTGCTGCCGGAAGACGACAAGGAAGTCGAAGCCGTGATGGACGGCAAGGCCGACCTCGCCTTCACCATGAACTTCGAAGTGGTGCCGGATATCGACGTCAAGGACTTCAAGAACCTCAAGGTCGAAAAGCTGGTCGTCGAGGTCACCGACGAACACGTCAAGGATGCTCTCGCGAGCATCGCCGGCCAGTACAAGGACTGGGAAGACAAGGGTGACAAGAAGGCAGCCGATGGCGACCGCGTCACCATCTCCTTCGTCGGCAAGATCGGCGGCGAGGCGTTTGACGGCGGCTCTGCCGAAGACGTGCCGCTGGAGCTCGGCTCGGGCTCGTTCATTCCGGGCTTCGAGGAACAGCTGGTCGGCGCCAAGGCTGGCGACGACAAGGCAGTCAAGGTGACGTTCCCGGCCGAGTACGGCGTCGACACGCTGGCCGGCAAGGACGCCGAGTTCGACGTCAAGGTGTCGAAGGTGGAAGCACCCAAGGCGACCGAGATCAACGACGAGTTCGCCACCAAACTGGGCTTGGAAAGCGCCGAGAAGCTGACCGAGATGGTCAGGGAACGCATTGGCGCCGAATTCGACGGCATGACCAATGCCAAGATGAAGCGCGACATGCTGGATGCGCTGGACGCCGAGTACAAGTTCGACCTTCCGGAAAAGCTGGTCGACCAGGAGTTCAACGCGATCTGGTCGGCGCTGAGCCGCGAGATGCAGGCCGAAGGCAAGACCTTCGAGGATGAGGACACCACCGAAGAGGAAACCCGCAAGGAGTACCGGCAGATCGCAGAGCGCCGCGTCCGCCTTGGCCTCGTTATCGGCACCATCGGCGACAAGGCCGGCATCACCGTTGCCGACGAGGAATTGCAGCGTGGGCTGATCGAGAAGGCTCGCCAGTATCCGGGCCAGGAGAAGCAGGTGTTCGAATTCTACCGCAGCAACCCGCAGGCGCTGGTTGAGATCCGCGGGCCCATCTTCGAACAGAAGGTGGTGGAGCACATTGCCGAAGGCGCCGACGTGACCGAGCGTTCGGTGAGCAAGGAAACCCTTCAGCACATGCTCGAACACGATCACGAGCATGGCGAGTCGTGTGATCATCCGGACCACGACCACGGCAGCGAGAAGAAGGCAGCCAAGAAGGCCCCGGCCAAGAAGGCTGCGAAGAAGGCCGCCAAGGGCGACGAGGAATAAGCCTCAACTATATCCGATCAGGCGGCCGCAGATGATTGCTGCGGTCCAGACAGACAGAGAGACAAGGGCAGCCGGTGTGGCTGCCCTTTTCCGTTTCAGCCACGCCACGTTCAGCAGAGCAGCCGCGATCAATGCCATCTTGGTGAGGAACAGGCCGGACCCGGCGTATTTGACGGCATCGGTGGTGAACATGGCAGCACCCGATCCTGCCGCCAGCACGAAACCTGTAGCGGCGACCGGTTTCACCAGCCGCTCAAGCTGCACCGCATCCGGCCCGCGCAGCACGCCGAGCGAACGCAGGTGCAATGTCACCAGCGAGCCGAACAGCAGCGCGATGCCGAATATGTGGACGGTGTTGACGGCCGGATAAAGCCAGCGTGCCTGGCGCATGGCCTGCGCCAGCTCGGATTGCTGCACGCCGAGCAGCAACGCGTCCACTCAGCTGCGGTCCGGATAGAGATTGTACAACTTGCCGGCAATCGAGATGCGCTCTGCCTTGACGCGCTTGTCGCCCGCATCGGCGGAGCGCCCGCCCGACACGGTGATCTCGGTGCCGGGTTTCAGCAACGCCTCGTCAAGGCCCGCACGTTCGTGCCGCCAGGGCTGACCGGCTTCTACCGTCCAGACTTCCCCATCGGCGTCGACCTCAAGCACGCCGTGCGGCATGCCCAGCCGCGCCGACTTGATGATGCCGGTGAGTTCAAAATTGCCGTCCGCCGTCCAGCGCCAGCCATGATGCGCGAGGGCGGCGGTGGGTGCGAGGCTGACCGCCAGTGCGCAAAGAAGTTGTCTTCTGTCGATCATGTCTATCTCCCTTGTTGCAGGACAACGGCGGCGCGTGCCAGAAAGTTCAGACCATGGATGCAGATTACATCATCATCGGGGCCGGCTCAGCCGGTTGTGCGCTGGCCTCACGGCTAAGTGAAGACGGCAACGCCAGCGTGCTGCTGCTGGAGGCCGGCGGCGCGAACGCCTCGTCGCTGATCCGCGCACCAGCGGGTTTCGCCGCGATCCTGCCCTGGCCGATTTCCAATTGGGCCTTCAAGACGCTGCCGCAGCCAGGCCTCAATGGCCGCAAGGGCTACCAGCCGCGCGGCAAGGGTCTGGGCGGTTCTTCAGCCATCAACGCCATGGTCTATACCCGTGGCCGCCCGCGCGACTATGACGGCTGGGGCGTGCGAGGGTGGGGCTGGAACGACGTCGAGCCTGCGTTCAACGCCATGGAGCAGGGAGGCCTGAGCGTATCGGCCCAGGCAGACCCGTTTCCGGCCACGCGGATGTTTCTGGATGCAGCGGCAGAACGAGGCCTGCCAGAGGGTGACGGTTTCGACGGGCTGGACACGGAGGCCTGCGGGTTGTTCCGCGCGACCATCGGCAATGGCGAGCGCTGTTCGGCAGCTGATGCCTTTCTGCGTCCGGTGATGGAGCGTGCCAACCTGAAGGTAGTGACGAAGGCAAGGGCAGGGCGCATCGTCATCAAGGGCGGGCGTGCTGCGGGCGTGCGCTATTTCCACGAAGGCGAATGGCAGGAGGCAAGCGCGAGCCGGGAGGTGATCCTGAGTGCTGGCGTGTTCCAGAGCCCGCAAATCCTGATGCTGTCCGGCATCGGCCCGGCGGGCGACCTTGTTGCGCACGGCATCACCGTCATGAACGACCTGCCAGGCGTCGGCGCCAACCTGCAGGATCACGTGGACTATGTGATTGTGTTCACCGCACGCACCGGGCCGGAAACCATCGGTGTGTCGGGCGCCGGCTCGCGCACCATCATGGACGCGGTGAAGCAGTGGCGGAAGGATCGCACCGGGCGCCTGACCTCGCCGATTGCCGAGGCGGGCGCATTCGTGAAATCGTCGCCGGAACTGGATACGCCCGACCTGCAGTTCACCTTCGCGCCGGGCATCGTCATCAACCATGGCAAGTCCATGCGGCCCGGTCACGGCATGTCGATCCACGTGGCGCTGCTCAAGCCGCAGTCGCGTGGCCGCGTCATGCTGGCCTCGGCAGACCCAGGCGCCGCACCCTTGATCGACCCGCAATATCTGACCCATGCAAGCGACGTAAGCCGATTGGTGGCGGGGGTGAAGCGGGCAAGGGACGTGTTCAATGCCGCTGCGTTCGACCGCATCCGTGGCAGGGAACTGCACTCAAGCGAGGCAAGGTCGGATGCGGACTGGGAAGCGCTGATCCGCGCCCGCACCGACACGCTGTATCACCCTGTCGGCACCTGCCGCATGGGAGACCGCAAGGACCACTTTGCCGTGGTGGGGCCTGACCTGAAGGTGCACGGGGTCGAGGGCCTTCGCGTGGCCGATGCGTCGGTGATGCCGCACATCGTGTCGGCCAACACCAACGCAGCCGCCATGATGATCGGCTGGAAGGCGGGTGATTTGATCGCGGCGGGCTGACCTGGATTCAGCACTCTCTGCTGTCATCCCCGGCTTGACCGGGGGACCCCGCCGAACAGTTTAAATGGGTCCCGGCTCTGCGCAGCAGCACTTCATGCTGCAGCGCGTCCGGGATGACAGTTCGCAACTTACCGCCCCAGTCCCATCAGCCGGTTGCGCTGGTTCGAGTAACCGATCTCGCCGATGGCGGTCCAGCCGCCAAGCTCCTTGAGATCGGTAAAATAGGTGTCGTGCACCCGGCGGGTAAGTTCGGAGTGCTGCCGGGTCTCTTCCGCCACCGCCTGCCAGCCCTCGTAGAACTTGTCGTAGACGTCGTCGGAGAAGCCACGCACCTCGACCCCGTGATCGCGCACCATGCGGTCGAGATATACGCCGTTGTTGGCGATCACGTCTTCATAGGTGCGGGCATGTTCTTCCTTGCAGGCGGCAAGGATGATCTGCTGATCGATGGCGGAAAGGCCTTCCCACCAGCTCTTGTTGAGCCCCAGGCACAGGCTGCCGCCGGGTTCGTGGAAGCCGGGATAGTAGTAATACTTCGCCGCCTCGTAGAGCTTCATGAAGTAGTCGTTGTAGGGCCCGGCCCACTCGGTGGCATCGATGGTGCCGGAGACGAGATTCTCGTAGATCTGGCCAGGCGGCAGGGCGACCGGCGAGGCGCCGAGCTTCGACAACACGTCGCCGCCGAGCCCCGGCATGCGCATCTTGAGGCCCTTGAGGTCGTCAGCCGAGTTGATTTCCTTGTTGAACCAGCCGCCCATCTGGCTGCCGGTGGCGCCGCACGGGATCGACTTGATGCCGAAGGGGGCGGCGACCTCGTCCCACAGGGCCTGTCCGCCCTTGACGCCAACCCAGGCGTTCCATTCCAGGTTGGTCATGCCGAACGGCACGGAAGTGAAATAGGCGAACGCCGGGTGCTTGCCCTTCCAGTAATAGTCCGCGGAGTTGTAGGCCTGGCTTTTGCCGTTTGCCACTTCGTCGAACACGTCGAACGCGCCGACGCGCTCACCCGCGGCGTAATAGGTGGTGACGATACGGCCCTCGGACAGCTCGGATATGCGTGCGGCATGACGCTGGGCCGAGGTGCCGAAGCCCGGAAAGTCGCGCGGCCACGACGAGACAATGTTCATTTCAACCCGCGCCTGGGCGATGGCCGGTGCGGCGAGCGGCGTGGCGGCCGTGATGGTGGCGGCAGTCAGGAATTTGCGGCGGTGCATTTTGTGTTGCGGTCCTTTCGGCAAAGAAATGCGGGAGGCCGAAGCCCCCCGCACTGGCAATCTGCGAATATAGTGTGTTGGTGCTGCGAATTACATGCCCAACACGCGGTTGCGCTGGTTCGAGAACTCGATCTCCGCGATCTTGCGGAAGCCGCCGATCTCGCGCAGCTTGGCCTGGAAATCGTCGTCGATTTTCGTGGCCAGGGCGGAGTGATTGCGGGTTTCCTCGAACACTTCCTTGGCAGCGCCGCCGAAGGCATCCCACACGTCGTCGTTGAACGACTTCACCACCACGCCGTGGTCCTTGACCAGCCGGTTGAGATATTCACCGTTGTTGGCGGATGCTTCCTCGTGCTGGGCGGCAAGTTCCTCGTTGGAGGCGGCAGTGATGATCGCCTTCTCAATGTCGGTGAGGCCTTCCCACCACGACTTGTTCATGCCCAGCGCCAGACCGCCGCCCGGCTCGTGCATGCCGGCCGAGTAGTAATACTTGGCGGCTTCATAGAACTTCATGAAGTAGTCGTTGTAGGGACCGACCCACTCGGTTGCCTCGATGGCGCCCGACACCAGGTTTTCGTAGATCTGGCCGCCCGGCAGCGACACCGTCGATACACCGAGCTTGGTCATCACCGTGCCGCCGAGGCCCGGAATACGCATCTTGAGGCCCTTGAGGTCTTCGGGAGAGTTGATCTCCTTGTTGAACCAGCCGCCCATCTGGGTGCCGGTACCGCCGCATGGCAGGGCCTTGAGTCCGAATTCGCCGGACAGCTCGTCCCACAGCGCCTGCCCGCCCTTGAACTTGATCCAGGCGTTCCACTCCGGCGAGGTCATGCCGAACGGCACCGAGGTGAAGTAGGCGAAGGCAGGGTGCTTGCCGATCCAGTAATAGTCGGCGCCGATATAGGCCTGGCTGTTGCCCGATGCCACGTCGTCGAACACGTCGAACGCGCCAACGCGCTCACCGGCGGCGAAATACTGGGTGGTGATGCGGCCTTCCGACAGTTCGGTAATGCGCGCAGCCAGGCGCTGGGCCGAGATGCCGAGACCGGGGAAGTCCCGCGGCCAGGTCGACACGATGACCATTTCCCTGGTGGACTGGGCAATGGCCGGTGCTGCGAGCGTAGATGCGGTAGCGGCGCCACCAACCAGTGCTGCACCCTTCAGAAACTTACGGCGTTCCATTCAACTGTTCTCCCTAGATGATAACCGTCAAACACTGGGAACCTTTTGGTTATTTGGACGGTTTCCCGGGAAACATCCAAACAGAAATGCGTCAGTTTGCCAACGCCTACATGTCCGGCGGCCCGCAAGATTGCCGGGTTGCCGTGCTCCGGACCACGATTGCGCCGCCGGGCCGGACAAGTTTCGCCCACACCGTCCGCGGAATAGTGCCGCAGCTATTTGCGTTGCCGCACATTTCGCCTATCTATTGCACGAACAAACCCCGTTGGCCGATTCTGACCCCGCCAGGCCGCCATCTCGATTTTGAGGACCATCCCCATGCGCGATCCGATTGAAACCTACGCCCAGCTCGTTCCCATGGTTGTCGAACAGACCAACCGCGGCGAGCGTGCCTACGACATCTATTCGCGCATGCTCAAGGAGCGCATCATCTTCGTGACCGGTCCGGTCGAGGACCACATGGCAACCCTGATCGTGGCCCAGCTTCTGTTCCTGGAAGCCGAGAACCCGAAGAAGGAAATCGCCATGTACATCAACTCGCCCGGCGGCGTGGTCACGTCCGGCCTGTCCATCTACGACACCATGCAGTTCATCAAGCCGGCGGTTTCGACGACGGTGATCGGGCAGGCTGCATCGATGGGCTCGCTGCTGCTGACGGCAGGCGAGAAGGGCATGCGCTTTGCCCTGCCCAACGCACGCGTGATGGTGCACCAGCCCTCAGGCGGCTTCTCGGGCCAGGCGTCGGACATCGAACGCCACGCCCAGGACATCATCAAGATCAAGCGGCGGCTTAACGAAATCTACGTGAATCACACCGGCCAGGACTACGACACCATTGAACGCACGCTCGACCGTGACCATTTCATGACGGCCACCGAAGCGCGCGACTATGGCATCGTCGACGAGGTCATCGAGAAACGCGGCGAAGCGCCCGCCGGCAAGAAGGGCTGAGCCATGCTCGGCAGGCAACTTGCATAGGCAGGACCTGTGCCACCGCGGCTCACAATGATGCGAATTGTTAATGATTTGTTGATCTTTGATGGCCGAGCATGGTGGAATACGGGGAATCAGGGTTTGTGGGTCCCGCCCTCGAACAGGTAAGACTCCGAGCCACTACAATCTGGCCAGTCCGGAGTCCAAGGAGTGCAGATGACAAAGTCCGGTGATGGCGAAGCCAAGAACACGCTTTACTGCTCGTTCTGCGGCAAGAGCCAGCATGAGGTGCGCAAGCTGATCGCTGGCCCTACCGTGTTCATCTGCGATGAATGCGTCGAATTGTGCATGGATATCATCCGCGAGG
Source organism: Alphaproteobacteria bacterium (assembly GCA_024642465.1). Taxonomy (GTDB): domain Bacteria; phylum Pseudomonadota; class Alphaproteobacteria; order Rhizobiales; family Aestuariivirgaceae; genus Anderseniella. The sequence continues at coordinate 19,861 of JAHEBA010000028.1, forward strand.
AGAACAAGACCTCGCTGGTGAAGTCGCGCGACGGCGTTCCGACACCGACGGAGATTTGCAACGTGCTCGATGATTACGTGATCGGCCAGTTCCAGGCCAAGCGCGTACTGTCGGTGGCGGTGCACAATCACTACAAGCGCCTTGCCCACGCCCAGAAGAACAACGACGTCGAACTGGCCAAGTCGAACATCCTGCTGGTCGGCCCGACGGGCTGCGGCAAGACGTTGCTGGCCCAGACGCTCGCCCGCATCATCGACGTGCCGTTCACCATGGCCGATGCTACCACGCTGACCGAAGCCGGTTACGTAGGCGAGGACGTGGAAAACATCATTCTGAAGCTGTTGCAGTCAGCCGATTACAATGTCGAGCGCGCCCAGCGGGGCATCGTCTACATCGACGAGATCGACAAGATCAGCCGCAAGTCCGACAACCCGTCCATCACCCGTGACGTTTCGGGCGAGGGCGTGCAGCAGGCACTGCTCAAGATCATGGAAGGCACCGTTGCTTCGGTTCCGCCCCAGGGTGGCCGCAAGCATCCGCAGCAGGAGTTCCTGCAGGTGGACACGGCCAACATTCTGTTCATCTGCGGCGGTGCGTTTGCCGGTCTCGACCGGATCATCTCTGCCCGTGGCAAGGGCTCCGGCATCGGTTTCGGTGCCGAGGTGAAGGACGCGGAGGAGCGCCGGACGGGCGAGGTTCTGAAGGACCTCGAGCCGGAGGATCTGCTCAAGTTCGGCCTGATCCCGGAGTTCGTCGGCCGCTTGCCGGTGATCGCCACGCTGGAGGACCTCGACGAGGCCGCCCTGGTGCGGATCCTGTCCGAGCCGAAGAACGCACTGGTCAAGCAGTACCAGCGCCTGTTCGAGATGGAGGACGTACGCCTCAACATCACCGACGAGGCGCTCAGCGCCATCGCCCAAAAGGCCATCGAGCGCAAGACTGGCGCGCGCGGGCTTCGTTCCATCATGGAAGCGATCCTGCTCGACACCATGTACGACCTTCCCGGCATGGAAGGCGTCGAGGAAGTGGTGATCTCGGCTGAAGTCGTTACCGGCGAGGCCAAGCCCCTGATGATCTATTCCGACAAGGAATCGAGCGGCAAGGGCAAGTCCAAGGCCGCCAGCGGCAACGTCAGCGCCTGACGTTTCATCTGTTTTCAAGTTGAACCCGGCCCGGCTGCCCCAAGGCGGCCGGGTTTTTTACAGCGCGGACACCCGGGATGTTTTGGCCTTCCCTTAGCCGCATTCCTGTGCAAATAACGAATTTCGGGCCATCGCAAGAATGGCCTCGGCGGGGTATTAGGGAAAAAGACTGGCATGGGCGTGGACTATCGTAATCTTGTTGCTGCTATGGGTGTGGCACTGCTGGCAAGCGGATGCGCAATGGATCTCGGCGGTTGGGGCTCGGACGACTCGTCCAAGCTGTCCTCATCGGCCCCGCAACCCCAGCCGCAGCAGCAGGTTGCAACCAGCCAGTACGGCCAGCCCGCACCTGCCCAGCCGCAATACGGACAGCCGCAGCACCAGCCGCCAGTTCCGCCAGCTGGACAGGCTGCATTTGCCCCGGCACCAAAGCCGGGCGACGGCAGCTTCACAGGGTCCACCACGCGGCCATCAGGCCGGATGCTCGCGGAGCAGGAACTGCGCTCGGTGCTGCCGGGGCGCACCATAACGGTGGCCGACGGCCGCACGCTCGAATATGGCCGCTCAGGCTCATATCAGGAAAGCCGCAACGGCCAGGTCATAGCCGTGGGCCAGTACAACATTCGCGATGTCTCGGTTTGCGTGCAGTTCACGTCAGGTCTATCGCGGTGTGACAGCTTTGTGGACAACAACGGTCAGTTGTACGTGGAAGACCGCAATGGCCTGCGGCTGCCTGCCCAGGCAAGCTGATCTGCGCGCATCAGGCCGGGTCTTGAAACCTTGCCCGTCCACAGCCATTTAACACTCAGTGTGGACGGGCCTGCAGAATGCGCACGAATCGTGGCTAAGTAGCATCAACGGGCACGCTCGGCTGGCGGTTTCATCCGTGGATTGATGCATGACCGACGTTTCATGTGCTTCCCGCGCGGCAGAATGAACCGCCCCGCCGATCCAACTTCCTCACGCAGGCGCGTCACGATATGCCTGCATCCAGAATGAGCCGCTGCCTGTAATGGGGCGGCTCGGCCGAAAGGACAAGAAATGACCAAGAAGAAGCCGGCTGCCTCCCAGGACGTTTTCGCGGTTCTGCCGCTGCGCGACATCGTGGTGTTTCCGCACATGATCGTTCCGCTGTTCGTGGGCCGGGAAAAATCCATCGCCGCGCTGGAAGAGGTGATGCGCGAGGACAAGCGCATCCTGCTGGTTGCGCAGAAGAATGCCTCCGATGACGATCCGTCGCCGGAGCAGATGTACGATGTCGGCACGGTCGGCTCGATCCTGCAGCTGCTGAAGCTGCCGGACGGGACCGTCAAGGTGCTGGTGGAGGGCCTCGAGCGGGCCACCATCGACGAATATACCGGCCGCGAAGAGTTCTTCGAGGCACGCGCCACTATCATGCCCGTCACCAATGAGGACGGCGAAGAAACCGAGGCGCTGGCCCGCACGGCCGTTACCCAGTTCGAAAGCTATGTGAAGCTCAACAAGAAGGTGACGCAGGAAGCGGTCGCCTCGATCCTGCAGATCGAGGACTTCGCCAAGCTTGCTGACTCCATCGCCGCCCATCTGGCCATCAAGATTGCCGAGAAGCAGGACCTGCTGGAGACCGGTTCGGTCGCCCGCCGGCTGGAGAAGGTCTACGGCCTGATGGAAGGCGAGATCTCGGTGCTGCAGGTGGAGAAGCGCATCCGCTCACGCGTCAAGCGCCAGATGGAGAAGACCCAGCGCGAGTACTATCTGAACGAGCAGATGAAGGCGATCCAGAAGGAGCTCGGCGACGGCGAGGAAACCGACGAAGCTGCCAAGCTGGAAGAGCGCATCAAGAAGACCCGGCTGACCAAGGAAGCCCGCGAGAAGGCCCACGCGGAACTCAAGAAGCTCAAGCAGATGTCGCCGATGTCTGCCGAGGCCACCGTTGTGCGCAATTACCTCGACTGGCTGCTGTCGATTCCGTGGGGCAAAAAGTCCAAGATCAAGAACGACCTGGCTCATGCAGAGTCGGTGCTCGAGTCGGACCACTTCGGTCTCGAGAAGGTCAAGGAGCGCATCGTCGAGTATCTCGCGGTCCAGGCACGCGCCAACAAGCTGCGTGGTCCCATCCTTTGCCTCGTTGGCCCGCCCGGCGTCGGCAAGACGTCTCTGGCCCGCTCCATCGCCAAGGCGACAGGGCGCGAATACGTGCGCATGTCGCTGGGCGGCGTGCGTGACGAGGCCGAGATCCGTGGTCACCGGCGCACCTACATCGGCTCGATGCCCGGCAAGGTCATCCAGTCAATGAAGAAGGCAAAGAAGTCGAACCCGCTGTTCCTGCTCGACGAGATCGACAAGATGGGCATGGACTTCCGCGGCGACCCGTCGTCGGCGCTGCTGGAGGTGCTCGACCCGGAACAGAACTCGACGTTCATGGACCACTACCTGGAGGTCGAGTACGACCTGTCCAACGTGATGTTCGTGACCACGGCCAACTCGCTCAACATCCCGGCGCCGCTGATGGACCGCATGGAGATCATCCGCATTGCCGGTTACACCGAGGACGAGAAGTTCGAGATCGCCCGCCGGCACCTGTTGCCCAAGGCGCTTGAGAACCACGGCCTGTCCAAGCACGAGTTCGAACTGACCGACGATGGCCTGACCGAAGTGGTGCGCCGCTACACCCGCGAGGCGGGCGTGCGCAACCTTGAGCGTGAGCTGAACACCCTGGCCCGCAAGGCGGTCAAGGAACTGGTCATGTCCAAGGGCCGCAAGAAGAAGGTCAAGATCAACGCCAAGAACATGTCCGACTTCCTCGGCGTGCCGAAGTACCGCTATGGCATGGCCGAACTGGAAGACCAGGTCGGCGTGGTCACGGGCCTTGCGTGGACCGAGGTGGGCGGCGAACTGCTGACCATCGAAGCCGTGATGATGCCCGGCAAGGGCAAGATGACGGTGACGGGAAACCTGCGCGACGTAATGAAGGAGTCGATCTCGGCTGCCTCCAGCTACGTTCGCTCGCGCTCGACCGACATTGGCGTCAAGCCGCCGGTGTTCGACCGCAAGGACATCCACGTGCACGTGCCGGAAGGCGCAACGCCCAAGGATGGCCCGTCTGCCGGCATTGCCATGGTGACGGCGATCACGTCCGTGCTGACCGGCATACCGGTGCACCGCGATATCGCCATGACCGGCGAAGTGACGCTGCGGGGCAGGGTGCTGCCCATTGGCGGCCTCAAGGAGAAGCTTCTGGCGGCCCTGCGTGGCGGGCTCAAGAAGGTGCTGATCCCCGAAGAGAACGCCAAGGACCTGGCCGAGATTCCGGACAACGTGAAGAACGGACTGGAAATCGTGCCGGTAAGCCGCGTCGACGAGGTTCTGCAACACGCCCTGGTGCGGATGCCGGAATCCATCGAGTGGGATGAGGCAGCAGAAGAGGCCGCCGCCAAGGCTGCCGCCGAAGCTGCCAAGTCTGGCGAGGGCGTGACCGCTCACTGATCGCAAGGTTGGCTGCATCAACAACGAGGAGGCCGGGTCATGCGCCCGGCCTTTTTGTTAACCATACGTGAACCGTTGACCGGTGCAGGCCATCGAATCCCATTTGGAATCAATGGCTTCAACGAATCAATTCAAGCCGTGAATGTACAAAACCGGAAAATCGGCAGTTTTCCGCCATATTTCGCGGATGCGGTAAGTTCATGTAAATATGCAGTTTTTAGATCCCGAACAGGGAAAGCTTGCAATAAACCGCAAATTTCCGCGATTTTCACTGCACACGAATTGTGCGTAAACGCGTTGATATTTTTCACAGACGTGAAGTGAAAGGACCCATTCACATGAACAAGAATGACCTGATTGCAAAAGTTGCCGCCGAAGCCAAGCTCACCAAGGGCGAAGCCGGCGAAGCCGTGGAAGCAACCCTCGCAAACATCCAGAAGGCCCTGATGCAGGGTGACGACGTCCGCCTGGTGGGCTTCGGCACGTTCTCGGTCAGCCAGCGTGCTGCATCCACCGGCCGTGACCCGCGTACCGGCCGCTCCATCGACATCCCGGCATCCAAGAACGCCAAGTTCAAGGCCGGCAAGGTGCTCAAGGAGGCTGTGAACGGCTGACCCGCTCCATGAGGCAGGGCGGGCTCTGACACAGGGCTCAGCCAAGCCGGATAACATCAGGCCCCGCGTCCCCTTCAGAACAGGCGCGGGGCCGATTTTGTTTCAGGTTACCGCAATGCCGCTTGCCCCGGAAGCGCCGCGGCGGTAAACAACGTTCTTGCGTGCGGATCGTGGGCGGTTAGCTCAGTTGGTAGAGCATCTCGTTTACACCGAGAGGGTCGGCAGTTCGAGCCTGTCACCGCCCACCATCGCAACGCAAGCCATACCGGGGGGAGCCGCCAGGGTCATGTCATCGCTCGACGACCTCAAGGCCACGGCGCTGAATTATCTCGATATCCTGGCCAACTGGGCCACGTCGCCGCAATTCTATGCACAGGTGGGCGCAATTCTTGCCGCACTTCTTGCCGCGCGCATTGCGGCTGGCCAATTGTGCAGCCGGGTTGGGGTTCCTGCGCGAACCGGTTGCGGACGATCACAAGTTTGCCCGCTGGCTCAACTTCGCCCATTCGCTGCGCGACCTGCTGTTTCCGCTGCTCAGCGTGCTGGCGCTGGCCATTGCCATAGAGATCGTGCAGGCCGCCGTCGTCAGCGCATGGCTGGTCCGCATTGCCCAGTCTGCCGGCGTCATCGCGGTGCTTTACGCGGCGATAAACCGCTTCATCACCCATTCGCTGGTCCGCACCGCCGCGATCTATGTCGGCATCCCGGTCGCCACGCTGCAGGTGTTCGGCTGGTGGGACGAGACCGTGGCCTTCCTCGATGGCGTGTCGCTTGAAGTCGGCAACATCCGCCTGTCGCTCTACTTCCTTGCCAAGGCGATGAAGGAACTGTTCGCCAAGCTGTTCGAGATTTTCCTGTTTATCGTCGTCTTCATCCTGCTGCTGCAGATTCTGGGGCTCGACCTGACTGCGCTGACGGTGTTCGGCGGCGCGGTTGGCGTTGGACTCGGCTTTGGCCTGCAGCAGATCGCCTCGAACTTCATCTCCGGCATCATCTTCCTGCTGGAGCGCTCCATCGGTGTGGGCGACTACATCAAACTCGAGGACGGCCGTGCCGGCATCCTCAAGGAGCTGAACATGCGCTCCTCCACGCTGGAAACATTCGACGGCAAGGAAATCATGGTGCCGAACGAGAAGTTCATCACCACCGCCTTCGAGAACTGGACCCGTGACGACCCGCACCAGCGCTACGAGGTGGAGTTTTCCGTCGCCTATGACAGCGACGTGGAGGAGGTGGCCCGCCTGATTTCGGCTGCCGTGGCGGCCCATCCCGATGTGCTCAGCGAGCCCGAGGCGCCCGACGTTGAACTGCGAGGCTTCGGCGATTCGGGGATCGATATGGCGGTCGAGTTCTGGTGCAGGGGGCTTGACGACGGCAAGAACCGCTTCACCGCCGATATCCTGCTGGTGGTTTGGAAAACCCTCAAGGCCTACACCATCTCCATTCCGTTCCCGCAGCGCGAGGTTCGCGTGCTGGGTGACGGGCCGAAGCTCAACATCCGCCGCAAGGACGCCGACGCATGACCCGCCGACTGATCTCATCCGGTTCCAGCTTCGAAGAGCAGATCGGTTACTCCCGGGCGGTGGTGGTCGGCGATTGGGTGTTCGTTTCCGGTACCACCGGCTACGACTATTCCACGATGACCATATCGCCAGACGTCGTCGAGCAGGCTGAGCAATGCTGCCGCAACATTGCCGCGGCACTGGAGCAGGCCGGCAGTAGCATGGCTGACGTGGTCAGGGTGCACTACATCCTGCCCGATGCGGCAGACTTCGAGCCGTGCTGGCCGGTGTTGAGCAATTGGTTCGGCGAGGTGCGTCCCGCCGCCACCATGCTCAGCTGCGGTCTGGCTGACCCGGCCATGAAGATCGAGATCGAGGTGACTGCCCGCATGCAGGGGTGATCTGGGCGGCGGGAAACGGAATCACTCAAACGCCCTGTGGCATTTTTGTCACCGGCAATGGCTTGTGCCGCTTGACTTGACCGGGCGAACTGATTAATCCACCCATCACCAACGCAAGCCGCTCAAGCGACGCGGCCTGCTTACATCGCGCGGGTGTAGCTCAGTTGGTTAGAGTGCCGGCCTGTCACGCCGGAGGTCGCGGGTTCGAGCCCCGTCACTCGCGCCATTTTCTCCCTTCAAGCAGCCCTGAAATGCCCAGTTATTCGGCGGGCGAATGCACCATTCCAAAACCCGTTGAACTTTGGTCTAGCACCGCGTGGCAAAACAGTTTTCCAACTGGTGCAGGAACGGGGATTCAGGCTTGCAAGCCCCTCAAGGCTGCGTTACCACGCAAGGCTAACGACAACCGTCGATTTGCGAGGAGATGCGGTTCGCGCAACGTATCGCGGGCAGCATCAGATGAAAAATGCCTGAGCTTCTCCAGGATTACCTGCCCATCGTGATTTTCATGGGCATCTGCATTGCCCTTGGTATCGCCCTGATGGCCTCGGCGTTCATCATTGCCATCCGCAGGCCGGACCCTGAAAAGATGTCGGCCTACGAATGCGGCTTCGACGCGTTCGACGATGCCCGCATGAAGTTCGACGTCCGCTTCTACCTGGTGTCGATCCTGTTCATCATCTTCGACTTGGAAGTGGCGTTCCTATTCCCGTGGGCGATCTCGCTCAAGGAAGTGGGCGTGTTCGGCTTCTGGTCGATGATGATCTTCCTTGGGGTGCTGACCATCGGCTTCGTCTACGAGTGGCGCAAGGGGGCACTGGAATGGGATTGATCGACAAGAACGGCAACCCGCTCAGCGCAGCTGCCGCCGCGCCGGCCGTGCTGACGCCCGAGCAGCAGGCGTTCTACACTTCGGTGGACGACCAGCTTGCAGACAAGGGTTTTCTGGTCACCACCAGCGACGACCTCATCAACTGGGCGCGTACTGGCTCGCTGATGTGGATGACGTTCGGCCTGGCGTGTTGCGCCGTGGAGATGATGCAGGCCTCGATGCCGCGTTATGACGTGGAGCGTTTCGGCTTTGCCCCGCGTGCTTCCCCGCGCCAGTCGGACGTGATGATCGTGGCCGGCACGCTGACCAACAAGATGGCGCCGGCGCTGCGCAAGGTTTATGACCAGATGCCGGAGCCGCGCTACGTCATCTCCATGGGCTCGTGCGCCAATGGCGGCGGCTACTATCACTATTCCTATTCGGTGGTTCGCGGATGCGACCGCATCGTGCCGGTGGACATCTACATTCCCGGTTGCCCGCCCACCGCGGAGGCGCTGGTTTACGGCATTCTGCAACTGCAGAAGAAGATCCGCCGCACAGGCACCATCGAGCGCTGAGAGCGGGGCAGGGACGACATGGACGAAACACTGCTTGACCTTGGCGAACACATCGCTGGCCGGCTCGCCGAATGGAGCGTGAGCACCTCTATCGATCACGGCGAACTGAACCTCACGGTCGATCCCGAGCACATCGTGCAGGTGTTGCGCTTCCTGCGCGATGACCCCAGTTGCCGCTTCGCCTGCTTCATCGACATTTCCGGTGTCGACTATCCGGCGCGCGAGAAGCGGTTCGACGTGGTCTACCACTTGCTGAGCCCTTACCAGAACAGCCGTGTCCGAGTGAAGGTGCAGACCGACGAGGACACCCCGGTGCCGAGCGCGGTCGACGTGTTCCCGGCTGCCAACTGGTTCGAGCGCGAGGCATTCGACCTCTATGGCATCCTGTTCTCCGGACACCCGGACCTGCGCCGCATCCTGACCGACTATGGCTTTGCCGGTCATCCGTTGCGCAAGGACTTCCCCGTCACCGGCCACGTCGAAGTGCGCTACGACGACGAGAAGAAGAAGGTGGTCTACGAACCGGTGAAACTGGTGCAGGAGTTCCGCACGTTCGATTACCTGAGCCCGTGGGAAGGCACCGATTACGTGCTGCCCGGCGACGAAAAGGCGAAGTGAGATGGCTGAAGCACAGGTCAGAAACTTCAACATCAACTTCGGCCCGCAGCACCCGGCGGCGCACGGCGTGTTGCGCCTCGTGCTGGAACTGGACGGCGAGGTGGTTGAGCGCGTCGACCCCCATATCGGGTTGCTGCATCGCGGCACCGAGAAGCTGATCGAGCAGAAGACCTACCTGCAGGCAATCCCGTATTTCGACCGGCTCGATTACGTCGCACCGATGAACCAGGAGCACGCGTTCGCACTGGCCGTCGAGAAGCTGCTTGGCATCACCGTGCCGCGCCGTGGCCAGCTCATCCGCGTGCTTTATTCCGAGATCGGCCGGCTGCTGTCGCACATCCTGAACGTCACCACGCAGGCCATGGACGTGGGCGCGCTGACCCCGCCGCTTTGGGGCTTCGAAGAGCGGGAGAAGCTGATGGTGTTCTACGAGCGCGCATCTGGCTCGCGCATGCACGCAGCCTATGTGCGCCCGGGCGGCGTTCACCAGGACCTGCCGCAGGACCTCATCGACGACATCGAGCATTTCTGCGAGACGCACCCGAAGGTGCTCGACGACATCGAGGGCCTGCTGACCAACAACCGCATCTTCAAGCAGCGCAACGTCGATATCGGCGTGGTTGACCTGGAAGAATGCTTCGCCTGGGGCTTCTCCGGCGTGATGGTGCGTGGTTCCGGCGCGGCGTGGGACCTGCGCAAGTCGCAGCCCTACGAGTGCTATTCGGAACTCGACTTCGATATTCCGGTTGGCAAGAACGGCGACTGCTACGACCGTTATCTCATCCGCATGGAAGAGATGCGCCAGTCGGTGAAGATCATGAAGCAGTGCATTGCGCTGCTCAATGCACCGGAAGGCAAGGGGCCGGTGTCGTCGACCGACGGCAAGATCGTGCCGCCGAAGCGGGGCGAGATGAAGCGCTCCATGGAGGCGCTGATCCATCACTTCAAGCTCTACACCGAGGGCTACAAGGTGCCGGAGGGCGAAGTGTATGCCGCCGTCGAAGCGCCCAAGGGCGAGTTTGGCGTGTACCTGGTGTCCGACGGCAGCAACAAGCCGTACCGCTGCAAGCTGCGCGCGCCCGGCTTTGCGCACTTGCAGGCAATGGACTTCATGTGCCGTGGCCACATGCTGGCGGACGTGTCCGCCATCCTCGGCTCTCTCGATATCGTGTTTGGTGAGGTGGACCGGTGAGCGTTCGCAGACTGGCAGATGAAAGCGTCCAGCCCAAATCGTTCGCGTTTACCGCCGCGAACCTGAAGTGGGCGAAAGAGACGATCAGGAAGTATCCCAAGGGCAAGCAGGCCAGCGCCGTGATTCCGGTGCTGTGGCGCGCCCAGGAGCAGAATGACGGCTGGGTGTCGCGCGCGGCGATGGAGGAAGTCGGCAGGATGCTCGACATGCCCTTCATCCGCGTGTTCGAAATCGCGACCTTCTACACCATGTTCCAGCTCGAACCGGTGGGCAAGAAGGCCCACGTGCAGGTATGCGGCACAACGCCGTGCATGCTGCGCGGCTCGGAAGACCTGATCAGGGTGTGCAAGCGCAAGATTGCCGAGAACCCGCACGAACTTTCGGCAGACGGCAACTTCTCGTGGGAAGAGGTGGAATGTCTGGGCGCCTGCGTGAATGCGCCGATGATCCAGATCTGGAAGGACACCTACGAGGACCTGACCCCGGAAGCCCTAGAAGACCTGCTCGACAAGATCGCCAAGGGGCAGAAGGTGAAGCCGGGTCCGCAGATCGGCCGCGTCAATTCTGCGCCAGAAGGCGGACCGACGACGCTGACCGGCGGCGTCACGGCCAAGGCCAAGCCGCGCCCCGCGGCAGCGAAGGCGACCAAGAAGGCGGTCAAGGTGCCGCCTGCCAACGCAGGACGGCCTGGCTCCGACGCCGCGATCACGTCGAAGGCCATCAAGTCCCCGGCTAAGCTGCCGGTGAAGGCCGGTCCCTCGAAGAAGTCGGCGGCCAAGCCGGTTCCTGTCAAGGCTGCCGCAAAGCCGGCTGGACCGGAGCGGCTGGCAAAGCCCAAGGGCAAGGCAGACGACCTGAAGATGATCGCCGGCGTTGGCCCGAAGCTGGAGCAGACGCTCAACAAGCTGGGCTTCTGGCATTTCAGCCAGATCGCAAAGTGGACGAAGAAGGACATCGCAGTCGTCGATGACGGGCTGTCGTTCAAGGGCCGCATAGAGCGCGATGACTGGGTCAAGCAGGCCAAGGCGTTGGCCAAGGGCGGCGAGGCCGGATACATCAAGGTATTCGGAAAGAAGCCGAGGTAAGGACGGATGAGCAACGTGCAGCACATGAACGTGAACGTGGAGGGCAAAGGTGAGCAGACCATGAGCCTGTGCGCCCGCATGTCGGCCATCATGACCGTCGCCGCACTTGCCTTGCTCGGCCTGCTGTTTGCCGCCACCGGCGACTGGTCATATGCCAAGCTTGCCGGCGTGCTGGGCTTTGTCGCCCTGCTGCCGATCGTTTTCAACCTGGTGTTGCCTCGGCGCAAGGGCGTCTGCTGGCTGGACAAGACGGAGTGCGGCGATGCTCGCTGACAAGGACCGGATATTCACCAACCTGTACGGCCTGCACGATGTGGGCCTGAAGGGCGCCATGGCGCGCGGCGCATGGGACGGCACCAAGCAGATGCTCGAACTGGGCCGCGACGGCATCATCGACAAGATGAAGGTTTCCGGCCTGCGCGGCCGTGGCGGGGCAGGCTTCCCCACCGGCCTAAAGTGGTCGTTCATGCCGAAACAGTCCGACGGCCGCCCGCACTATCTGGTCGTCAACGCAGACGAATCCGAGCCCGGCACTTGTAAGGACCGCGAAATCCTGCGTCACGACCCGCATCTGCTGGTCGAAGGCTGCCTCGTCGCGGGCTTCGCGATGGGCGCACACGTTGCCTACATCTATGTGCGCGGCGAGTTTATCCGCGAGCGTGAAGCGCTGCAGCGCGCCGTCGACGAGGCCTATGACGCCAAGCTGATCGGCAAGAACAACAAGCACGGCTGGGACTTCGACGTCTACGTGCACCACGGCGCCGGCGCCTACATCTGCGGCGAGGAAACCGCGATGCTGGAAAGCCTAGAGGGCAAGAAGGGCCAGCCGCGCATGAAGCCGCCGTTCCCGGCCAATGTTGGCCTGTACGGTGCGCCGACCACGGTCAACAACGTCGAGTCCATTGCCGTTGCCCCGACCATCCTGCGCCGTGGGCCTAAATGGTTCGCCGGTCTCGGGCTGCCCAACAATGCCGGCACCAAGCTGTTCTGCATTTCCGGCCACGTGAACAAGCCGTGCACCGTGGAAGAGGAAATGGGCATCCCGTTCCGCGAGCTGATCGACCGCCATTGCGGCGGCATCCGCGGCGGCTGGGACAACCTCAAGGCCGTGATCCCGGGCGGTTCGTCGGTGCGCTGCGTGCCGGCGGAGCAGATCATCGATACGCCGATGTGCTTCGACAACCTGGCGGCATTGAAATCGGGCCTCGGCACGGCGGCCGTGATCGTCATGGACAAGTCCACCGACATGATCAAGGCGATTGCCCGGCTGGCCTATTTCTACAAGCACGAGAGCTGCGGCCAGTGCACGCCGTGCCGCGAAGGCACCGGCTGGATGTGGCGCGTGCTGACCCGCATGGTCGAAGGCCGTGCCGAGAAGCGCGAGATCGACATGCTGCTGGACGTGTCCAAGCAGATCGAGGGTCACACCATCTGTGCGCTCGGGGATGCGGCGGCCTGGCCGGTGCAGGGTCTGATCACCCACTTCCGGCACGAGATCGAAGCCCGCATTGACGAATTTTCTGCCCGGCCTGACCCGGAAGGGTCAGTCAGCCGTGTGGCGGCGGAGTAAAGCGATATGCCCAAGGTCATCATCGACGGAGCCGAACTCGATGTTGAAAACGGCACCACGCTGATCCAGGCGTGCGAGCAGGCAGGCGCCGAGATTCCCCGGTTCTGTTATCACGAGCGGCTGTCGATTGCCGGCAACTGCCGCATGTGCCTGGTCGAGGTGAAGGGCGCGCCCAAACCCCAGGCCTCCTGCGCCATGTCGGTCAACGACCTGCGCCCCGGCCCGAATGGCGAGCCGCCTGAAATCCGTACCAATTCGCCGCTGGTCAAGAAGGCCCGCGAAGGCGTCATGGAGTTCCTGCTGATCAACCACCCGCTGGATTGCCCGATCTGCGACCAGGGTGGCGAGTGCGACCTGCAGGATCAGGCCATGGCCTACGGCATCGACAAGAACCGCTTCCACGAGAACAAGCGGGCAGTCGAGGACAAGTATATCGGCCCGCTGGTGAAGACGGTGATGACCCGCTGCATCCAGTGTACCCGCTGCGTGCGCTTCACCACCGAAGTGGCCGGTGTCGAGGAACTGGGCGCCATCGGCCGTGGCGAGGACATGGAAATCACCACCTATCTCGAACAGGCCATGAGCTCCGAGATGCAGGGCAACGTCATCGACCTGTGCCCGGTAGGTGCGCTGACCAGCGCGCCGTACGAGTTCAAGGCCCGGCCCTGGGAACTGCGCAAGACCGAAACCATCGACGCGATGGACGCGGTGGGCTCCGCCATCCGCGTGGACGTGCGTGGGCGCGAAGTGATGCGCGTGCTGCCGGGCCTCAACGAAGAGGTCAACGAGGAGTGGATCTCCGACAAGTCCCGCTTCATCTGGGATGGGTTGCGTTCGCAGCGCCTCGACAAGCCCTACATCCGCGACAACGGCAAGCTTCGCGCGGCAAGCTGGGACGAGGTATTCTCCCTGATAGTGTCGAAGTTGAGGTCGGCCGGTCCAGACAAAACGGCTGCTCTGGTCGGCGACCTGAACGCAGTGGAAGAAGTGTTTGCCCTTAAGACCTTGATGGACAAACTTGAAGTGAAGAACCTCGACTGCCGCGAACCCGGCAACCCGCTGGGCGAGGCAGGCGGCCGGGCAGGCTACATCTTCAATTCGACCATTGCCGGCATCGAACAGGCCGACGCCATCATGCTGATCGGCACCAACCCGCGCCTTGAGGCGCCAGTGCTGAACAGCCGCATCCGCAAGCGCTATCTGGCCGGAAACGTCCACATTGGCGTGATCGGCGAGCGGGCCGACCTGACCTATCCTTATACCTATCTCGGTGATGGACCGGCGGCACTTGAGGAACTGTCTCGCCACAAGGCCGCCAAGGCCGAGCGCCCGATGTTCATCATCGGCCAGGGTGCGCTGGCAAGACCGGACGGCAAGGCGGTGCTCGCCACCGCCATGAAGGCGGCGCGGAACATCGGCGTCGTCAAGGATGGCTGGAACGGCTTCAACGTGCTGCACACGGCTGCAGGCCGCGTTGGCGCGCTGGACGTTTGCGCGCTGCCGACCATGCCCGGCGGCAAGGACACCGCCGCGATCCTCACGGGCGCGAAGTCAGGCAAGATCGAGGTAGTCTACCTGCTCGGCGTCGACGAGATCGACATGGCCTCGCTTGGCGATGCGTTCGTGATCTACCAGGGCAGCCACGGCGATGCCGGCGCCCACCGCGCAGACGTGATCCTGCCGGGTTCGACCTACACCGAGAAGTCTGCAACCTGGGTCAACACCGAGGGCCGCCCGCAAATGGCACGCCGGGCCAACTTCCCGCCGGGCGATGCCCGCGAGGACTGGGCCATCATCCGTGCGCTGGCCGGCAAGCTCGACGTGAACCTCAGCTTCGACAACCTCGAATACCTGCGCGCCGAAATGTACAAGGCAGCGCCGCACCTGGCCGCGATCGACACCGTCGCGCCTGCTGACGCTTGGCTGCTGAGCGACATTGCCAAGGCAGGCGGCAAGATGACGGCAAAGCCATTCGAAAGCCCGGTGAAGGATTTCTACCTGACCAACCCGATTGCCCGGGCGTCGAGGATTATGGCGGAGTGTTCAGCCATGCGACTCAATGCTCACAAGCAGGCAGCGGAGTAGGGGGACGCCATGAACGAACTTCTGCTCACCGTCGGTTTCATCGTGCTGCAGTCGCTGGCATTGCTGGTGGCCGTGCTCGTCATCGTGGCCTACCTCGTTTACGCCGACCGCAAGATCTGGGCGGCGGTGCAGATGCGCCGTGGACCCAACGTGGTCGGGCCCTGGGGCCTGTTCCAGTCGTTCGCGGACATGCTCAAGTTCGTGTTCAAGGAAGTCGTCATTCCCGACGGGGCCAACAAGGGCGTGTTCCTGATCGCGCCGCTGGTCACCTGTATCCTGGCGCTCAGCGCGTGGGTTGTGGTTCCGGTGGATGCAGGCTGGGTCGTGGCCGACATCAATGTCGGTATCCTGTTCCTGTTCGCCATTTCCTCGCTTGGCGTGTACGGCGTCATCATGGGCGGCTGGGCGTCAAACTCCAAGTACCCGTTCCTCGGCGCGCTGCGCTCTGCGGCACAGATGGTGTCGTACGAAGTGTCGATCGGCTTCGTGATCGTGACCGTGCTGATCTGCGCCGGCACGCTGAACCTGTCCGGCATCGTGGAAAGCCAGTCGACCGGCATCGGCACCTGGCTTGGTCTGCCGGGCTCGTTCCTCGACTGGTACTGGCTGCCGCTGCTGCCGATGTTCGTGGTTTTCTTCATCTCCGCGCTGGCTGAAACCAACCGTCCACCCTTCGACCTGCCTGAAGCGGAGTCGGAACTGGTTGCCGGCTTCATGGTGGAATATTCGTCCACACCGTACATGCTGTTCATGCTCGGCGAATACGTGTCGATCACGCTGATGTGCGCCATGACGTCGATCCTGTTCCTCGGTGGCTGGCTGCCGCCATTTGATTTCGCGCCCTTCACCTGGGTGCCGGGCGTCTTCTGGTTCATGGCCAAGACGTTTCTCGTGTTCTTCATGTTCGCCCTGGTGAAGGCCTTTGTGCCGCGCTACCGCTACGACCAGCTGATGCGGCTGGGCTGGAAGGTGTTCCTGCCCATCTCGCTGTTCTGGGTGGCGTTGACCGCCGGCGTCGTCACCGCTTTCGGCCTGGCGCCGTGAGCCATGGGAGCCAAGTGAAATGAACCTCGCCCAAGCTGCCAAATCGCTGTTCCTGAAGGAGTTCGTCGACGCGTTCTTCATGTCGATGCGCTACTTCTTTGCGCCCAAGGCAACCATCAACTATCCGTTCGAGAAGGGCTCGGTCAGCCCACGCTTCCGGGGCGAACACGCGCTGCGCCGTTATCCGAACGGCGAAGAGCGTTGCATCGCCTGCAAGCTGTGCGAGGCAATCTGCCCGGCGCAGGCCATCACCATCGAGGCGGGTCCGCGCCGCAATGACGGTACCCGCCGCACCACCCGCTACGACATAGACATGGTGAAGTGCATCTATTGCGGCTTCTGCCAGGAGGCCTGCCCGGTGGACGCCATCGTGGAAGGGCCGAACTTTGAATTCGCCACCGAAACCCGCGAGGAGCTTCTGTTCAACAAGGAGAAGCTGCTGGCCAACGGCGACCGGTGGGAGAGGGAAATCGCGGCGAATATCGCCATGGATGCGCCTTACCGCTGAA
>JAHEBA010000263.1 GCA_024642465.1 Alphaproteobacteria bacterium
GAGTCCGCTTTGTGCCACAAGCAGTCATTGCTGCCCGATAAGGCTTTCGGTTGCTTCGCGCTTGAATAGTCGTTCTGCATTGCCATGCGCGATCCTCTCGCCAACGCTCCTGGGCAACCAGGAAAGCCATAAGCGGCTTGCGGTAATAGCCCGATCGTATCGCTCCCACTGACTATTGACCCAAGTGTCCGAGCCGATCATGAAGCGATCGGAGTGACGGATCAGAAGAGCCTCCCAATCAGCATCCAGCCCGCGACCACTAATGATGTCGTTGTTCCTGATAGATGTATCGGCATACAGGCGCGGATAGCGATCCATCATCTCGCCAATCTCAGCTGGCGTGGTCGTCATTCCTGCATGGGCCCAGATCACGGTAACATCAGGCGCAGCATTGAATAGAAACCGGATGGGTTCGGCACCTGAATGAACGTGCAGCGGAATATTTCGCTTCACAGCTTCATTGGCAACCGACGTCAGCAAGTCCAGGTTTGCTCCGTCCATCGTATGGACATGAAACTCGCCAATTCCTTCATGGGGGTGTTTTGCCAGATGCTCGGTAAGATAATCTGACACATCCGGGTTCGACATCCAGTTCAAAGAATCCCAGTTTTCATAATAGGGCCGCAGCTCAGGGACGATCCGGGAAGGCGCAAGCTGCCATAGTCGGATCGTTCCGCTTTCCGGAGTCGATGATACGAGCGCAATCGGGATTCGATTCCGATCAAACAACGCAATAACAGTTTCCGGCGGAAACGGCCCCCAAGCCGGTTCATTGTAGTGCACGTGGACGTCAAAAATCGGGATCGTCTTGGCATAGTCACCAAGCAATGGCTCAGCCACCGCGGGGGACGTGATCAGCAGAGCCAGAACCACTGTGAGCCACTTATGCATCTCAAGTCCTCTTGAATGGAGGCCGACGGCAAAAAGTGCGCCCGCCGAGGTTCCGGCACAACACAAATCATCCACGTAGTTATGACTTTTGCCTCATCCCCAATTCAGCCAGTAGTGAGGTAGGCAGCCGCCTGCCAACAGCTGCCATTTGAAGTTCAAA
Organism: Alphaproteobacteria bacterium; assembly: GCA_024642465.1. Classification (GTDB taxonomy): domain Bacteria; phylum Pseudomonadota; class Alphaproteobacteria; order Rhizobiales; family Aestuariivirgaceae; genus Anderseniella. Next base: position 1,052 of record JAHEBA010000263.1, read on the forward strand.
GCAATGCTTGGAGTTTGCCTCAAGGAAGCAGATAGTGATCCTCACCTGCGTACCTCGAAAGGCGCGCCCTGATGGTGATCATGCCAAAGCCTATGTCTCTGACGCCGGAACTGGTGGCTTTGGTAGAACGGCTGGAGCCCGACCCGGGTCCAGAGCCGGGAACAGAAGAGCATTCCGATGCGGATGTCGACGAGATCGCCCGTCAATTGCTCGACCAACATACACCAGAAAACCTACTGGTATTTGCCTACGGCTCACTAATCTGGAATCCGGAATTCGAGGTCGATACGCATGCCAAGGCCAGATGCGATGGCTGGCACCGGTCATTCTGCATGCGTCTGACGAGATGGCGAGGGACGCGGGAACAACCAGCACTGATGATGGCGCTTGATCGTGGCGGCTCGTGTGTCGGTGTGCTCTATGAACTCCGGACGCCCGACCTCAAAAGCCAGATCATTCGCCTTCTGGATCGCGAGCTTGACGCAAAGCCGGCAACAAATGTCCCTCGCTGGGTGTCGGTGAAGACGCAGGGTGGTCCTGCCAGAGCTCTAACCTTCGTGGCTGATACCAATGGACCTGCCTACGCTGGCCGGTTGCCACTGGAAGACGTCGCCGCGATCATCGCACGCGCAGCAGGACACTGGGGGACTGCAGCAACTTATCTGCAGCGTACCGTCGCCAAGCTCGAAGATCATGGCATTCACGACCGTAACCTGTGGAGACTACAGGAACTTGTGGCACGCCATATTATGGCAAGCCGTTGATTGCAGTTGCGCTTCAGTGATGCGCAACCGCTACTGAGTAAACCACTTACAACTTGGAAAATGCCGGATCTAGGAGCAAGCTAAAGTGAAACAGGAACTTTGCCCGACCGACTATTATGGGGTCGTGGTCTGGCTGGGCCGTACGCCTCAGCGTCAGGACATCCTGAAGGGCGTCGAAGAGGCCGAACTCTTGCTTGGTTTCGAGGGTATTGCTGGCGACGTTCATGAAGGGCCGACGCGGCCATCGTGCTCGCGAGTTACACAGCTTTATCCTTTGAACACGGAAATCCGCAATACACGGCAGCTGACGATCCTTTCAGCTGAGAACCTTGCAGAAATCGCGCGCGACATGGGACTCGAGAGGCTTGCGCCCGAGTTGGTGGGTGCGAACATAGTGGTGGAAAACATCCCGGACCTGACCCATCTGACGCCCTCATCTCGCTTGCAGTCGGAAAGTGGCACGACGATTGTCGTGGACCGGCTGAACCAGCCATGCACCTACCCAGCGCGCTCTATCGAAAGGGCGCATCCTGGCTTTGGCAAGCTGTTCAGACGCGCTGGAGAAGGGCGTCGGGGAGTGACGGCGTGGGTAGAACGTCCGGGCGGTATAAAAATTGGTGACCGGCTTCGGCTACATGTGCCCAGGCAGCGTGCCTGGCAACCAGAACCCAGCACTGGCGCCTGACCATTATGCGCGGCAGGCAGTCACTCTCGTGCTGGGACTGTCCGTA
>JAHEBA010000106.1 GCA_024642465.1 Alphaproteobacteria bacterium
CGACAACGAGCGTTACGGGCTGCTCGGGTGCACCGAGTATCACGACAACTGCAAGGACAACATGCACGGCGCGCTGGCCGAACTGGGCCTCTACGTGCCGTACACGCCGGCCTCCATCAACCTGTTCATGAACATTCCCTGGCAGGAGGACGGCACGCTGTCGTTCGATCCGGCCCTGTCGAAGAAGGGCGACTATGTGGTTCTGCGCGCGGAGCTGGACGTGATCGCCGTCATGTCGTGCTGCCCGCAGGACATTCTCGCCATCAACTCGCAAAAGCCGGTGGAGGCGCATTTCGAGGTCTTGAACCAGTAGCAGTAGCAGGAGCAAGCCAGATGAGCGGCAGACTTGCGGAACACGTCTACCAGAAGACAATCCAGATGTTCGGGTCGAGCCCGGAACCAGCCTTCGAGGATTCCTCGCGGCTCCAGAAGGACTGGGGCCAGGCCTGGGGCGTGGACAATGACGTGGGCCGCATCCGCTCGATCCTGGTGCACCGGCCCGGGCCGGAACTCGACATGGTGGATCCGGCCAAACGCATCGAGGAAATAGGCTCATACGGCGATCTCGAGAAGGGCTGGTACTGGCAATCGGACACCGTGCCGGACATGGACAAGCTCCGCGCCCAGCACGACCAGATGGTCGAGGTGTTCAGGCGCGAAGGGATAGAGGTTCACTATCTCGACGGTCAGGGCCAGACCGACGGCATGCTCAAGGCGGTCTATACCCGCGACTCGGCTCTGATGGTAAAGGGTGGCGCCATCGTCTGCCGCATGGCCCCGCGCATCCGTCAGGGCGAGGAAATGGTGGTCACCCGCACACTGGCCAAGCTGGGGGTGCCGATCCTGCGCACCATCCATTCAACCGGCATGCTGGAGGGCGGTTCGTTCGCCTGGATCAACCCGAAGACCGCGGTGGTAGGCCGCTCGATCCGTATCAACAACGAGGCCATCGACCAGCTTGACGACGTGCTGAAGCGGCAGGGCGTGGAACTGCTGGTGGTGGACCTCAACGGCTACACCATCCACATCGACGGCTCCTTCGTGATGGTGGACAAGGATCTTGCCCTGGTTGACGCAACCCAGCTTCCCTACTGGTTCCTCGAGAAGCTGCGGGAACTGGGCGTGGACACGGTGGAAATCACACCGCAGGACAATCCGTGGATCATCAATGGCCTCGCCATTGCGCCGGGCCGCTACCTGATGGGCAATGGGGCTTCCAACCGCACGCTGGACCTGCTGCAGCAGAAGGGCGTAGAAGTCATCCCGCTCGACTTTGACCTGGTGCAACTGAATGGCGGCGGCATCCACTGCTCCACAATGCCGCTGATTCGTGATTGCGTTTAGGCAGTCGCGCTGACCTGTTTCGGCTTGAGCGCGGCGGCGAAGGCGCCGCAGCCGATGGTCAGCACCGCGATGCAGATGACCAGCAGCTTGGTGTACTTGTGCTCGATGCCGAACAACGCAGTCATGAAGCCGTTACCGCCTTCCTCGAAATAGTAGAGCATTGCGCCCGCCATGGCCGCGACGAACGCGGTATGGAAGGCCCACAGGCTCACGCGCCTGCCGCCGATGACGCAGAACAGGATGACCGGCGTTAGGAACATCGAGGCCGTGCCCGAGATGGCGACGGCGGCGTAAAGCTCCTTGGTGTCGAGGAACAGAAAGACGAGCCCGCCGATCATGAACGCCAGCATGGCCATGCGCCCGTTGGCCAGCGTCGGGGCGGCCAGCCCCATGTCCTTGATCGCCAGCTTGGAGGCGCTGGACAGGGTGGAGTCGAGCGTCGACACGGCTGACACGATCAGTGCGAGGTTGAGCACCAGCATGGTGGTGTCGCCCAGGGTTCGGCGCAGCACGTCCAGCATGGCCTCGTCGGGCTGCTTGACGGTGCCGGCATAGACGCCCAGCAGTGCGAACAGGAAGATGCAGCCCATCGACAGCCAGCCGGCATGCAGGAACGACTTCCAGGTGGTCTTGCGGTTGGCCAGGAAACCGCGGTCCATCATGACCGGGTCGTGCATCGGGTAGGATATGACCTGCAGCATGGCCACCATGAACAGCACCCAGCCGGGGTCGGTGACGGGCCTTGCAGTTGAGCCGAGCAGCGACACGCTCCAGCCGGGCGCCCCGCTGAGCGAGAACACCAGGACCGCCAGCATGACAAGGAAAACGCTCATCTGGAACACGTCGATGCGCAGCGACGACTGGAGGCCGCCTGCCATCGAGTAGGCCAGCGTGAACAGGGCCGCAATGCTGGCGGCGGCAAGATACAGCGTAGTGCCCTCTGCCCCGAAAATGATGCCGACGACGATCAGGTTGGCGAACACTTCCGACAGCAGCCTCAGGGCCACAACAAGGTTGCAGGCGCTGGTGCCCGACCGGCCGAAGCGGTCGGTCAGGAATTCCTGGACGGAGTTGAAGCCGTGCCGGAACCGGATCTGGTCGACGATGACCGCACCGGTGAAGAACGACAGGTATTAGGCAGTGTAGGCCAGCGCCCCGCCGATGCCGCAGTAGAAGCCTAGGATCGCGGCGGTCAGCAGCGAGCGGGCGAAAATCCATGTGGTCACCTGGCTGAACACCATCATGATCATCGACGGCGCTGCGCCGTCCGCAGACTGATCGGCATAGAAGCCATCCACGGTGCGCTTGCGCGGGGTGAGCAGCAGGGAAATGATGGCAAGAGTCAGCAGGCAGAGCAACAGTGCGGTTGTCATGGGCATGGCCTTTCGCGACATCAGAGGTCAGCCGCCATATGCATGGCTTGGCCGCGAAAGCTCAACTCACATTTGGATGATCTGTCCGTGAATGGTATCAATGCATCCTGGAGATCATGAACTGCGAGGTTGTAGACATGAGCGGCTTCCTGTCCAAACTGTTTGGCGGCAAGAGCGAAAAGCCTGCCGCCGCTGCCGAAACCGAGACCTATAAGGGCTTCGTGATCGAACCCCGCCCCAAGGGCGGCTCGGGCCACTACAACGTGGCCGGCATCATCCGCAAGGAAGACGATCCCGACGGTCCGGCGCACGAGTTCATTCGCGCCGACACATTCCCGAACGTGGAAGATGCGGTGCGCTTCTCCCTCGTCAAGGCAAAGCAGATCATCGATCAGCAGGGTGATCAGATTTTCCGCTCAGGCGGCGGGTGGTAGAATTACCTGTGGCAGTGTGGCCGACTGCCGTCACCTTGGCTCGCAGAACACGACCTTGTTGCCGAACGGGTCATCGACGATCAGTTCGCGGTGGCCCCAATCCTGATCAACAATGGCGGGCTTGTTGAACCTGTAGTTCCTGGCCGACAGTTCGGCATGGAGTTCCTCGATATCGCTGACCTGCACGCGTACGCGCGCTCCGGGGGTGCCGTCGCCGTGGTGTTCGCTCAGGTGCAGCTCGAAGCAATCGCGCGAGACGCCGAGATACAGCGGCGCGTCATCTGAATACCAGTGCTCGAAATCAACGTCGAAGCCGAGGAAACTGAGGTAGAACTCGCGGGCCTTCTCCTCGTCGAATAGCCTGAAAATCGGAATGGCCGGCGAGAATTCCACCATCTTATCCGCTCCATTTGGTGCGCATCGTCACCAGTTCTTCAGACGCTGTCGGGTGCACCGCCATGGTGGCATCGAAGTCGGCCTTGGTCGCACCCATCTTGAGCGAGATGCCGAGCAACTGTGTCATTTCGCCGGCATCCGGCCCCATAATTTGGCAGCCCACGACCTTGTCCGACTTCGGCTCGACGATGAGCTTCATCAGCATGCGTTCTTCGCGGCCTGACAATGTATGCTTCATGGGCCGGAAGGTGGACTTGTAGATGTCGACCTCGCCGTATTGCTCGCGTGCCTGCGCCTCGGTCTGGCCCACGGTGCCGATCTCTGGTTGCGAGAACACCGCGGTGGGGATCAGCGAGTGGTCGACCTTGATGTCCTTGCCGCCGAACACCGTGTCGGCGAAGGCGTGGCCTTCACGGATCGCGACAGGGGTCAGCGCCACGCGGTCGGTCACGTCACCCACGGCATAGATATGATCGACGCTGGTCTTCGAATATTCATCTACCTTGATGGCGCCGTTGGCCTTCAGCTCGACGCCGGCGTGCTCGAGGCCAAGCCCGTCGGTGTAGGGCGCGCGGCCGATGGCGAACATGATCTGGTCCGCCTCCAGCACCTCGCCATTGGTGAGCGTGCCGTACAGCACATCGTCCTTCTTCTCGATTTTCGAGAACACCTCACCGCAGATGATGTCGACGCCCTTCTTCTTCATCTCGGCAGTCAGGTGGTCGCGCACGTCCTCGTCAAAGCCGCGCAGGATCTTTTCGCCACGGTAAAGCAGCGTCGTTTCCACACCCAGCCCGTTGAAGATGCCGGCGAACTCGACAGCGATGTAGCCGCCGCCAGCGACGACAATCCGCTCCGGCAGCTTCTCAAGGTGGAAAGCCTCGTTGGAGGTAATGACGTGCTCGACGCCGGGCAGCGCGGGGTCGATGTTGGGTACCCCGCCAGTGGCGATGAGGATGTACTTCGCGGTGACGTGGCGTTCCTCGCCAAGCAGGCGGACGGAGTGGGCATCGCGAAGCTCGGCCCGGCAGTGATGCAGTTCGACGCCGGCGGCTTCGAGGTTCTTCATGTAGACCTTGTTGAGGCGGTCGATCTCGACGTCCTTGTTGGCGATCAGCGTGGGCCAGTCGAACTCGACCTGTTTCGTGGTCCAGCCGAAGCCGATCGCATCCTCGAACGCCTCTGCGAAATGGCTGGCATAGACGAAAAGCTTCTTGGGCACGCAGCCGCGGATGACGCAGGTGCCGCCGTAGCGGTATTCCTCGGCGATGCCGACTTTCGCGCCGTAACCGGCGGCAATGCGGGCGGCGCGGACGCCACCGGAGCCGCCGCCGATGACGAACAGGTCGTAATCGTACTCAGACATGTCAGCGTTTTCTTTCGATGATCTCGATGCCGTTGGGCCCGCCCAGGATGGCAAGGCTCGCCATGTCGAGGAACAGGCCGTGGTCGACCACGCCGGGAATGGTGGACAGCGCGGACGCAAGTTTCTGGGCGTCCGGGATCTGCCCAAATGCGCAGTCGATGATGACGTTGCCGTTGTCGGTGACGAACAGTTCGCCATCGCGGATGCGCAAGGCAAGCGGCCCCTCGCAGCCCGCCCAGCGCGAGGCGTGCTCGATCTTCATGGCGGTGGACTTGACGCCGAAGGGTACGACCTCGATCGGCAGGGCGAATTTGCCGAGCGTGTCGACCTTCTTGGTGTCGTCGGCGATGACGATCATCTGCCTGGACGAAGATGCGACGATCTTCTCGCGCAGCAGCGCACCGCCGCCACCCTTGATCAGGCTCAGGTCGCTGTCCAGTTCGTCCGCGCCGTCCACGGTCAGATCGAGGATAGGCTCCTCGTCCAGCCGGGTGAGCGGTATGTTCAGGCTTTCCGCCTGCTTGCGCGTTGCCTCGGAGGTCGGCACGCAGACGACGTTCAGCCCCTGCGCCACCATCTCGCCCAGCCCTGCGACGAACTTCGCCGCCGTAGACCCGGTGCCCAGCCCCAGTTTCATGCCGTCGCGCACGTGCTTCAACGCCTCGCGCGCGGCGGCTTCCTTCGCCTCGTCAGGTGTCACCGGGCCAGACCGCCCATCAGCATGTACTTCATCTCGACATATTCCTCGATGCCATGGATGGAGCCTTCACGGCCGATGCCGGACTCCTTCACGCCGCCGAACGGCGCGACCTCGGTGGAGATGATGCCCTCGTTGATGCCGACGATGCCGTAATCGAGCGCTTCGCCCACGCGCCACACCCGGCCGATGTCGCGGGTGTAGAAATAGCAGGCAAGGCCGAACTCGGTATCATTGGCCATCTGGATGGCCTCTTCCTCGGTCTTGAAGCGGAACAGCGGTGCCACCGGGCCGAAGGTTTCTTCCTTCGTGACCTTCATGGACGTGTCCACGTCGCGCAGGATGGTCGGCTCGTGGAAGTTGCCGCCCAGCGCCTTGCCGCCGGTGACGATCTTCGCGCCCTTGGAAAGTGCATCCTGGATGTGCTCCTGCACCTTCTCGACTGCAGCCTTGTTGATCAGCGGGCCGGTGGTCACGCCTTCCTTGGTGCCGTCGCCTACCTTCATCTTCTCGACCGCTGCCTTCAGTGCCTCGGCAAACTTGTCGTAGATGCCGTCCTGCACCAGCAGGCGGTTGGCGCACACGCAGGTCTGTCCGGCATTGCGGTACTTCGATGCCATAGCGCCGGCAACGGCAGCATCGATGTCGGCATCGTTGAACACGATGAACGGCGCGTTGCCGCCCAGTTCCATGCCGACTTTCTTCACGGTCTTCGCGCACTGCTCCATCAACACCTTGCCGATCTCGGTGGAGCCGGTGAAGGTCAGCATCTTGACGTTGGGGTTGGATGTCAGTTCGCCACCGATCTCCGATGCCTTGCCGGTGATGACGCTGAGCACGCCTGCCGGAATGCCGGCCCGCTCGGCGAGTTCACACAGGGCCAGCGCCGACAGCGGCGTTTCGGAAGCCGGCTTGATGACCATGGTGCAGCCGACGGCCAGTGCCGGGCCCGCCTTGCGGGTGATCATGGCGTTCGGGAAGTTCCACGGCGTGATAGCGCCGCATACGCCCACCGGCTGACGGATGACGACGATGCGCGCATCGGCCTTGTGGGTCGGGATGGTCTCGCCGTTGATGCGCTTGGCTTCTTCGGCAAAGAACTCGATGAACGAGGAGCCGTAAGCGATTTCACCACGGGCTTCGGCCAGCGGCTTGCCCTGCTCGGCGGTCATGATCTGGGCCAGGTCTTCCTGATTCTCCATCATCAGGTTGAACCACTTGCGCAGAATGTTGGAGCGCTCCTTGGCGGTCTTGGCGGCCCAGCCCTTCATGGCCCTCTCGGCAGCGGCAATGGCCTGCTTCGTTTCCTTCGCACCCAGTTTCGGCACCGAGGCAATCACGTCGCCGGAAGCCGGGTTGGTCACGTCGATCTTGTCGTCGCTGTCCACCCACTTGCCGTCGATGTAGCATTGTTCTTTGAGCAGCGACTTGTCCTTCAACAGGTCGCGAAGAGCCTGTGTCTTGATGGCGTCCATTGTCCGGGCCTCCTAACTTACTGATATGTGGCTGGCGGTTTAGCACGGGCCAAGCGCTGCTCCAAGGCAGATCAGGTTGAAAGTGATGTGAGGTGGGTGCATATCTCAGCTTCTGAGCCCCGGCCAGCGTGCCGGGTCCAGTTACCTTTCGCTGCTGAGTTCTGGAATATGTCCGGGACACGCGTCCAGATGGAGCCGCCACATGCCCCGCCCTGCCGTCATCTTCGACCTCGACGGAACGCTGGTCGACACAGCACCTGACCTGTGGGCGGCGACAAACCACGTGCTTACCGCGCATGGCCGGCGCGCGGTGACGCTGGACGAAGTGTACGAGATGGTTGGCCAGGGTGCGAAGAAGCTGATCGAGCGAGGCTTCGAGCGTACCGGCGATCCCGTCCGCGCCGACATGGTGGACATCATGTTGCGCCAGTTCATCGACCACTACACAGCTAATATTACTGCCACCTCGCAGCCATATCCCGGCGTGCTGGCGCTGCTGGACGAATTGAAGGGACGCGGCGTCGGGCTGGCCGTGTGCACCAACAAGCTGGAGCGGCTTTCGGTGAAGCTGATCAATGGGCTGAAGATGGACCACTACTTCTCAGCCATCATCGGCCCGGACACGACCGGCGTGGCCAAGCCCGACCCCAAACCGCTGCGGGCGGCCATCGAGAAGGCCGGTTCGGCCCACACCCACGCCGTGATGATCGGCGACTCGGCCACCGATATCCGCACGGCACAAGCTGCCAAGGTGCCGGTGATCGCGGTCAGCTTCGGTTACACCGATGCTCATGTATCGACGTTCAATCCGGACCATGTCGTCGACCATTTCGACGAGATCCTGCCGCTGCTGGACGCACGCTTCGCCGCTCACGCCTGAGCGCGTTCGATCCGGCCCAGAAATGTGCCGGCCAGCATGGTGAGCGCCGCCATGGGCAGCAGGTACGCCAGCGACCAACTCCATGCTCCTCCTCCCATACCGACAAGCCAGGTCGTGGCGGCAGGGCCGATGAGCTGGCCGATGGCGACGCCCTGCAGCATCAGACCGTTGACCGTGGAGACATGGGCCGGGCTGGGGCTGTGGCGGGCAACGCCAGCAAACAGCGAGCCGGGTATCATGCCGCCGAAGCTGGAGAACAGCACCGCGCCAGCTATGCGAAGTGCTACAGGCAGGCCTTCGGTCATGACGCTCACCGCGCCTGCGGCCATCATGGCGGCGGCCAGCACGATGAGGCTGCGGCGCTGCCAGCCCCGGTCGAGCAGGAAGCCCGAAGCAATGTTGCCGGTGGTGTTGGCGACCATTATGAGTGCGCCAACAGCGGCGGCGGGCGCCAGCCCCCAGCCTGCGCGTTCCACCAGGATGAGCGGCACGAAGCTGGTTACCGCCATGTACTGGCCGGAATAGCAGCCGAACACGACCGCCAGCATTATGGCGCCGGGGGTCTTCAACACGGCGGCGATGCGGCCTCTTCCCGCCGGCACGCCTGATGGCTGGCGCGGCGGCGCTGCCCAGACCAATGCCGCAAGGCACAGGACATAGGTTGCGGATATGGCAAGCCAAAGCCCGCGCCAGCCAAGCGTCGAAATGATGACGGCGCCGGCCAGCAGTACCAACCCTGCCCCGAGCGGCAGGTAGGCGCCCCACAGGCCCATGGCAGTCTGGCGGGTGCGGTCATCGGCAAGCCGGATGATCAGCCCCGGCAAAGACACGGACATCATAAAGAAGCCGACGCCTTCGGCGACGCGGGTCATGATGAGCCACTCGCCGGAGTGCACCTGTGCGCCCCAGACCCCCGCCGCGGCGGCGGCGAACAGCCCCGCCACTGCCAGCCGCAACTGTCCGAAGCGGTCAGAAAGCGCGCCGAACAGGCAACCCGCAGCGGCTGCCACCAGCGAGAACATGGATACCACGAGGCCGGCCTGAAACAGGCTGAGCGACAGCTCTTCGCGCAGCACCGGAAGCGCCGCCGGCGCCTTGCCGACAAGGAACGCCGCAGCAACGCCGGTCAGGAACACGGCCCAGATGCGGGGCCATCGCCGGTTGCCAGTTTGGATGTCAGACACTGTTGCCGGTTTCCCCTGCCGGAATCACTGGCGCGAAGGCTGGCACGGACTGTGGCGTTTTGCCAACCGCGCGAGCGGCTTGACTTGACCGGCCGCTTCAACCTATATCCGCGGCGACCTTCAAGCGGGCGGTTAGCTCAGTTGGTAGAGCACAGTGTTCACATCGCTGGGGTCACTGGTTCGAATCCAGTACCGCCCACCA
>JAHEBA010000029.1 GCA_024642465.1 Alphaproteobacteria bacterium
TCCGGCAATAGCAGGTGGAAGGCTCTCTTTCAAAGAACTTCCTCGCCCGGACAGCGATGGGTTGTTCATAAAGTAGTCGTGGGCGTTGAATGGCTCTTCATCCGGCCCCGGTGTAACCCTTTGCGAGCGACCGTCGGCCATCAGCAGCCAGCTTTGCTGGTTGTCCTTGAGGTTGGCGACCATGATCTGGTCGAGCACCTGCTGGTGCACGGTGGGGGTATCGACGGGCACCAGGGTCTCAACCCGGCGGTGCAGGTTACGCGGCATCCAGTCTGCCGACGAGATGTACACCCTCGCCTTCTTGGACGGCAGCCCCTCGCCATTGCCGAAGCAGACGATGCGGGAATGCTCCAGGAAGCGGCCGATGATCGACTTCACCCGGATGTTTTCAGACAGGCCAGGCACGCTGGGCCTGAGGCAGCAGATACCGCGGATCACCAGGTCAATCTGCACGCCCGCACAGCTTGCCTCATACAGGGCGTCGATGATTTCCGGGTCCACCAGCGAATTCATCTTGGCCCAGATGGCGGCGGGGCGGCCGGCCCTGGCGTGGGCGATTTCCTCGCCGATGTGTTCGAGCAGGCGCTTCGACAGGGTGAGGGGGGACAGCGCAATGCGCTCAAGTTCAGCCGGCTCGGCATAACTGGAAATGTAGTTGAACAGCCGCGCGGCGTCGCGGCACAGGGCCGGATCGCAGGTGAAGAACGACAGGTCGGTATAGATGCGCGCTGTGATCGGATGATAGTTGCCTGTGCCGAAGTGCACGTAGGTGCGCAGCTGGCCGCCTTCGCGGCGCACAACCATAGACATCTTGGCGTGGGTCTTCAGTTCGACGAAGCCGAACACCACCTGCACGCCGGCGCGTTCCAGGTTGCGCGCCCACTGGATGTTCTTTTCCTCGTCGAAGCGCGCCTTGAGCTCGACCACCGCCATGACCGACTTGCCGGCCTCCGCCGCCATGATCAGCGCCTCGACGATGGGGCTCTGGTTGGAGGTGCGGTAGAGCGTCTGCTTGATGGCGACCACGTCCGGGTCATTGGCAGCCTGGCGCACGAACTGCACCACCACGTCGAACGACTCGTAAGGGTGATGGACGATGATGTCCTTCTGGCGGATGGCTGCGAAGCAGTCGCCGCCATGGTCGCGGATGCGCTCGGGAAAGCGCGGATTATAGGGCGTGAAGCGCAGTTCGGGCCGTTCATCCACAATCAGCTGAGAAGTGTCGGCATACCCGACCACGCCGTTGCAGATCACCACGGCATCGCTTTCCGCGCCCAGCTCGTGGGCGATGAAGTCGCGCAGTTCGGGCGGACAGCCGCCATCGACCTCGAGACGCACCACCGACCCGCGCCGGCGCCGCTTCAGGGCGCGTTCGAAATAGCGCACCAGGTCTTCGGCCTCTTCCTCGATTTCGATGTCGCTGTCGCGCAGGATGCGGAACACCCCCCTGCCCGCCAGCTTGTAGCCGGGAAACAGCCGCGGGGCGAAATGCGTGACCATGTCCTCGATCTTGATGAAGCGGGCGGCACCCTTGCCGTCGCCCGAGTCAGGCATCCGCACGAAGCGTTCGAGCTGCTGGGGTATCTGAACGATAGCGTTCATGCGCTCGCCGTCACCCTTGCGCACCAGTTGCAGCGCGATCATCAGGCCTCGATTGGGCAGGAACGGGAACGGGTGCGCCGGGTCGATGGCCATAGGGGTGAGCACCAGCAGCACCTGTTCGTGGAAACGGGCATCGAGCCAGTCGCGGTCCTCGTCCGACAGTTCGGCGATGTTGATGAGGCGGACGCCGTTGGCTTCGAGTTCCTCCAGCAAGGCCAGCCAGCGCTGGTCCTGCTCGCCCATCAGGTCGGCGCCGGCGGCGCGCACGCGGGACAGCTGTTCCGCCGGGGTCAGGCCGTCCTGCGAGACTTCCGATACCTGTTCGCGGATCTGGGCAGCAAGGCCTGCCACGCGGACCATGAAGAATTCGTCGAGGTTGTTGCCCGAGATCGACAGGAAGCGGAGCCGCTCGAACAGGGGATGGCTGGCGTTGCGCGCCTCCATCAGCACCCGGTAGTTGAACCCCAGCCAGCTGAGCTCGCGGTTGAAGAAGCGTTTGGGCGAGGTGCGCAGCTCTTCGGCATCCGGGTCGCTGGCGGCCTTGGCCATTGCCAGGGCCAGTTCGGTGTCGTTGGGGTTTTCAATGTTCATGGGCAGCAACCGTCAGGGCAAAAGATGGCAGAAATCGCATCTGTGTCAGACATTTGTAACACATGCATGAAGCGGACCAATAGCGTCCGGCGCGCAATGCTTTGCGCAATGCAGGTTCAGTCGTCGCCGAACAGGTCGGGTTCGAGCTCTTTCTGCATCACCCGGGCAGCGAGGCCGCGGGTAATCTCGACACGCTCTTCCAGGGCGCGCGCGTCAATGGCGGCAACCAGCTTTCGCGCCGCCTCGAAGGAACGCTCCATGCGCGTAACCATGTAGCTGATGACTGCCTCGCCGACGGCCAGCTGCCGGTCGGCGAACAACTTTACCAGCACGCCGCGCAGCAGCGCATCGTCAGGGTCTCCCAGCGCGACAACCTGGGAGGCGTTCAGACGCGAGCGCAGGTCCGGCAGGCTTACGTTCCACTGGGCTGGAAAGGCACGGGCTGTAATCAGGATGCTGCCGCCGGTTTCGCGCGCCAGGTTTATCAGGTGGAACAGCGCCACCTCGTCCAGCGCCGCTCCGGGGGCATCTTCCACCACCAGGGCACCGGCCTGCATGAGGTCAGGCACGGTTTCGCGGGTCAGCCTTCCCGCCTCGACCAGCTTCGCACCCGAGCGCGCGCGCCACACGTCGGCCAGGTGGCTCTTGCCGGAGCCGGGCTCGCCGGCCAGTACGAGCACCGGATTTGGCCAGTCCGGCCATGCGTCGACCGCTGCCACGGCCGCCTCGTTGGCGGCGGAGACTAGAAAGTCGTCGCGGCCCGTCGCGGCCCGGTGCGGCAGATCGAATGCAAGCTGGCTGGCTTTGCGGCTGGTCAAGGGTGGCAACACGATGGTTCAGTCCGTCGGCGGCTTGTGCTTGCGCGGGTTGGTGCCGAGGTACAGTTTCGAGGACAGGTACTGGTCCAGCAGGAAGCGCGACAGCACGCCGATGGCAGCGGCCATCGGCACCGCCAGCAGCACTCCGGCAAAGCCGAACAGGTAGCCGAAGGCGAGCAGTGCGAACATCAGCCAGACCGGGTGCACACCAATGGAGCGGCCAACCAGCTTGGGGCTCAGGAAGTTGCCCTCGATGAACTGGCCGCCGGCGAAGATCGCGGCGATGATCAGCACCTGCATCCAGTCGGGCCAGAACTGCATCAGCGCGGTGGCAATGGCGAGGATGCCGCCCACGGCTGCGCCAAAATACGGGATGAACGACAGAAGACCGGCGGTAAGCCCGATCAGCAGTCCGAAATTGAGGCCGGCCATGATCAGCGCCAGCGCATACGTGATGCCGAGCACCAGGCAAACCGTGCCCTGCCCGCGGATGAAACCGGCCATTGCGGTATTGATGTCGCGGGCAATGCCGCGCACCGTCTCGACGTGATCGCGCGGCAGCCAGCTGTCGATCCGCTCGACCATGCGGTCCCAGTCGTTCAGCATGTAGAAAGTCACCAGCGGCGTGATTACCAGCAGCGAGATGATGTTGAACACCACATTGGCGCCGCTGACGATGGACTGCACCAGCTGGCCAATCCAGCCTGCGGCCTTGGTGGCAATTTCGGTGGCCGACTGGGGCAGCGCCGTCTCGGTGCGCTGCAGTGCCGACTTGAGCCATTCGGGCGCATGGGCATCGAACAGTTGCACCAGGGTGGTAACGTCCTGCGGCAGGCGCGCAGCAAACTTGCCGATCTGGTCGCCGATCATCGGTGCGATCAGCAGCATTACCAGCACCAGCCCGAGCGCGCTGGTCAGCACGATGATCAGCGTCGCGGCAAGCCGCGGCAGCTTCATGCGTTCCAGCGCATCGGCCACAGGATCCAGGAAATAGGCCAGCACGATGCCTGCCAGGAACGGCAGCATTATGTCCTTGAACAGCCACATGAAGGCGATGATCGCGGCGAGCACGATCAGCCAGATGGATATCTGCCGCTGGATGGTCATGGTTACCGGCCCAATCTTCCCTTGTGCCTCAGCGCGAGCCCTGCGGTGCGCCCGGCCCGCTGTTGCTGTCGGGACCCGCCATGTGTTGTAGCCAGTCACGCAGATAAACTGCAAGGGAAGCAAGCGTCAGCAGTCCCACGACAGCAGTACCCACGTTGACCAGCGCTTCCGGCACCCGGGCGAAAGCAAGCCCGGCAAGCACCAGCACGACCAGCAGGATCTGCATCACCGTGTTGGCTTTCGACACCACGTGCGGGTCCATCTCGACCGGCTTGTGCAGCAGCCACGACAGCATGACGGCGCCGACGATCGCCACGTCGCGGCTGACCACCATGATGACCAGCCACGTTGGCAGGTGTTCGAAGATGCCCATCACCACGTAGATGGCGACCAGCAACACCTTGTCGGCGAGCGGGTCGAGATAGGCGCCGAGTTCCGAGCGCAGGTTGAACTGCTTGGCGATAAAACCATCCAGGGCGTCCGACAGCCCGGCCAGCAGAAACAGCATCAAGGCCAGCGCATAGGAGTGCGCAAACAGCAGCCACACGATCGCAGGCACCAGGAAAATGCGGGCTATGGTGATGAAATTGGGCAACGTCATTCAGACAACTGCCTCAGTTTGTTTGCAGGACCCATGTTCCGCCCACGTTCTGCAAGGCCAGCCCGCTGGCCCATAATGACTGCCGCAACTGCTCGAAGGCACTCACATACGACAACTGTACCATAGCGCCGCCTTGCGAGATGGTCGATATGTCAACGCCGGACACGCCTGGCGTGGCCAGAATGCGCGAACGCAGGTTGGTCCACTCGTCATTGGAATAGAACGATACCGCCACGGGAAGCGTGGCAATCGGCAAGGCGCGGGTGATCGGCCGTTCTTCCGTCAGCTTCTTCCAGCGCTGCAGCATGACCTCGTGAAAGCGCAGGGCCGCAAGTTGCGTCGCTTCGGTAATGCCGCCGCCATTCTCGGCAGCGTAATTCTGGTCAAAGGCCAGTTTGCCGACCGGGCTGTCGCCCGAGATAACCGCCTGCACGGTATCCTCGCCCACCGGCTGCGCATAGGCAATCAGCGCAGCCTCGGCATCATAACGCAGCCGCAGTGCTTCCAGCGCCGAGGCGTCATCGGCGGCAACAAGCTCCGGCGTCAGCGTGCTGGTGTCGGTCAGGTCGCCCAGCGGCACGATGACGGGCACAAGTGCGTTCTCGGCGCGCAATGACAGCCATGCCGTGCGCCACGGGTTGTCTTCCCATATTTGCCAGGAGCCGTCCGCTGCGCGCCACACCGGTACGATCACGGTGCGTCCGGCAATCTTTTCCGAATAGCTGACGTCGAGCCGGTTCATGACGGCGCGCGCCTTGTCCGGAAGGAAACGTATGGTCAGCTTGCCGATGTAGCGGCCGGGTCCGGCGCGCTCTTCCTCGATGGACAGCGAGTTGAGCATGGCGTCGATGTCTTTCGGCGGGATTTTGGCGATCTCGTCCAGTACGGCCTGGTCGCTGCCCACGCGCTGCGCGAAGGCGGTGAACGCCTTGACGTTCGCCTCGGTGATCGCCTGCTTCTTGGCTTGCGCTGCGGTGTCGGCCTGAACGTCCACTTCGACGCCCTGGATGGTATATAGCGGGTTTTCAGCAGCCGTGGCCGTGGGCGCGTGCAACAGATGCAGCGCCAGCGCCAGAACGGCGAATCGCATGAGTTGACCTATTGCCCAACGCAGCATGAAATCTCCTGCCCGCACCTGACCGTTTCCCCCGGACCGTCCACGGCGCACTTTCGCGCCAGCCGGCATTGGCTTATCGTGGACAAAGCTTGGCATCAACCGGCGATTTTCCTTGCGCATGTCCCGTCCGATCCACCAATAAGGGGTGGCTTACGGCACCTGTCAACCGGCGCAGCGCGCCTTGATGGCAGCGCTGCCGGTACGGCTTACAAACCCAGCATCCGGGCAGCAACATGGCAAAGCGCAGCAATGGACTGACTTACTCGCAGGCAGGCGTGGACATCGATGCGGGCAATGCGCTCGTCGATGCGATCAAGCCGCTGGCGGCTTCCACCCGGCGCAAGGGCTCAAACCCTGCGCTGGGCGGCTTCGGCGGGCTGTTCGACCTGAAGAAGTGCGGCTTCAAGGACCCGGTGCTGGTGGCCGCCAATGACGGCGTCGGCACCAAGCTGCGCGTGGCCATCGAGACCGGCATCCACTCCGGCGTCGGCATCGACCTTGTGGCGATGTCGGTCAACGACCTGGTGGTTCAGGGCGCGGAGCCGCTGTTCTTCCTCGATTACTACGCCACCGGCAAGCTGGACGTGAAGGTGGCGCGCGACGTCATCGCCGGCATTGCCGAAGGTTGCCGCCAGGCGGGTTGCGCGCTGATCGGCGGCGAGACGGCGGAAATGCCGGGCATGTATCACGGCGCGGATTATGACCTTGCGGGTTTTGCCGTCGGCGCAGTTGAACGCCGCGCCATCCTGCCGAAGAAGACGGTGAAGGCAGGCGACGTGATCATCGGCCTGGCCTCGTCCGGCCCGCACTCGAACGGCTATTCGCTGATCCGCAAGATCGTCGACGTTTCGGGCGTGAAGTACAGCGCGAAGGCGCCCTTCGACAGTTCCAGAACGCTTGGCGAGGCGCTGATCGCGCCGACCCGCATCTACGTGAAGCCGGTGCTTGCCGCCATCCGCGCCCACAAGGGCGTCAAGGCGCTGGCGCACATCACCGGGGGCGGCTTCACCGAAAACATCCCGCGCGTGCTGCCGGACGAATGCGCGGCGCTGATCGACCTCGCCTCGTTCGAAGCGCCTGCGGTGTTCGGCTGGCTGGCGGATCAAGGCGGCATTGCACCGTCCGAGATGCTGCGCACCTTCAACTGCGGCATCGGCATGGTGGTGGTGGTTGACGCCGCAGAAGCCGACGACGCCATGCTGACGCTGGCCGCCAACGGCGAGCAGGTGGTGCGGCTGGGCGAAATCATCGAGCGCACCGGGCGGCAGGCGCGGGTCAAGTATGCCGGCAAGCTGAAGTTTGCCGCCGGTGCCTGATATGGCGCGAAAGCGGGTTGGCATCCTGATTTCAGGCCGTGGCTCCAACATGGCCTCGCTGATTGCCCGCGCGAAGCAGCCAGACTGCGCCTATGAGGTGGCCTGCGTGATCTCGAACCGTCCCGACGCAAAGGGACTGGAAACGGCAGCTTCGCAGGGCATCGCCACGGCAGCGCTGGATCACAAGGCGCTGGGAAGCCGAGAGGCGCTGGACGCCGCGATGCACGAGGCATTGCTGGCGCACGGCTGCGAACTGGTGGCGTGTGCAGGCTTCATGCGGATCATGACCGGCGGGTTCATCGCAGAATGGGCGGGCCGGATGGTCAACATCCACCCTTCCCTGCTGCCAATGTTCAAGGGCATCGACACTCACGAGCGCGCGCTTGAGGCCGGTGTCAGGGTGCACGGTTGCTCGGTGCACTTCGTGTCGGAAGAGCTGGATGCCGGCGCCATCATTGCGCAGGGCGTGGTGCCGGTGCTGCCGGGCGACGACGCCGACCGGCTTGCCGCGCGCGTGCTGACGGTGGAGCACAAGCTCTATCCGGCTGTGCTGGACGTGCTGGCCCAGGATCGTATTTCCATGCGCGACGGCCGCACCGTCTTTGCAGACGACGCGGCCGCGACACTGTCGATCCTCCAGAACGGCTAGCAAGCCTTGACGGCAGCCTGACGGTTGCGCTCCAGCCAGCCATTGACGTTGGCCACGGTCGCATCGACGTGCGGGTTGCTCATGCCCTCCGCACTGGCCAGCGACTGTACCACAAGGTCGACCCGCTCGATGGCCGTAGCGCCCGCCGCCAGGGCGCGCGCCGCCGACGACGGCTTGGCAAGCCCGCTTGCAGCGTTGGCGTACTTCTCGAACGGCACCATGTCGTCCGGGCTTGCACCAAGCTTCACGCACACATCGCACACCCAGTCATAGATCAAGCGCGACAGCTCGAGATCGGCATGCACCGCGTCGCGGATCGGGCGAACCTCGTCGGCGCCGACGCAACGGTAGTTGCCGGTCAGCAGCATGGCCCACTTGGCCAGCGGCACGTAGACCGATGAATGCAGCTTCAGCTTGACCGGCAGTTCGATCATCTCACCGTCGACCTCGATGCGCGACGCGGCAATGTCTGCCTCCAGCCGTTCCAGCATAGCGGTGTGTGCTTCCTCGTCGAACCGGGCCACCTTGAAGTTGGTCGGCAGAGACACCTGCAGCACGTTGACCGGTTCCTCCGGTGGGCGGAAGGCCTGCGGGTCGGGGCTGGCCAGCGTCACGAGCTTCGGGTCGAAGGCATCCCAAACGGCGCTGCTGGAATAGCACGGCTCAAGGAGCGCGGTGTCGACACCAGGCAGCCGGGCCAGGAACGGCTTCGGGGGCATGTTCATGATCGACATGACCGGCTTGCGCGATGCCGCCACCCTGCCCATCAGTTCGCGTACGCCATCGGCCCGGTACTGGGGCTCCTGCATGGCAAGGCACACCAGATCGAACTTCGCGGGTTCCGCCTCGCCCGCGCCACAAGCCATCAGCCTGCCATGCGCAACACGGCTGTCGAGTTCCACCAGGCCTTCGCGCCCGCGCACCGGCATGCGCACCTTGCAGCCATGCGCGTTGATGGCGGCAGCCTCCGCCGGCAGGCAGACCAGCGTCACGTTGTGGCCGGCAAATGCCATGCGGGTGCCCAGCAGCGAGCCATAGGAAGCGCCAAGGATGAGGATGTTGAGCGGCGTGGTCATGTGGATCTCCTGTAATTGGTAAAATCCATTTACCATTTATCGTTGAAAAACCGAGATGGCTTTCCACAATGTGAGACCATCACAAAAATCTCCACACCGCAGGGTTTTGGCTTGAGGCAAGCGCGCCTGCCGACCACGATGGCTGGCATCCATTGCTGCAAACGGGAGCCTCCGATGAGCCTGATCCTTCACGTCTTTGGCCCGGCCTTCGGCCTGCCCGATCCGAGCCCGTTCGCGATGAAGGGCAACATGCTGATGAAACTGTCCGGTCTCGACTACCAGCCCCACCCGGGCGACGTGACCAAGGCGCCAAAGAAGAAGTTTCCGGTTCTGGTGGACAGCGGCGAGTTCATCCCGGATTCAACATTCATCCGGCTGCATCTGGAGAAGAAACACGGCATCGATTTCGACAAGGGGCTGAGTGCGCGCGAACGCGGCATCGCCTATGCGGTGGAGAAGATGCTCGAGGACAATCTCTACTGGGCCATCATGTACGAACGCTGGGTGGTGGATGCAAACTTCGACCGTGGCCCGCGCAGCTTCTTCGATGCAATCCCGCAGCCGATCCGGACCATCGCCGTGCCGTTGATCCGGCGCCAGGTCAAACGGAACCTGTGGGGCCATGGCATGGGCCGGCACAGCCGCGCAGATATATGCCGGCTGGGCGCAATGGCGCTGCAGTCACTTTCGGATGTGCTGGGCGACAATCGCTACCTGATGGGCGATGCGCCCTGCGGGGCGGATGCCACGGCGTTTGCCTTCGCAGCCTCGGCGTTATGTCCTGTCTTCGACAGCGAGCTTCTGGCCTGCGCGCAAGGTCACGCCAACCTGGTGGCGTACAACGAGCGGATGATGAAACAGTTCTATCCGGAACTGGCCGGAGCCGGCTGAATTCAGCCAGCGAGCACGACGACCGGCACCGCCGCGCACGCAAGTGCGAGGCAGAACGCCATCAGCATCAGCTTGCCTGTGTTGGAACGGGTCATGTGACGTTTGTCCTTCGTGAACGACTCAGACGCAACGACGCAAACTCACATGCAGCGAGGCAGAGCCCTCGCACGACCGGTATGTGGTTATGCCCATTGCGGAATTCAAGGCATCGATGCAGCCAGCACGGCCAACGGCGCCATTGTTGCAACCGCGATGAGCACCGCGATGCAGAGATATTCAGCCACCGGTGGACGTTGCCTGTCGAAGATCATGGAAAAAGCGTGCCGCGATTCTCATTGTCAGGAAACGATTCTTTTCAAGGGCTTGCGGACTCGACCTGAGAGGTTGAGTCAAGCGGGCCTGATCCAGACGTGGATGTCATGGAAGCAGCCGCCGCCAACCGGTGCGGGCTGGTCGGCGCCAACAAGCGTATTGATGCCGCAGCCGTCCTCGAAAGCGTGATTGGGGAAGATGCCCTCGGAGATCAGCACCCCGCGCTGCAGGCTCGGGTTGGCGCTCACGTGCAGGCGCACCTGGCCCAGTTCGTTGCCGAGCACCACCTTCTGCCCTTCCGCCAATCCATTGGCAGCGATGTCGTCCGGGTGCATCTGCACCTGCGGGCGGCCCTCGCGCTTCATCGACGAAGGCGTTTCGTTGAACGACGAGTTGAGGAAAGTCCGCGCCGGGCTGGTGGCGAGGCGGAACGGATGGGTCTCGTCGGCCTCCTGCAGCACCGGCCAGTGGTCGGGGAAGGACGGCATGGCATCGACCGGGCCCATGGTGCCGGTGTGCCGCTTGTGCTTCGCCTCATGCCAGCGGGCAGCGAAGCGGTATTTGCCGTCCTTGTGGCCGAAGCCGCCGAGGAAATGCGAGGTCTCGAAATCGGGCTGCACGTCGATCCACTTCTGCTGCTCGAGTTCATCGAGGCCGGCACGGCCGGAATTTACCAGCGTCCACTCGATCAGCTCGCGCGGGCTCATGTTGAAGCCCTCGTGCTCGGCGCCGACCCGGCTTGCCAGATCGCAGATCACGTCATGGTTCGACCGGCACTCGCCCGGTGCCTCGATCAGCCTCGGGCCCAGCATGATGTGCTGGTGGCCGCCGCCCTGGTAAAGATCGTCGTGCTCCAGAAACTGGGTTGCTGGCAGCACGATGTCGGCCAGCGCCGCCGTTTCGGTCATGAACTGCTCGTGCACGCAGATAAACAGGTCATCGCGGGCAAAGCCCTGCTTCACGCGGGTCTGGTCTGGCGCCACGGAGACCGGGTTGGTGTTCTGGGTGAACAGCACCGTCACCGGCGGGCCGTCTCCCAGGTCGTACCTGTCGCCGGTGAGCACGGCACCGATGCGCGACTGGTCGAGCATGCGCACGTTCGGATCGAACACGTCGAGGCCTTCGATCATCGACTTGTTCCAGCGGTAGATGCCGGAATTCGAGTGCATGGCGCCGCCGCCTTCGTGGCTCCAGTGACCCATGACGGCGGGGATGGAGGTCACCGCGTGCATGTTGGCCGAGCCGTTGCGCTGGCGGGCGAAACCGTAGCCAAGCCGGAAATAGGTGCGCTTCGTCGTGCCGATCAGCCGCGCGAGTTCCTCGATCCGCTCAACGCCGAGACCGGTGATGGAGGATGCCCACTCCGGTGACTTGTCCTTCAGGTGCACTTCGAGGCCTGCCGGGTCATCGGTATACTTCGCCATGTACGCGCGATCGGCATGTCCGTCGCGGAAAGCCACGTGCATCACCGCGCAGGCCAGCGCGCCATCGGTGCCGGGGCGGATCACGTAGCCATGATCGGCCTGCTTCATGGTGCCGGTTTCGTAGATATCGACAACCAGCAGCTTTGCGCCACGTTCCTTGCGGGCGGCGGTGGCGTGGGTCATCACGTTGACCTGCGTATTCACCGGGTTGGTGCCCCAGATCACGATCAGGTCCGACTTGCGCATCTCGCGCGGGTCGACCCCGCCAAGACGGCCCGTGCCGGCAAGATACCCGGTCCACGGCAGCGACACGCAGAAGGTGTCGTACATGCCGGAATAACCCTTCACGTGGCGCAGCCGGTTGATGCCGTCGCGCATGACGAGGCCCATGGTGCCGGCGTAATAGTACGGCCACACGGCCTCGGCGCCGTAGCGCTCTTCAGCCTGGAGCATGGCCTGGGCCAGTTCATCCAGCGCATCGTCCCACGAGATGCGCTGCCACTCGCCATCACCCCTGGCGCCCTTGCGTTTGAGCGGATGGAGCAGCCGTTCGGGATGGTGGACCCGCTCGGCATAACGGCCCACCTTCTCGCAGATGACGCCGGCGGTGTAGGAATTGTCCTTCGCCCCCCTCACCCGGCCGATGGTGTGGGCGTCCAGCACCTCCACCTCCAGCGCGCATTGCGACGGGCAATCGTGGGGACAGACGGAAAAACCGGTCTTGATGTTCGGGCGCAGGTTCATGGGCGCGGACTCTAGCGCGACAGCCGGGTTCACGCCAACCGGATTTCAATGTCCAACTCCCGGCCCACAGAATCGACTACACTGGCATTTCCGTCGGCAAAGGGAGACACCGCCACGACATGGCGAAAGACGGCAAGCCAGGCTGGCTGATGAAGGCCATGCAGGTGTTCAGCGCGCGCAACCAGCTGTTGCAGGTTGCCGCCCTGCCCTGGCGCACGCGCAAGGGCCAGATCGAGGTGTGCCTGGTCACCTCGCGTGGTACGGGGCGGTGGATACTGCCGAAAGGCTGGCCCGAGAAGCACCTGACCCATGCCGAGGCGGCCGCGGTCGAGGCCTATGAGGAAGCCGGCTTGCGCGGAACGCCTGAGCCCCGGCCATGCGGCAGCTTCACCGCGTCCAAGGGCGTCGAGCCTGACATGCAGCTCAACGTGCGCCAGGAAGTGTTCCTGCTGCCGGAACCCGAGCAGCTCGATGAGTTTCCGGAAAAGGGCGAGCGGAAGGTCAGGTGGATGACGCTGGATGACGCCATGGAGGCCGCTGACGAACCCGGCCTCAAGGCCCTGCTGGCCTCGCTCAGCCAATCCGGCGCATTCCGGCAACCGGCCGGCTGACGCCCGGCGTAAGCCAACATTACCGGGCATAAATGCATTGCGAGTATGGCCGGCAAGGGCACGGACTGGTAAGCACCTTGTCATCAAATTGTCACACTAGCCCAGCCCATGAGTGATCACGCAAAGGAACAGGCAACCGGCTTGCGCAAGACGTCGCTGGACAAGGACCTGTCCAAGATTACCAGCGTCGAGTCGGCCAGCCGTGCAGTATCACAACAGTTGATGGCGCCCGGCATCGCGCTGGTCTTCCTTGCGTGCGCGGGGCTGCTTGCAGCCGCCTACACGGGTGAAAGCACCAATGGTGCGCTGATCGTGGCTGCCGCCATTCTGGGCGGCTACATGGCACTCAACATCGGCGCAAACGACGTTGCGAACAACGTAGGTCCGGCTGTCGGCGCCAAGGCCATGACGCTGATGGCCGCGCTGGTCATTGCCGCCATTTTCGAAAGCGCCGGCGCCATCATCGCCGGCGGCGACGTGGTATCGACCATCTCCAAGGGCATCGTCGCGCCTTCAGCCGTGGCCGATCCGGCCACCTTCGTGTGGGCCATGATGGCAGCGCTGATCGCCTGTTCGGTCTGGGTCAACATGGCCACCTGGCTGGGCGCGCCGGTCTCCACCACCCATGCGGTCGTCGGCGGCGTCATGGGCGCGGGCATCGCTGCGGCCGGCTTCGGCGCAGTGGACTGGCATGTGATGGGCGCGATTGCCGCAAGCTGGGTGATTTCGCCGCTCATGGGCGGCGCCATTGCCGCCCTGTTCCTGTGGTTCATCAAGTCCAACATCATCTATCAGGAAGACAAGATCGCAGCCGCGCGGCGCTGGGTTCCGGCGCTTATCTCGGTTATGGCGGCCTCGTTCACCGCCTATCTCGCCACCAAGGGTCTCAAGAAGATCTGGCCGCTTGACGGAATGTCGATCGCGCTGTTGTCCGGGGTGATGTTCCTCGTGTCCATGGCCATCGTCAGCCCGATGATCCGCCGCCAGTCGGCGAAGATGGAGAACCGCAACCAGTCGCTGCGCGAACTGTTCCACATGCCGCTGGTGTTCGCCGCCATGCTCCTGTCGTTTGCGCACGGGGCCAATGACGTCGCCAACGCCGTCGGCCCTCTGGCTGCCATCCTGCACACCATCCAGGCGGGCACTGTGGACGCCAAGGTCAGCATCCCGCTCTGGGTCATGCTGATCGGTGCATTCGGCATCAGCCTCGGGCTGTTCCTGTACGGCCCCAAGCTCATTCGCATGGTGGGCGAGCAGATCACCAGGATGAACCCGATGCGCGCATTCTGCGTGGCGCTGTCGGCGGCCATCACCGTGCTGGTGGCGTCGTGGCTCGGGCTGCCGGTGTCGTCGACCCACATTGCAGTCGGCGGGGTGTTCGGCGTGGGCTTCCTTCGCGAGTATTACACCACCCACTCCTCGCGGCGTCGCGAGTACATGGCCCGCAAGGCGGAAGCCGGCGGGTTGGCGGTCGCCAAGGCGGACGAGCGCAGCGAGGACGACGTCGTCTATCGCAAGCTGGTACGCCGGTCACACTTCATGACCATCATCGCGGCCTGGCTCATCACCGTGCCGGCAGCGGCGCTGCTGGCGGCGGCGATGTTCTACCTGCTCACCCATCTGACCTGAGCGCTACGGCTCAAGGGCACTCGGCATCGCGCACGTAGCGGGCCTTCACCCAGCCCCTGCTGGTATAGTCGCCATTGTAGTGGGTGATCGGGCACCAGCGGCTGGCCCATGGCCGGGACCTGGGCACGCACTCGCCACGCAGCGAAATGATGCCGTGCCCGCGCGGCGGCAACTCATCCACTATCCTGGATGATGCAGACGGCCGGGCGCGCACGTTGAGCGTATCCCAGCTTTCCACGTTCACCACCCTCAGGCAGCCGGGGCCACTGGTTGCCGAGGCCGGCACCGCCCATGCGGCGGCGGCCCACATCACAATTCCAGCAGTCAGTACAGTCGGCTTCATTCGGCCAATCCTCTCTGTCAGAACCACTTCATCAACAGGTTAGCAGCCCTCAACGAGCTGCGACACCTTTGAGTCCACATGGCGTTTTTCGCACGGCAAGGGTCGCGCAACCCCTTGCGGCGACGGACCCGGACAGGTTCAATCCAGCTCAACACTCAAGACCGGTTTGAAGGGGTTGGAGCAATGAAATCACATGCACGCGTGGTCATCGTTGGCGGCGGCATCATGGGGGTTGGCCTGCTGTATCATCTCGTCCAGGAAGGCTGGACGGACGTGGTGCTGGTGGAAAAGGGCGAACTGACGTCCGGGTCGACATGGCATGCGGCCGGCCAGTGCCCGCACTTCGTCGGCTCGCTGAACCTCGCCAAGATCCACAATGAAGGCACCCTGCTCTACCCGAAGCTGGAACAGCTGACCGGCGAGGCCGTGTCGTGGCACGGCTGCGGCGGAATCCGCCTCGCCATCACCGACGAAGAGGTGGAGTGGTTCAAGCGCGTCTACGGCGTGTCGAAGCTGATCGGCTACGAGGCGCACCTGCTGGGCCCGGATGAGATCAAGGAGCACCACCCCTATCTTGAGACCTTCGGCGTCAAGATGGGCTACATGACCGTGACCGACGGCCACGTGGCGCCTGCCGACGTGACCAACGCCATGGCCGCCGGCGCGCGCCAGGGTGGCGCCCAGATTTACCGCCGCACGCTGGTAACCGACATCAGGCAACTGCCATCCGGCGAATGGCAGGTGATCACCGACAAGGACAACATCACCTGCGAGCACGTGGTCAACGCGGCCGGCTCCTATGCCGACGTGGTCGGCGCGTGGACCGGCCACAACGTGCCGATCTGCAACATGCTACACCACTACATCATCACCGAGCCGCTGCAGGAGCTGATCGACCTGCCGAAGGAACTTCCGGTGGTGCGCGACCCCTACTCGCACTCTTACCTGCGCGAGGAAACCCACGGCGTGCTGGTTGGTCCCTATGAAACCGAAGGCGCGCACGTGTGCTGGGATGGCAAACCGCCTACCTGGGACTTCGAGAACGAGCTGGTAACGCCCGAGCTTGACCGCCTTATGCCTTGGCTGGAAAAGGCCACCGAGCGCATGCCGCTGTTCGGCAAGGCCGGGATCAAGTCGGTGATTTCAGGCGCCATCACCCATACGCCGGACGCCAACTTCCTGCTCGGCCCCGCACCTGGCCCCAAGAACTACTGGATGTGCAATGGCGCCTCCATCGGCATTTGCCAGGGGGCTGGCGCGGGCAAGTACCTCGCCCAGTGGATGGTGCACGGCGCCACCGACATCAACATGGCCGAGTTCGACCCGCGCCGGTTCGGCAACTGGGCCGACAAGGACTACGTGTCGACCCTGTCCGTGGTCGACTACCAGCACATGTACTACTGCTATCGCCCCGGCGAGCAGCACATGGACAAGCGTCCACTGCGCACCTCTACCCTGTACGACCGGCTGAAGGATCGCGGCGCGCAGTTCCAGGCGGTGTTCGGCTGGGAGCGGGCGCGCTGGTTCGACCCGACCGGCAAGGGCGAGGAATACTCGTTCCGCCGCTCCAACTGGTTCGACGCCGTCGCCGAAGAATGCAAGGCCGTGCGCGAGGCATGCGGTCTGATGGACCTGTCGACGTTTTCCAAGTTCGACGTGAAGGGCAAGGACGCCTTCGCCTTCCTCGAGCGCATCTGCGCCAACAAGGTGCCGGGCAAGGACGGCGGCGTGGTGCTGGCCCATTTGATCAAGGAGAACGGCCGGATCGAGAGCGAGATCACCATCACCCGGCTGGCGCAGGATCACTACTACGTGCTGTCCGCCGCCACTGCTCAGTTGCACGACATGGACGCGTTGACCTGGCGGCTGAACGAGGGCGAGGACGTCGCCATCACCGACATCACCGACGACTATGGCGTTCTGGTGCTGTCGGGTCCGAAGGCTCGCGACATCCTGCAACCGCACACGCCGCAGGACCTGTCGAACGACGGCCTCAAGTGGCTGCGCGGCATGGTGACGTCAGTCGCCGGAGTCGAGGGCGTACGTCTGTTGCGGGTGTCCTATGTCGGCGAGCTGGGCTGGGAAATCCACGCGCCGATGGCGGGGTTTCTGGCCATCTTCGATGCGCTGATGGCCACCGGCGAGCCGATGGGGCTCAAGCTGTTCGGCACCTACGCCATGAACTCGCTTCGCATGGAGAAGGCCTATCGCGGCTGGGGCTCCGAGCTGACCCAGGAAATCACCATGATCGAGGCCGACATGGAACGCTTCTGCCGGTTCGACAAGGAGTTCACCGGCAAGGCCGCCACGCTCGCCTCCAAGCAGCAGGGGCCGCGCATCCAGCTCGTCTACATGGAGATGGACGCAACCGACTCCGATTGCATGGGCAACGAACCGATCTCCCAGAACGGCGAGATCGTGGGCCTCACCACCGGCGGCGCCTATGGCCACGCGGTCAAGAAGTCGCTAACCTTCGCCTATGTGGACCCGAAAAAGGTGAACATGGACGGCGAGTTCGAAATTCTCATCTACAACGAGAAGCACCCTGCCCGGATCATCCCGCAGCCTGCTTGGGACCCGGACAACGAGCGGCTGCGTACCTGAGTTTGGAGGTTTGCTGCATCACCCCGCCTGTCATCCCCGGCCTTGCGCCGGGGGTGGCAATCAAGGAAATCGCCAAGCCGCCAGACGCAGCCGACCTGTGAAATTGTTCACAGATGCGTGAATGGCGATGACGTGTCGTCAGGCCAATGAGAACAACTCCGAAAGGAGGATTTGAGCCATGACATACGATCTCAAGGTCATCAGCCTGATCACCACGCTCGGCTGCCTGTCGTATCTGCTCAGCCTGGCGCTGGCTTGATGGATCAAAGGCCGGTGCGGGCCTCGTCCTGACTTGCGACCACCATGCCGTCCGAAACGGCCCGCACGGGGCTCGTTACCCAGGCAAACACGATCATGGCGGCGGCCAGAAAGGCCCAAGCTTTCAGGTTCATCGTAAAACCTCCATCAGGCCGCCCCTGTTCGAAGAGCCGCAAGGATCAGGCGAACATGGTTAATGGAAGGTTAACCGGCGCGATCAGGCAGGTGTTGCGATGCGCCGCTCGAGGGCCGAACGCAGCACGCCATACGGCGCCAGCAGCACCAGCGCCATCAGCATCTTGACCGCCAGATCGCCCAGCGCCCACGACACCCAGCGCGGGGCCTCGACCGCCAGCACGCCCAGCAGCGGCGAAGGCTGCACGGCGAAATCCAGCCCCTCACCGAGGAACGACAGGCTGCCGGCAAAAGCGAACGAGAAGAAGATGAAGGTGTCTACCAGTGCGCCCAGAATCGACGACACCAGCGGCGCGCGCCACCACGTTCCGGCGCGAAGTCGGTCGAAGATCGACACGTCGAGCAGTTGCGAAATCAGAAAGGCCGAGCCCGAGGCAATGGCGATGCGCGGGCTCGCCACGATGATCGACACCAGCACGGCAATGGCGAAACCGGCGTACACCACCTTGCGCGCGGCGCCTGCGCCAAACAGCCTGTTGGTGAGGTCCGTGACGAGGAACGCCACCGGGAAGGTGAAGGCGGCATAGGTCAGCAGGTCGGCCAGGTTTACGGCGCCAAGCGTGACGTGCACGGGGAACTGCACCAGGTAGTTGGACCCGGCGATAATGGCAGCCATGGCGGCCACTGCGATGAAGAAGTGATGTGCTTTCATGATGGCCGAGCGTTTGGCAGGAATCCGTCTGGAATGCAATACGTATGCATGCTCCCCCGGATTACCTGCTCAGATTTCCGCCCACATGCGCAGCAGGTTCGAGCGTGACCGCGCCAGCCGCTTAAAGTGGTCCGATCCGGGTGCGGCGGCTGCCGCCTCTT
Organism: Alphaproteobacteria bacterium; assembly: GCA_024642465.1. Lineage (GTDB taxonomy): Bacteria > Pseudomonadota > Alphaproteobacteria > Rhizobiales > Aestuariivirgaceae > Anderseniella. Next base: position 18,702 of record JAHEBA010000029.1, read on the forward strand.
CCACCGCGGCGTCCAGATCAAACAGGATCTGCCGCTGCGCCGGATCACGCACCAATGACTGCGCCCAGCCGACCACGGCCAGCCGCTCGCCGGACGTAACCGGTTCGACCCGGTGGACGGTGTTGGACGGATAAACGAACACACTGCCGGTATCGAGCCGGATCAACCGGTCCTCCAGCGTGTCCTCAATGACCAGCCCGCCGCCGTCGTAATCCTCCAGCGGCGACAGGAACACCGTAAACGAGACATCGGTGCGCACGCCCGCCATCATAGCGTCATCGACGTGGCTGCCGTATTCCATGCCCGGCTGATAACGGGCCAGCAGAAACCGCGAGAACCGCGCCGGGCGGGCTGCCGACATGAACCCGGCATGGCTGGTCAGCGCATTGCGCACCTTGGTGAAGATCGCCTCAAGCTCGGGTGAACCTGCGGCCTGCTCGTTGTTCTTGACCAGTTTCGCATGGCGGCCTGCCGTTGCCTTGCCGTCGGCGAACCGAAGACCGGCCGCCTCTGCACGAATGGCAGCCGCCTCTTCATCCGACAGGATTCCAGGGATCGCATGAAACATGACGGTTGCCTCTTTCCCGCTGGCTTACTTCACCTTGAGGGCGGCAATCTCGATGCGCGCGGCCGCGCCGAACAGCAGCGACGGGGCCACGGGGCGTTTGTCAGGCGCCTTCATTGACGGCCAGGCAGGCTCGATCATGGCGATCTGTTCGAGAACACTTGCAGCCGCTTCCGCAACCGATGCATCGCCGGAGGACTTCAGGTCCTCCGCCATGCGCCGGGCCACCTGAATGAAACCCCAGGAGTGGTGATACTCGGCCTCGTTCTCGATGCCGTCGTCATTGTAGGCATCGCCATATTCCTTCGCTGCAGCGCGCACCAGCTCCGTGATGGCGCCCAGCCTGGCCTTGTCTCCGCCTGCGATCTCACCACCGGCGGCATTGGCCGCCGACAGGAACTGCTCGAACGCTGATTTCAGCCCGCCCGAATCTGCTTCCTTCGACACGGCAGATCTGAGCGCAGCCAACTGGCCGTCCAGACCTTCTGCACCACGCGCTTCGAGGCCCGGCTTCAACTGGTCCAGAATGTCCTCGCCGGGGCGGTACATGTAGGCCTCGGCCATGTCCTTGTTGCCTGCATCGTACATGGCGACCGCGGCACGCACTTCGCCCTCGATCAGGCCAAGCCCGGTCAGGTAGGCAACATCGTCAGTCTCGGTTTCCGACACGCCGGCCTCACCGCCTTCGCCACCTTCCCCGCCTTCACCGCCCTCGCCGCCTTCGGATGCAGCCAGCCAGACCTGGGCAGGCACCTTGAAACCGCCGGCTGCGTCGCTGGCCAGTTTGCCAGTCAACGCGCCTGCTACCGGGCTTGCCGCCAGCATGCCCGCGGCCAGAGTGGCGCTTGCGCTCATCAGCAGGCGGGGCTTCACCAGCCGTGGCTTGTCCTTGTCGGATGTGGTCATGTCTCTCTCCTAATTTCCGATCTTTTTACTCGGTAATTCAGAAGGGTTTTCCTGTCAACCAGGAACGTAGAAATTCCTTCGATAAAACAATACATTGGAGCCATTCCAATTCCAAGTTACGAACGCCCGCACAAACAGAAAGGGCGGCCCCATGGACCGCCCTTCGAGAAAATCCGGCAATGAAATCAGCTGGATCAGCCGACGATTTCAGCGTCCGAGAAGTTCTGCTTGATCTCGATGGCAGCGTTTTCCGGGCTGTCGGAACCGTGCACGGAGTTGGCTTCGATCGACTCTGCGAACTCCTTGCGGATGGTGCCGGCGTCTGCCTGCTCGGGGTTGGTGGCGCCCATCACCTTGCGGTACTTGGCAACGGCGTCCTCGCCTTCCAGCACCTGGACGACGATCGGGCCTGAGGTCATGAAGTTGACGAGGTCCATGTAAAACGGACGTTCCTTGTGCACCGCATAGAACTCCTTGGCCTGGGCCTCGGACCAGTGCACGCGCTTCTGGGCGATGATGCGCAGGCCCGCATCCTCGATCATGGCGTTGATCTTGCCGGTCAGGTTGCGGCGGGTGGCATCGGGCTTGATGATGGAGAAAGTGCGTTGCACGGCCATCGGACGTTCCTTCATGTCTGTTAGATAGGGGAAGAGTTGAAAGATGGCGCGCTTATAGCCGTCGCCGCCTGCCACTTCAAGCAGGCGGACAGACAAACGGGGTGCCCCGCGACAACAGGGCACCCCATCCATGCAATTGGCTGCTAACGGCGCGCCAGCAGCGGCGTGATGCGGCGTACCGACACGCGGCGGTTCTCCGCTTCGGCTTCCTGGGTCGGGATCTTTGGATACATTTCACCGCGGCCCACCGTGACCAGGTTGTCCTCGTCGATGTTGAAGTATTCCAGCAGCGCCTGCTTCACAGCCTCGGCGCGTTCCTCGGAAAGCTTCATGTTGGCTGCCTCGGTGCCGACCGCGTCGGTGTGACCCTCGATCAGGAACACTTCGTCGGGATTGCCGGCAACGATGCGCTCGATGGTCTCGCCGATCCGGTCGAGCTTGGGCAATTCCTCCTCGCGCAGGAAGCCCTCGCCGAAGCCGAAGCGCACGGTATCCAGTTCGATACCCGGCACCGCATAGCGCAGCCTGGGCTGGTCGCGGAAGTCCTCGACCCTGTACCGGCGCTTCGTTTCCACCAGCGGGGCCGCCGTCAGCCAGTCCTCGATCTCCTCGTCATAGGCTTCCGCAGCCGCGATGTTGGGGCGCGACAGGATGGCGGCGGTGGCGATGGCGCCCGCCGCAACGGCCAGCGCGTATGCCGGATCATCAAGACGCTGACGGCGCCGGTCCCGGCGGTTGCCAAAGCGGTTGCGCATGGCCTGACGGTCGTCGCGCATGCGCTCGTGCAGGGCCTGCCGCTGGCGGTCGGTCAGGTTGTCCAGCCGCAGGGCGCGGCGGTTGGCGTCGATGCGGCGTTCCAACGCTCGGGTGGTCAGGTCGTCGGCCGGACGGTTGTCGTCCAGCAGGTCGCGCACGGTGAGCTGGTCGCCGCGCATCGGCAGCTCGTCGGAGCGGCGACTGTCCTCAGCATCATCGCCGCGGCGGTTGCGCTGCCTGTCAGCATCCCGAGCAGCTACCCGCGAACGGATTTCGGCGCGGTCCGCGTCAAGCACTTCGCGCAACGCCTGCTTCTGGTCCCGGCTGAGGCCTTCAAGCGCCAGCAGGCCACGGGTTTCCTGGATGCGCGAGCGCAACTCGTCGTCGCCCAGATCGCGCGGCTTGCGGTTGTCGCCGGTGATCTCGTTGACCTTTTCCGACACGTCGAGGTTCTGCACGGCCACGCCGGTGCTGGCAGCGATACGGGCATTGAGCTCGGCCTGGTCGGCGGCAAGCTTCTCCTGCAACTGCCGGCGCTGGCGGCGCGGTATCTGGTCGTTTGCCGACAGTTCTTCCGCCGCGCGAATGCGCTCGCGCAAGTCCGCGTCGGTCATTTCGGTGGCTGGGCGGTCATCGCCAAGCACGCTGTCTGCCGTGAAGGTGGGCTTGGGATCTTCGGCCGGTGGCTGCTGCGGCTGGGCAGGTTCGGCCTGCTGCTGCTCTTCGGTGGCGGCAGGAGCCTGTTCGGCTGCCGGGGCCTGTTCCTGCTGGGCAGGCTCAGCCTGTTGCTGCTGTTGCTGCTGCTCTTCAGCCTGGTCCTTCTTGCGGTCCTTTTTCCTGACCGGTTCAGCCTGCTGTTCCTGTTGGGCAGGCTCTGCAGCCGGGGCCTGTTCGGCAGCCGGGGCCTGCTCCTGCTGGGCGGGCTCAGCCTGCTGCTGCTGTTCGGCAGCGGGTGCCTGTTCCTGCTGGGCGGGCTGTTCCTCGGCCTTCTCCTGTTTCTTCCGAGCGCGCTCTTCGGCTTTCTGCTGCTTCTTCTGGGCGCGTTCCTCGGCCTTCTGCTGCTTCTTTCCGGCGTTCTCTTCCACCTGCTCCTTGGCCTGGTCCGATGCCTGGCCGGCGGGTGCCTGCTCCTGCTGAGCCGGTTCGGCCTGCTGCTCGGTGGCGGGTGCCTGCTCCTGCTGAGCCGGTTCGGCCTGCTGATCGGTAGCGGGTGCCTGCTCCGTCACGGGCGGCAGTTCAACCGGGGGAACCTGCTCCTGCTGTTCCGAGGTGGTCTGGGACCATGCGGCCTGCGGCATGGCAAACATCATTGCGATGGCGGCTGCGCCACTCATCAGTCCATTTCTCATGTTCATGGTTGTTTCCCTGTCGGCTGTTGAAGCCGTTTCAGTTGTCCGTATCCGCCCTATTTGCTCTCCATGAAACAACCCGAATGCGGCGAAATGGTTGCAAAAACACCGGCTGCGGGCTGCGCAGCCAGGGCGATGCGGGTTCGGAACGTGTGGCGGGCGGCCTAGCGCGCGCCAGTCAGCAGCGGCGTGATACGGCGAATGGTGACGCGCCGGTTCTCCTGCTCTTCTTCCTCGGTCTCGATCTTGAGGAACTCCTCGCCATAGCCGATCGTCTCGAGGTTCTCCGGTGCAATGTTGAAATATTGCAACATCGCGTCGCGCACCGCATCGGCCCGCTTCTGCGACAGCGCGAGGTTATAGCTGTCCGATCCTACCGCGTCGGTGTGGCCCTCGATCAGGAACACCTCGTCCTGGTTGGTGGCGACGATGCGTTCGATGATCTCGCCGATACGTTCAAGCTGCGGGATTTCCTCTTCCCGCACGAAAGCCTCGTTGAAGCCGAAGCGGATGGTATCGACCTCGATTGCCGGCATGTAGTCGCGCAGGCTCGGATCGCGGCGCAAGTCGGAGCGCGAGTAACGCCGCTCGATGCGCCTGGTGGGCGGGGCGACCAGCTGCCGTTCCAGCAGTTCGTCGTCGGCCTCCGCTGCGGCAATGTCGTCCCGGTCCTCGAAGGTGCCACGCGGAATCCTGATGATGACCTGGTTCTGGCGGCGCTGGCGGGCGAGTTCCTCACGCCGGCGCTGGCGCTCGGCGATCAGGCGGCGGTTCTTCTCGCGCCGGGCTTCCTCCAACATGTCCCTGATGCGGGCTTGCTGGCCGGGCCTCAGGTTGCCCGAAGACAAAAGATCTCGGGCAGACGTGATGCGGACCTGCAGCTGCCGGTCGTTGAGGCGTGACGCAGGCCGCTGGTCGTCCAACAGTTGCCGGGCGCCCTGGCGATCCTCGCGGCGTTCACCACGATCTTGCTGGCGCTGGGAGACGCGGTTGCGCAGTTCTTCCGCGTCGGCTTGCGCCATGCGGCGAACCTGCCGGAACAAACGCCGGTCGAGCAAGCGGTCGCCCATGACGTTGCGGGCTTCCTGCAGCCGGTCGCGCAACTGGTTGTCTCGCAGGGCCGAGGGTGGCCGGTTGTCGTTCAGCAGGCGGCGGGCGATGGCATCGGCGTTGCCGCCACCGGCCGGAGCCTGCTGGCCGGCATTCTGGCGGCTCTGGCGTTCGGCCTGGGCTGCCTGCACGGTCTGCCGCACCTGGTTCTGCAGGCGGCCGCGAAGCCCCTGCTGCTGCAACAGATTGCGGCCAGTGCGGATGGCATCGACCAGCTGCCGGTCGTTCAGGCGGGTAACGTCGCCGGTGGACTGCAAATACTGCCGCGCCTCGCGGTTGACGTTGTCATCACCACCGCCTTGCTGGGCCGTTTGCTGTTGCTGCTGCTGGGCGGCGGCTTCCCGGCGCTGGCGCTCGGACTGGGCTGCCTGCACCGTCTGCTGCACCTGGTTCTGCAGGCGGCCGCGAAGCCCCTGCTGCTGCAGCAGGTTGCGGCCGGTGCGGATGGCGTCAACCAGCTGCCGGTCGTTCAGACGGGCGATGTTCTGGTTGGCACGCAGATACTGCCGTGCCTCGCGGTTGACGTTCTCATCGTCACCGCCCTGCTGGGCCGGTTGCTGCTGCGCCGGTTGCTGCTGTTGCTGCTGTTGTTGATGGGCCGGTTGCTGCTGCGCACTGCGGCGCGCCAGTTCGCGCTGAACCTGACGCAAGCGGCGGCGGGCATCCTTGGCAGACAGGGGATGCTGGCCCGCCTGCAGCGCCTGCAGATTGGCCTGCAGGTCCTCCACGCTCAGCTGGCGCACGTCGACCTCGAAGTTCTGCGCCAGGGCAGGCAAAGGCCCCGCAAAGGCACCGCCCAGAAGGGCCAGCGCCGTGTACGCAATCAGTCTGTTCCGCAGCTTCATCAATTCCTCCTTGGCAATCGCCTGCAGCCATCGCAGGCTTTGCGTCCAGTCATGCCGATCATCGTGACGAAATGGAGATGAACCCCACATGAACCCGATCGACTATGCAGACGCCAGTGATGAAGTGCGCGCCGTCTACGACGACATGAAGGCTACGCGTGGCGTGAGCGACGTCAACAACTTCTGGAAATACATGGCCAACGAGCCACGCATGCTGGCCCACCTGTGGACATCGCTGAAGGACATGATGGGTCCCGGCGCGCTCGATCCGCTGACCAAGGAGCTGATCTACGTGGCGGTGTCGATCACCAACAATTGCGACTACTGCATGGCCAGCCACGGCGCTTCTGCACGGGCAAAGGGTGCGAGCGACGAGATGATGAACGAACTCATCGCCATCGTGGGGCTTGCCAACATGACCAACCGGCTGGCCAATGCCTACAAGGTGCCGGTGGACGATGCGTTCAGGTGATGTCGAGGAACCCGGCGCAAGGATGCCGGCAACGACAGCATCTTTCCGGGAGAACCCCACCGTGCGATTTCCAGCCATTGCCACTGCCGCCGCCATCTGCACCGGCGTCTTGCTTGCCTCACCCGCTTCGGCGCAAATGTCCGAGGGCGTCTTCTGGGGCCACAACAACTCCTACATGAGCATCATTCGCAACGGCGATTCCGTGACAATCCGCTATGCCGATCCCAAGTCCAGCCTGCGCCGGCATGGCGTACGGCGCGGCACCGTGCTGTTTCGCGGCCAGATGACCGGCAACCGCATCCGCGGCACTGCCTACACCTTCAAGCAGGGCTGCCAGCCCGCGTCCTACAACGTGTCCGGCCGTTATACCGAGGCGGACTACGGAGTGAAGACAATCGTGCTGCGCGGAGTCGCCCCCATCCGTGAGGGCTGTGAAGTCGTGGGCTACATCCGCAACAGTTCGAATGCGCGGCTCGAATTCGGATATGCCGGCACCGGCGACTGAGGCCGGGCGGCGATCAGGAACGTGGAAGTGCTGCGGCGATGGCCTCGTGCAGCGCCGCCGCATCCGGCGTTACGGGGCTGGGAAAGGCCGCCGCTACGGTGCCGTCCGGCGCCAGCAGGATCTTGTGGAAGTTCCACTTTGGGATAGCGCGGCTTCCCGCCGTTTCGCGGGCCCACTTGTAGAACGGGTGGGCCTCCTCGCCGATTACCGGCGTGCGATCGGCCAGCGGAAACGTGACGCCAAAATTCAGCGAGCAGAAGTTCTTGATCGCCTCGCCCTCAAGCGGTTCCTGACTGCCGAAGTCGTTCGACGGCACGCCCACGACAGTCAGCCCACGCGGGCCGAACTCCTGCCACAGCTTCTCCAGCCCGGCGTACTGGCCCGTGTAGCCACATCTGCTGGCCGTGTTGACCACGAGGATCGCCCTGCCCCTGAAGCGCGAAAGCGGCAGCGGCTTGCCGTCGAAGCCATCAAAGGTGAACCGGAATCCATCCCCGACTCCGGCCAGCGAGGCAGACAGACGGGCAAGGGTTGCCATCAGCCCCGTGGCTGTGGCAAGGCAAACGGTGAACTGGCGGCGGGTCATCATTGCCTGCAAATCTCCTTTCATTGGGCGCCGGGACAACGCTCGATCAGGAACAAGGTTTCATGTCCGGCCTGCGGCAAGATATTTCTCCAGTGTTGGTTGCAGCTCTCTACATGTTTACCCGCCTGGATGAGCCCGGCGCGGTTCGTGGACCGCTGGCCCGGGTTTGTTGCTCAAACGGTGTCAAGGGAACGCTGCTGCTGGCGCGCGAAGGCATCAACGGCACCATCGCCGGCTCGCGCGCGGGCATTGACGCCGTGCTCGCCCATGTCCGCTCGCTGCCGGGCTGCGCGGACCTTGAGCACAAGGAATCGTTCGCTGACGAAATGCCGTTTCACCGCATGAAGGTGCGGCTGAAACGCGAGATCGTGACGATGGGCGTCGAGGACATCGACCCCAATCACATTGTAGGGACATATGTGGACCCAAAGGACTGGAACGCGCTTATTTCCGATCCAGATACGGTGGTCATCGATACGCGGAACGATTACGAGGTGGCCATCGGCACGTTCGAAGGTGCAATAGACCCGCACACCAGAAGTTTTAGCGAGTTTCCCAACTGGTTCCGGTCGAAACACAACAAATTCGCGGGCAAGAAGATCGCCATGTTCTGCACCGGCGGTATACGCTGCGAGAAGTCCACGGCCTTTGCGAAACAGGCAGGAGCAGACGAAGTCTATCACCTCAAGGGCGGCATATTGAAATATCTCGAAGTGGTGCCGCCGGAGGAGAGCAAGTGGCAGGGTGGCTGTTTCGTGTTCGACGAGCGCGTTTCCGTCGGCCATGGGCTTGAGCCTGACGGGCACGTGCTGTGCCGGGCCTGCCGGATGCCTCTCAAGCCAGAAGACCTGACTTCTGCGCTCTACGAGGAAGGTGTGTCCTGCCACCATTGTCACTCGACCCGCACGGATGAGGACCGGGCGCGATACCGGGAACGGCACCGGCAGGTGAAGCTGGCGGAGGCGCGTGGGCAGAAGCACGTTGGAAGCTGAGATAGCCCCAAAACGGAACTTGCGCCCCGGACTTGCCTCAGCCAGCCGGGGAACTGGCATCGGAATTCTGGAGCGCAAGTAATCAGGGCCTTCTCGTTGAGCCTCTGCGTCGCGGGCGTGCGACGCGGGCCTTTGGGCCTTCGATTTAAATCCGGCGTGTGATGCTTTTCCTGGTGAAGCCGCGCGTCCCGTAAGAAAAGGTTTGCAGGGGAATTTCCGGGGGGCAGACCGCTTTGCTTCTTGGTTCTTGTTGTTCAACGCCTTGTTGTTGATGACGACATTAGCCGCTCCGGCACCGGGCAGATGTGCAGTTCGTCACATGTCGCAACGCCCCTCGCCACGGCCTCGAGTTTTCGCTAAACACCGCCGAAGCCATGCTGCACATCAATGACCTGACATACCGCGTCGAGGGACGCCTGCTGATCGACCATGCCACGGTGGCGCTGCCTGCCGGGCACAAGGTCGGCTTTGTCGGGCGCAATGGTACCGGCAAGTCCACCCTGCTCAAGCTGATCCTCGGCGAATTGCAGCCCGAGACCGGGTCATGCTCGGTGCCGAAAAACGCCCGCATCGGCACCGTGGCGCAGGAAGCGCCGGGCGGCTCCGAAACGCTGATCGAGGTGGTGCTGGCCGCCGATACCGAACGGGCAAGCCTGCTGGCGGAAGCCGAGACCGCGCACGACCCGCACCGCATTGCCGAGATACAGACGCGGCTGGCTGATATCGACGCCCATTCCGCACCTGCCCGCGCCGCCACCATTCTGGCCGGCCTCGGTTTCAACGAGGCGGCGCAGAACGAGCCGTGCTCCGCGTTTTCCGGCGGCTGGCGCATGCGAGTTGCTCTTGCCGCGGCGCTGTTCGCCGAGCCGGACGTGCTGCTCCTTGACGAACCGACCAACTATCTCGACCTGGAAGGCGTGATCTGGCTCAAGAGCTACATCCGCACCTATCGGCACACGGTGCTCATCGTCAGCCACGACAAGGACCTGCTCAACGAGGCAGTCAACTCGATCCTGCATCTCGACCAGTTGAAGCTCACCCTCTACCAGGGCAACTATGACACCTTCGACCACATCCGGCGCGAGAAGGCTGCCCTGCAGCTCAAGATGAAGAAGAAGCAGGAAGACGCCCGCGCCCACATGCAGGCGTTCGTCGACCGGTTCCGCGCCAAGGCATCGAAGGCGCGCCAGGCACAGTCGCGGCTGAAGGCGCTGGAAAAGATGCAGCCGATCGCCGACGTGCTGGAAGACCGCGTGGCGCCGTTCATGTTCCCGGCCCCGGCGCGGCCCATCAACCCGCCTCTGGTGCGGTTCGAGAAGGCGGCTGTGGGCTACGAGGCCGGCAAGCCGATCCTGAAGAACATCGACCTGCGCATCGACGGCGATGACCGCATCGCCCTGCTCGGCGCCAACGGCAACGGCAAGTCCACCTTCGCCAAGCTGTTGTGCGGCAGACTGTCGGTGATGGACGGACACATGCGCCACCACAAGAAGCTGGACGTGGCCTATTTCGCCCAGCACCAGATGGACGAGCTGTCGCCCGGCAAGACGCCGTACGATCATTTCCTCGAACTGATGCCTGAGGCGACTGAGGCCGAGCGGCGGGCGAAACTCGGCGCATATGGCTTCGGCGCGCAGCTGGCCAACAACAAGGTGGAAACCCTGTCGGGCGGCGAGAAGGCGCGGCTGCTGTTTGCGCTCGCCGCCTTCCACGGACCCAACATCCTGGTGCTGGACGAGCCGACCAACCACCTCGACATTGCCGCGCGCGAGGCGCTGGTGCATGCGCTCAACGACTATGAGGGTGCGGTCATCCTGATCAGCCACGACCGGCACCTGATCGAGGCGTCCGTCGACCGGCTGTGGCTGGTGGATGGCGGCACCGTGAAGGCCTATGACGGCGACCTCGATGCTTACGCGCAGCTGGTGCTGGAGAAAGCCCGGGCGGCGCGGCGCGAGGCGAAGGCGGAAGCGCGCGAGCTGAAGGTGAATGGTACGCCTGCCCCCGCCGAAGTTGCAGCCAAGCCTGAGCGGGTCAACCTGGTGCAGCTGAAGAAGCAGATCCAGGTCTTCGACCGGCAGATGCGCGAACTGCAGGACAAGATCGGCATCCTCGACAAGGCGCTGGAAGACCCACAGCTTTATTCAACCGACCCGAAGAAGGCGGCCGACTTCGCGCGCCTGCGCACCCGGCTGGCGGATGACCTGGAGACGGCCGAGCTCAACTGGCTGGAAGCGCACGAGAGCTACGAAGCCGCCGGCGGGGTGTGAGTCTTGCTGTGTCCCGGACCTGTTCCGGGACCCGGTCTGGGACCCGGCACGGAGGCCGGGGCGCAAAATCAGCCTACTCCAGATAGTAGACGAACACGTACAGCGTCAGCAGGATCATCACGTATAGCGCGCCGAGGCCCGTTGCCGAGGTTGCGCGCAGGATGAAGCCGTCGCGTTCGGACAGGTCCTCGATGGTCTCTTCCTTCGACTTCAGCCAGCCCACGAACGCCTTTTCCATGCCGCCACGGATGCGGGTGGTCTGGTCGAACACCCAGTTGCCGGCATTGAAGATGGCCACGCGCCAGAACCAGTCGAGGTCGAGCGTGATGGTGTTGGTGCGCTTCATGTAGTCGAGCAGCAGGAAGAACGCGAGGCCGGAGAACAGCAGCAGCTGCAGGTAGAACACCAGCTTCTCGGGCTTGTAGACCGGCACCACTGCATGGTTCGGCAGCATGGCGTAGAGCGGGTCCGGATAGACGCCCAGCGCGATGCACAGGAAGGCGAAGAAGATCATCGCCGCCGCCATGTTCCACGGCGCGTCCTTGGGGCGAAGGCCTGAGTCCTTCTGGAAGAACACGAACCACGGGAACTTGATGCCGGCATGCAGGAACACGCCTGCAGACGCCGCCGCCAGCATGTACCAGACGAACACCAGATGCTCGTGTTCAGCCGCCACGGAAATCATCGTCTTGGTGGTGTAGCCGGAGGTGAGCGGGAACGACGAGATCGCCAGCGCACCGATGATGCCGCAGATGCAGGTGACCGGCATGGTGCGGAACAGGCCGCCCAGATCGGTGCAACGGCGCAGGCCGGTGCGGTACATCACGACGCCCGCCGACATCAGCAGCAGCGCCTTGTAGATGATGTGGGCGAAGGCGTGCAGCGCTGCGCCATTCAACGCCAGTTCGGTGCCGATGCCGACAGCGGTCACCATGAAGCCGACCTGGTTGATGATCGAATAGGCTAGGATGCGGCGCGCATCGTTTTCGAGCAGCGCCATGATGATGCCGTAGAACACCATGTAGAGGCCGACCCAGATCAGCACCTGCTGGCCGGGGAACAGGAGGATCAGCGCCAGCACAGCGGTCTTGGTGGTGAAGGCCGACAGGAATACAGCACCTGTCGGGCTGGTTTCCGGGTAGGCGTCCGGCAGCCAGGCCGAGAACGGCGGGGCGGCGGCGTTGATTAGCACGCCGGCCAGCAGCAGCCAGATGTCGATGTCGATGGGTTGCAGCGCGAAGATGTTGAGGTTCAGCGCCTGCATCGCCACGATGTCGAGCGAGCCGGTGTGAACGTAAACGCCCTCGATTCCAATCTTCAGCAGCACGCCGGACAGGATGTGCATCATGGCATAGCGGATGCCGGCCCGGCGCGAAGCCTCGGTGCCGCCGCACCAGATCACGATGGTGGAGAAAATCGCCATCATCTCCCACCAGATGAACAGCGAGATCAGGTCGCCAGCGAACGACACGCCCACCGCACCAGAGGCATAGGCGAAGGCAGCGCCGAGTTCCGCGGTCTTGGCGGTGCGGAACGAGAACAGCGCGCCCGCGAAGGCCATGATGGTGAAGACGGTGGCGAACATGCGCCTGACCGGCGTCACCTCGAGTGGCTCGATCGGGTAGCCAAGGAAGCGCGTGGTCAGTAGCACGCCCTCCGGCAGCGACCAGATGGCCCACAGCGTAATCAGCGGGGCAACCAGCAGGATGATGGCGCGTGCATTGGGACGCGCGATCACCGCCAGCAATGCGGCGGTAAGCAGAATGAGGGCGGGCGGGAAGGACTCAAAGATCATAGTAGTCATCCTTCCGCTTCAGGATCATGCCGAGCACCTTGGCGCCGAACACCATCGCGCAACAGGACAGGAAGCCAAAGATGGCCGGGAACCCGAACCATTGGTCCGGCCCGCCGAAGTGGCCGGCAGATCCGGTGAAGAATTCCGCTATGACGGTCAGACCCAGCACCACGGAAGACCAGATCCACATCTTGCGGATGTTCTCCGGCCGGACCAGCCAGTGGTCATGTCCGGGCGCCTGTTCGGGTTGTTCGGGTTTCTTGGCCATGTCGGTCACTTCAGCAATATCTGGGCTTCAAGGTCGGCGATCGGCTGGTGGAACAGGAAGAAGCAGAACGTCAGCAACGCCGTCGTGGTCAGCGCCACCACCATCGGCCACGGTGCCTCGCCATGATCCTTCTTCGGCTTCACGTTTTCCTCGTACAGGAAGGCGGCGAAGATGAACGGCAGGAAATAAGCCGCGTTCAGCAAGGTCGAGGCCACCAGCGTGGCGAGCGCAAGGTAGTTGTCGTCCTGGATGGCCCCGCCGAGAATGTACCACTTGGAGATGAACCCGCCGGTGGGCGGCATGCCGATCATCGACAATGCGCCGACCGAAAACGCCGCCATCGTCCACGGCATGCGCCGGCCGATGCCGCGCATCTCGGTGATGTCGGTTTTCTTGGAGGCGACGTAGATGGCGCCGGCGGCGAAGAACAGCGTGATCTTGCCGAAGGCGTGCGCCATCATGTGCATCGACGCACCGACTTCCGACAGGGGCTTGAGGATCGAGGCCGCCAGCACAACGTAGCTCAGCTGGCCGATGGTCGAATAGGCCAGCAGCCGCTTCAGGTTGGTCTGCCTGAGCGCGATGAAGCTGGAGACCACGATGGTGAAGCAGGCGATCCAGATCACCAGCCTGTGGCTGGGCTGGGAGAACAGGAAGTCGATGCCGAAGATGTAGACGAACACCTTGGTGATGGTGAATACGCCCGCCTTCACCACCGCCACGGCGTGCAGCAACGCCGAAACAGGCGTCGGCGCCACCATGGCCGCGGGCAGCCAGCGCTGTACCGGCATCAGCGCCGCCTTGCCAACGCCATAGGCGTACATCAGCAGAAGAAGCCCGACGAGTGGTTCAGCGATCTTGCCGTCAAGAATGCCGCCCGGCGTGAAATCCAGCGTGCCGGCAAGTGAGTACGTCCAGATCATGGCCGGCAGCAGCAGGCCGATGGAGGTGCCCAGCAGGATGCCCATGTAGACGCGCGCCGACCTGACCGTGGCTTCATCGCCCTTGTGCGCCACCAGCGGATAAGTCGAGACGGTCAGCACCTCGTAGAAGATGAACAGCGTGAGCATGTTGCCGGAGAAGGCGATGCCCATGGCCGCCATCAGCGCAATTGCGAAGCAGACATAGAAGCGGGTTTGGTGCTTCTCGTCGTTGCCGCGCATGTAGCCGATTGAATAGACCGAGTTGACGATCCACAGGCCCGAGGCAAGGGCGGCGAAGAGCATGCCCAGCGGCTCGACCCTGAAGGCAATGGACAGGCCGGGAAGCATGTCGACGAAGTGCAGTTCGGGGCGCCCGCCGGCATACACCACCGGCAGCAGGCTCCAGACATTGGCCGCCAGCAGGACTGCGGTGGTCAGGGTGACGGTTTCGCGCACATTGGGCCAGCGGCCGGCAAGCGCAATGCCGAAGGCGCCGATGAACGGGATCAGCAGGGACAGCAGGATGGTCTGGGATTCGGTGAACATGATCAGCGTGCCCCCAGCAGCGTTTCAGCGCCCAGCGTTGCGAGCGTCACCGGCACGTAGCTGTTGATGCCCAGCCATATCCCCGTAAGCACCACGATCCAGGTCGGGATCAACATCACGAGCGGCGCTTCGCCTTCGATGGGCGCTGCATTGGCGCGCGGCTCCTTGAAGTAGGCCACCTCGATCACCTTCCAGACATAGATCACGGCCAGCAGCGACGAGGCCAGGATCACCATCACGAGAAAAGCGCCGAAGCCGCCCTGCTCCAGTGCGCCCAGCACCAGATACCACTTTGATATGAAGCCGGGGGTCAGCGGCACGCCGATCAGCCCGAGACCGCCGATCACGAATGCGGCCATGGTCCACGGCATCGCCCTGCCCGCTCCGGCCAGATTGGCGATGTTTACCGAGCGATAACGCAGGGCCAGGCAGGCGACGGCCATGAACATGCCGCCCTTGATGACGCCGTGATTGAACATGTGCACGATGGCGCCGGTAAGACCCGCCACGGAGGACATGGCGATACCGAGCGCGATGTAACCCACCTGCGCCACCGACGAATAGGCCAGCAGCCGCTTCAGGTTCCTCTCGTAGATCGCCAGCATGGAGCCTGCAAACAACGCCAGGATGGCCATCGGCGCCAGCAGCAGGGCAAGCTGCAGTTCATGATTGGGTATGTTCTTGTAGAAGATGGCGTAGTCGATGCGCATCATCACGTAGAGCGACACCTTCGCAGACGCTGCAGCGATGAAGACCGTCACCACGTTCGGCGCAAACGTGTAGGCATTCGGCATCCAAGAGTGCAGCGGGAAGATGGCCGCCTTGAGCGCCAGGCCCACGGTGATGAATCCTGCTGCAACCAGCACGGGCCGCAATTCGGTCACGTCGCCCAGCCGGGCTGCCAGGTCCATGGTGTTAAGCGTGCCGGTCGACATGTACAGGAAACCGACGCCGATCAGGTAAAACGTCGCGCCGATGGTACCCATCACAATGTAGCGGTAGGTCGCCACGAGTGCGCGCCGGTCCGGGCCTGCCGAGACGAGAATGTAGGTCGACAGCGACGATATCTCCATGAACACGAAGATGTTGAAGGCGTCGCCGGTGACCACCATGCCGGTGAGACCTGCGGTACACAGGATCCAGGCTGCGAAGAAGGACGGCGCGATCTCCTCGCCCACTTCGTCCGCCAGGCTCTTGGCGCCAAAGATGAGTGCTGCGGCGGATGAACCCGTCACCAGCATGGCAAGCAAGGCGGACAGGGCGTCGATATGCAGAACGATGCCGTAGGGCGCGGGCCAGCCGCCCATTTCGTAGACGATGGTTTCGCCGCCGATCACGGTTGCCGCAATCGAGCACGAGATGATGAATGTCATGACCACGGCCGCAGTGGCCGCCGCCCACGGCAGGCCGTGCGCGCGCAGAAGATAGGCAATCGGCGCAGTGAACAGCGGCACTGCGATAAGCAAGGCCGGAAGCTGATCGTAGAGGGTCACTGTTCGCGGTCCATTTCCTGGATTTTGTCTTCTTCGATGGTGCCGTAGGCCTCGCGGATGCGGACGGCGACGGCGAGGCCGAGCGCAGTTGTCGAGATCCCGACAACGATCGCGGTCAGGATCAGCACCTGCGGCAGCGGGTTGGCGTAGATGATGTCGGGTGGGGCATCCGAGGGAATGATAGGAGCTGTTCCGCCGTCAACCTTGTCCATCGAGATGTATAGCAGGAACACCGCCGACTGGAAGATCGACAAGCCGATCAGCGACTTGATGATGTTGGTGCGGGCCAGCACGCAGTACAGGCCAACCATCAGCAGCGTGGCGAACACGAAGTAGTTGTACAGGCCGAGAAGTTGCATCAGCGGACCCCCCGGCGTGCAAAGGCATGGAAGATGGTGATCATCACCCCGGTCACGGTCATGCCGACCCCCAGTTCAACCAGCAGGATGCCCAGGTGCTGGCCGTGGACCGGATCGTGGCTGTCCAGCGCCGAGTAGTCGAGGAAGCGGCCGCCCATCACCATGCAGGCGACGCCCACCGAGGCGTAGAGAAAGGCGCCTGCCGCCACCAGCAGGCTGGAAAACCATTCCGGCACCAGTTCGCGGCCGCGCCAGTCACCCTCCAACAGGGAGTACAGGATGACGCCAGCGGCCACCAGAGCGCCGGCCTGGAAGCCACCGCCCGGACCGAAGTCGCCGTGGAACTGCACATAGAGGCCGAACAGCACTATGAAGGGGACCAGCATCTTACCGACGATGCGCGGGATAAGGTGGTGACGCAGGTTGCGGCTACGCTCTTCGTATTCGGTAAGCTTGATCGAATCCTTGCGCGGACGCACCCGGCCCAGCAGCGCCATGACGCCCATGCAGGCGATGAACACCACGAACACTTCGCCCAGCGTATCGTAGCCACGGAACGAGGCCAGCACGGCGGTGACCACGTTGGGCACGTCGATCAGTTCAGGTGTCTTTTCCAGGTACCAGGGCGCCACATGGTTGTGCACCACGGCTTTGGGATCTCCCAGGCGCGGCGCCTGCATCACGGCGTAGATGATGACCGAACCGAGCGCCACCGCGGAAATCAGCGGAACGACGGAGCCCACCGGCGGCGAGCGGTCCTTCTCAGCCGTCAGCGCCAGCGCGCCGAGGAACAGCACGGTGGAAATGCCGGCGCCGATGACCGCTTCGGTCAGCGCCACGTCGGCGGCGTCCAGAACAAAGAAGTTGGCCGCCATGATCAGCGAGAAGATGCCGGACAGCATGACGGCGGTGAACAGGTTGTCGGTACGCAGGATGGCGACCGCGACCAGCACCAGCATGGTGAGCAGGAAAAGCGAGAAAATTATCGTGATCATGACTTCTTCGCCGCCTTCTTCTTCTTCGCTGCCGGCTTTTTGGCCGGCGTCTTCTTCGCGGCAGGTGTTGCCTGCATGTCGTCCGGCTGCGGTTTGGGCGCCGGCGGACGCTTGCTCATCAGCGGCGGCGTGGCGTCGGGTAGCACCTCGCCGGTCTCGTTGCGGCACTT